>CAKZHN010000381.1 GCA_936924235.1 uncultured Rhodoplanes sp. | reverse complement strand
CCGATCTATAAGCTCGTCATTTTCAACCACGCTCTTCCCATGTGCCGCGCCGGTTATCCCGGCCACATGGGCGAGCCATGGAGCAACTTCGTCGAGCCGGTCGAGATCGACTTCGTCATCCAGTACAAGCACCTGACGGACGCCGGCTACAACGTGCTGACCTACGACTTCCGCAATCACGGGCAGAGCGGCGCGGCGAACGGCGGCATCTGCGGCGTTGGCCAGTGGGAATGGCGTGATTGCGTCGGAGTAAAGAAATTTGTCGATGCCCATCCGCGCCTCGGCAAGATGAAGGTCGCCCTGTTCAGCCAGTGCCTCGGCGGCGTTTCGCAGTATGCTGCGATTACCAAGCATCCCGAGCTGTTCGAGAACGTGAAGTGTCTGGCGAGCCCGTTGGTGCCGAACATGTCGTCGGTCTTCGCTAAGATTTCGGCGGCGCAAGGCGTTTCGCAGTATCAGGAGCTGATCGACTTGGAGCTTCTGAAGCTCGGCGGTTTCGCTGCCGCCGACATGTCGGGCAAGATATGGGCTCCGAACGTCAAGCTCCCTCTCCTGATGTGGCAGGTGAAAGACGACGCGATCATCGAGAATCCGAGTGACGCGCAGGGCACGTTCGATGCCTTGGCCAGCAACGATAAGGAGTTCCACTGGATCGAGGGCACGACCAAACGCTTCAAGGATGGCTACAACTGGTTCGGCCGTCACCCCGAGAAGGTGCTTGCGTTTCTCGGTAAACACATGAAGTGAAGCGAAAGGCCAACGCCCAGACGACATCCGCTCCTGGTCCATCTCGAACCTTCAGCGGATGTCGGCTTTCGCAATCATCACGCATTTTTCGGACGCGCGCCGCTCCCAATCTTATAGTGCGGCTTTCAGATATGGCGCGGTAGGGCTGCCTGCGATCTCGACAACGTCGCGAGGTTCGCCCGCCGCAACCAACCGTCCGCCTTCCTCGCCTGCGCCCGGGCCGAGGTCGATGACCCAGTTTTGTACGCAAATGGCGCGCCCGAGAAGATTCGAACTTCTGACCTCTGCCTTCGGAGGGCAGCGCTCTATCCAGCTGAGCTACGGGCGCGTTGCCGCCTAGATAGCCGATAGCCATCCGGGCGGCAACGGCGTCCGGGGCTCAATTCCGGGCATTTCCTGCGCCGAAGCCGGCCCGCCGCAGGGCGTCGGCCATCGCGCCGCCGCCGCCCGCGGAACCGGCTTTGCCGGCCGGGGCGCCGGCGGTGCTGTGCCTGGCCGCGCCGCGCTCGGCGGTGGCGGCGCGCGCCTTCTGGGTGCTGGTCTCGTCGTCGAGCCGCAGCGACAGGCTGATGCGCTTGCGCGGCTTGTCCAGGTCGATCACCTTCACGCGCACGACGTCGCCCGATTTCACCACGTCGCGGGGGTCCTTCACGAAGGTCTTCGCCATGGCCGAGACATGCACCAGCCCGTCCTGGTGCACGCCGATGTCGACGAAGGCGCCGAACGCCGCCACGTTGGTGACGACGCCCTCGAGCACCATGCCGCGCTTGAGATCGTCGAGCGTCTCGACGCCCTCCTTGAACTCCGCGGTCTTGAAGGCCGGCCGCGGATCGCGGCCCGGCTTCTCCAGCTCGCGCAGGATGTCGGTCACGGTCGGCAGGCCGAACGTCTCGTCGGCGAAGGACTTCGGCGACAGCCCGCGCAGCGTGGTCGTGTTGCCGATCAGCGCTTTGATGTCGCTCTTGGTCGCCTCGATGATCCGGCGCACCACCGGATAGGACTCCGGATGGACCGCGGAGGCGTCGAGCGGATCGTCGCCGCCGGCAATGCGCAGGAAGCCTGCGCACTGCTCGAACGCCTTGGGGCCGAGGCGGGGCACATCCTTCAGCGCCTTGCGCGACTTGAAAGGACCATTCGTGTCGCGATGCGTCACGATGCTCTGCGCCAATGCCTCGCCAATGCCCGACACGCGCGCCAGCAATGGCGGCGACGCGGTGTTGAGATCGACGCCGACGCTGTTGACGCAGTCCTCGACCACGGCGCCGAGCGACCGCGACAGCTTGAACTCGCTGAGATCGTGCTGGTACTGGCCGACGCCGATCGACTTCGGGTCGATCTTGACGAGCTCCGCCAGCGGATCCTGCAGGCGTCGTGCGATCGACACCGCGCCGCGCAGCGTGACGTCGAGGCCCGGCAGTTCCTCGGCCGCATAGGCCGAGGCCGAATAGACCGACGCGCCCGCCTCCGACACCACGACCTTGTGCAGCTTGGGATCGGCGAGGCCCTTCAACAGCTCGGTCGCGAGCTTCTCGGTCTCGCGGGAGGCGGTGCCGTTGCCGATCGCGACCAGCTCGACGTTATGCTTGCGCACGAGGTTCGCGAGGATCGCAAGCGCCTCGTCCCAGCGCCGCTGCGGCTCGTGCGGGAAGATGGCGGTGGTGTCCACCACCTTGCCGGTGGCGTCCACCACCGCGACCTTCACGCCGGTGCGGAAGCCCGGATCGAGCCCCAGCGTCGCGCGCGCGCCGGCCGGCGCCGCGAGCAGCAGGTCGCGCAGGTTGGTGGCGAACACGCGCACCGCTTCCTCCTCGGCGGCGGTCCACAGCCGCAGCCGCACGTCGAGCGACAGCGTGACCAGGATCTTGGTGCGCCACGCCCAGCGCGCGGTTTCGAGGAGCCATTTGTCACCCGGCCGGCCCTGATCGGCGATGCCGTAGGTGCGCATGATGCGCAGCTCGTAGCCGCTGACGCTGGTCTGTGCCGTGCCGTCGTCCGGCTCGACCTTGAGGGCCAGCACCTCCTCGCGCTCGCCGCGCATCAGCGCCAGCACGCGATGCGAGGGCATCTTGCTCAATGCTTCGGAAAACTCGAAATAGTCGCTGAACTTCGCGCCCTCGGTCTTCTTGCCCTTCTGCACGTCGGACTTGAGCCGCCCGTTGATCCACAGCTCCTCGCGCAGCGCCCCGATCAGATCGGCGTTCTCGGCGAAGCGCTCGACCAGGATGGCGCGGGCGCCTTCGAGCGCCGCAGCTGCGTCGGCGACATTCTTCTCTGCCGACACGAACGGCTCGGCGCTCGTGGCCGGCACGTTCTGCGGCTCGTTCAGCAGCAGATCGGCAAGCGGTTCGAGGCCCGCCTCCTTGGCGATCTCGGCCTTGGTGCGGCGCTTGGGCTTGTAGGGCAGATAGATGTCCTCGAGCCGGCCCTTGCTGTCGGCCGCCATGATGTCCGCTTCGAGCTTGGCGTCGAGCTTGCCCTGCTCGCGGATGGAATCGAGGATGACCTTGCGCCGCTCTTCGAGCTCGCGCAGATACCGCAGGCGTTCCTCCAGCGTGCGAAGCTGCGTGTCGTCGAGTGAGCCGGTGACTTCCTTGCGATAGCGCGCGATGAACGGAACGGTTGCGCCGCCGTCGAGAAGCTCGACAGTCGCCTGCACCTGTTGCTCCTTGACGCCGAGCTCCTCGGCGATGCGCACCTCAATCGAAGCCATCAAGAACACCTCATTTGCGAGCTGGAGAATCTGTTGCGGTATCGGAGTGGCGATATGGGCAACACCCCGCCGATTGTTCAAGCGGTTGTTTGCATTCGCTCACAGCTCGATAGAGTTCAACTTGCGGGCGCATCATGCCGAGCGAATGGCATGGCGGCGTGTGGCGCCATATTGGCGCGCGAAGCGCAAAGTCCGGCCAAATCAAGCTCAACCCAACATCGCGGCGGATTGGCGGCGTGGATGCCCGCGTGCCGCCATCGGGGGTCGCGCGGCGTTCGATCAACGGTCTTTCGGCGAGCGCTCATGCGGCTACGCTCGGAGAGCGGATCCCGTTCGTCGTGCGCCTCGGTTGGTGTGAAAAAAATCTCGGCGACGTTCGATCATGTCAATGGTGTCGAGATCGAGTCGGTGGAGATGAGCAACGCGATCAGCTCGTGTCGATCTCGTCGCGCCGCTTCTTCGAAATGCATCGACGCGCGCTGTTGATTGTTATCGCTGCGCGGCGACGAGAAACGCGAAGCGGTATGCACGCACCAACGCGCGTGAAAGAATCAGTGCGGCGTGATGTCTCAGCGTGTCTCAGTTTGTGTCATCTCGACTGTCCTCCGAATGGATGATCAGCCTGCACCAAATACCGCAAACACGTGTGCTCATGTATTTGGATACCGATGTCTGATGCGCGCTTGCCACACAGCGTGTCGCAACATCCGGCTCGTGATGCGCAGTCGAAGCGCGACGCTTGCAGACCCAATGACCCTGTGATTTTTACGACTCCGGCGGGTGCTGGAGTTGGGAATGCCGAGTATGGAAATTGTGGCTCGAGCCGTTTTTGCTCGATGCCTGATTGCCGCCTGCGCGCCTGTCTTTGTGCTGTTCGTCTCGGTCCAGCCGACGCTGGCTCAGGAGGCCGGCGACGAACAAGAGCGCCTTTATGCGCAGATGCTGCGCGAGCCGACGAATTACGAAGTCACCTTTGCATACGTGAAGATCGCGACCGATCGCGGCGATTATGAAGCAGCGATCGCGGCGCTCGAGCGCATTCTTTATTACAATCCCAATCTCGCTCACGTGAAGTACGAGCTCGGTACCTTGTACTTCAAGCTGCGCTCGTTCGAGATGGCGAAGCGCTACTTCAACGAAGCGCTGGCGACGCCGGGCCTCGATCCCACGACCAAGGCGCGCATCGAAGGCTATCTGCCCGACGCCGATCGCCAGACCCAGCAGAGCCGCTTCTCGGGCTTTGCGCAGACCGGCGTGCGCTATCAGAGCAACGCGAACTTCTCGCCGTCGAACGGCATCATCACGCTCAGCGGCGTGCAGCTCGGTCTGCCGTCGACCACGACCAAGCAGGCCGACGGCAACTGGTTCGGCCTGGTCGGCCTGAGCCACGACTACGATCTCAACGACGCGCTGGGCTCGAGTTTCGAGACGCGCTTCACCGGCTACCTGACGCAGCAGTTCAAGCTGGACGATCTCAACGTCGGCCTGGTCGACGGCAGCTTCGGCTGGCGCATCCCGTTCACGTCGTCATGGTTCCCCGGCGCCAGCGTCAAGCCTTATCTCACCGGCGGCAACATCTGGGTCGGCGGCAGCCAGTACATGGCGTCAGGAGGCGCCGGCGTGGTGTTCACGCTGCCCGCCAATTCGCGGCTGACGTTCGAGCCGGGCTTCGAATGGCGGCACGTCAGCATCGCCATCGACGCGCCGGTCGCGACCAACGCCGTCGCGGCATCGCAGCTGAACGAGTTCAGCACCGGCAACTGGTTCACCGGCGGCTTGTCGGCGAAATACGCCGTGACCGAAACCATCAGGCTCGACTCGCGCGGCTATTACCGGCGCGGCGAGGGCCAGACCGACTACCAGAACTTCGACCAGTGGGTCGGCGAGGCGGCGCTGTCGTTCCTGGTGCCGCCGCCGTTGCAGGCGATGCCGCGCTATTGGACGGTGTCGCCGTTCGGCCGTTACATCCAGACCGGTTTCGACGCGCCCAATCCGTTCCTCGACCCGACCACCAAGCGCACCGACAAGCAGTGGGTGACCGGCGTGATCCTCGACGCGCCGATCAGCCAATGGCTCGGCCTCTCGGCCACGTTCCAATACGACAAGACCAATTCGACACTGCCGAACTTCCGCCAGGACAACTATACGATCCTGGGCGGACCGACGGCGCGGTTCTGAGGGCACGCTCATGGATTGGTTGAAACCATCGCAAGCGACGAGCCTGCAAGTCACGAGCCTCATCGGCGTGCTGCTGTCCACCACCGCAGCCGTGACCGGCGCGCAGGCGCAAAGCTTCGGCAAGGTCGGCGCCGTCAATCAGGAGGCGACCGGCACGCCGCCCGGCGGCGCCACGCGCAAGCTCTCGGTCGGCTCGGGCGTCCTCGTCAAGGAGCGCGTCCGCACCTCGGCGTCGGGCTCGACGCAGATCCAGTTCCCCGACCAGTCGGCGATCAACCTGGGCGCCAACTGCGACATGGTGATCGACGAGTTCGTCTACGATCCGCAGGCGAAGTCCGGCACCATGGTGGCGACCGCCACCAATGGCGTGCTGCGCTACATCGGCGGCAACATCAGTCACAACTCAGGCGCCACCATCCGCACGCCGTCGGCGTCGCTCGGCATCCGCGGCGGCATGGTGACGCTCATGCTGCCGGTGCCGCCGAGCCTCGCGCAGCGCGATCCGGCGCTGGCGGGCCTGCACGGCGAGCTGGTGATCTCGCATTTCGGCCAGATCACGCTCACCAACAACGTCAGCACCGTCAACCTGCGCTCGGGCTTCGCCACGGTGATCGGCTCGCCCAACGATCCGATCCCGACGCCGTTCCACATCTCGGAGGCGACGCTTCGGTTCATCATGCGGCTGCTCAACAGCAAGCAGGGTCAGACCGGCGGCGTGGCCAACATCCCGACGCAGGGCAACGTGCCGGCCGGCTTCAAGTTCACGATCGTGCAGGATCCGACGCATCCGCCGGGCACCGACCCGCTGGGCTATCTGTCGATCTTTTCGTCCGGCAACGGCGCCGCCAAGGGCGTGTCGCAGACCAATCAGGCCGGCAGCGTGTCGCCGCCGCCGCCGCCCTGCACGGAGTGCTGAACGGCCGCTATGGCCGATGCAGCCGCGCGGCCGCGCAGGTGAAGCTCGCGCGCCCGCGCTTGAAGCCGCGCAGGGGCTGGGCGAGCTCGGCGACCGCCATCGCCGGATCGGCGCTGTCCAGGACCACCAGGTCCGCCGGGTTGCCGATCGCGATGCCGTAGCCGTCGAGATTCATCAGCCGTGCCGGTTGCTGCGTAACCAGATCGAAGCACGCCGCGAGATCTGGCGCACTGCCGGCCTGCGCCACATTGGCGTAGAGATTCGCCATCCGCACCAGTGAGCAGTCGCCGAACGGCGTGAACGGGTTGAGCACGTTGTTGGTGGCGAGCGAGCAGGTCACGCCGTGCGCGGCAAGCTTATGAGCGGGCGCGACGCCGCGCGGCACATTGTGGTCGTGGTCGCGGCCCATCAGGAACAGATCGGTCGCGGGCAGCACCGTGACGGCGACGCCGGAGGCCGCGAGCCGCTGCGCCATCGCGTCGAGCCGCTGCGGCGGCAGCGCCGACAGCTTGGTGACGTGGCCGACCGCGACGCGGCCGCCGTAACGATGCGCCTCGGCCTGCCGGCAGACCTCTTCGAGATTCATCCGCGATGCGTCGAGATCGAAATCCAGATGAAAGTCGATATCGAGATCGAAGTCGCGGGCGATCGCGAAGATGCGCGCGATCTGGCCGTGCGGATCGCTGTCGGTGTAGGGGCAGCCGCCGATCAGGTCGGCGCCCGACCGGCATGCTTCGACCAGCAGCTCCTCGGTGCCCGGATCGTTGAGCAGGCCCTCCTGCGGGAACACGCAGATCTCGAGATCGATCGCCCAGGCATAGTCGCGCTTGAGGCGGCGGATCGCCGCAAAGCTTTTCAGCCCGATGCGCGGATCGACCTCCACATGGGTGCGCATATGGGTGGTGCCCTGCACGATGGCCTTCTCCAGCGTGCGGCGGCCGCGCTCGTAGACATCATCTTCGGTGAAGGCGCGCTTGGCGGCGGCGACCTGCGCGATCGCCTCCTGCAAGGTGCCATGCTCGGAGCGGCAACGGTCGAGGATGCAGGACTTGTCGAGATGGATGTGCGTATCGACGAAGCCCGGCGTCACCAGACGGCCGCCGAGGTCTTCGGTTGGCGCGTCGGCCGCAATCGACGACGCGATATCGGCGATGCGGCCGCCCGCGAAGGCGATATCGAAACTCGCCGTGCCGCGGCCGGCGATGCGGGCATTGCGAAGGACGAGATCGAGCATCGGCTACTGCGCGGCTTCCGCGTGTCCCAGATAGGCTGCTTCGAGCGCGGGATCGTGCGCCAGCGCCTCGGCGGTGTCGCTTCGAACGATGCGGCCGGATTCCAGCACGTAGCCGCGGTCGGCGACGGTCAGCGCCAGCGCGGCCATCTGGTCCACGAGCAAGATCGTGACGCCGTCATCGCGCAGCTCGGCCAGCACGTCGAACAATTCGTTGATCATCGCGGGCGCGAGCCCCAGCGACGGCTCGTCGAGCAGGAGAATGCGCGGCTGGGCCATCAGCCCACGGGCGATGGCGAGCATCTGCTGCTCGCCGCCGGACAAGAGCCCGGCGCGGCTCGTCAGCCGCTCGCGGAGTCGAGGAAAGCGCTTGAGCATGGCTTCCAGCTCGGCCTCGCGATCGACGGTCTTTCGCGAATGGGCGCCGAGCAGGATGTTGTCCCGCACCGTCAGCTCGGGGAACACCTGGCGGCCCTCCGGCACCAGCGCGACGCCGCGCGCCGCGATCCGGTGCGCGGCGACATGCTCGACGCGCCGGTCGTCCACGATGATCGAGCCGGTGACGGGGCGCAGGAGCCCGGTGACGGCGCGCATCGCCGTCGACTTGCCGGCGCCGTTTGAGCCGAGCAGCGCCACCATTTCGCCGGGCTTCACCTCGAACGACACCTCGTCGAGCACCGGCGCCGCGCCATAGCCGGCGCTGAGCTTCAGGCACGACAGGATCGCATCCTGCGGGCCATTCCAGGCCGCAGCGCGCGGACGCCCACGCATCTCGCTGCCGCCGAGATAGGCCTTCAGCACGCGCGGATCGCGGCGCACCTCGGCGGGCTTGCCGGCCGCGATGACCTGGCCGGCGTCGAGCACCACGATGTGGTCCGAGATGCCCATCACCATCGCCATGTCGTGCTCGACCAGGATGACGGCGATGCCCAGATCAGCAATGCGGCGGATGAGCTTGCTCAGCTCGGCCTTGTCGGCGCGCATCAGGCCCGCGGCAGGTTCGTCGAGCAGCAGCACCTGCGGCCGCGTGGCGAGCGCTCGCGCGATCTCGACCAGCCGGCGGTCGACATGGGGCAGGCCGTTGGCCGGAACGGCGAGGGCGCCGTGATAGCCGGCGAAGGACAGCAGTGCCTGCGCGGTCCGCTGCTCTTCGGCGCTCGCCGTGCCCATCACCGGATTGCCGAGCCGGCCGCGGCGCAGCGCCACCAGCACGTTGTCGAGCACGCTCATCTCGCCGAACAGCTGCGTGGTCTGGTAGGTGCGCGCGATGCCGGCGCGCGAGATGCGCCAGGCCTGTGCGCCGGCGAGCTCGGCGCCGCCGAGCCGGATGCGGCCCGCGTCCGGCCGATAGAAGCCACCGATCATGTTAAGCACGGTGGTCTTGCCGGCGCCGTTCGGCCCGATCACGCTGGTGATGCGGGAGGGCTCCGCCGTGAAGCCCACGCCGGAAGCGGCCTTGATGCCGCCGAACGAGATGCCGATGCCTTCCACCTGCAGTGGCTGTGGCGCGGAGCCATCCGACAGGAAAGCCGCGAGATCGAATTTGTCGGAATCCGTCCACGCACCATCGCCGCGGCGGAAGCGCCGCGCGATGGTCCCGATCACGCCGTCGGGCGCGATCCACAACACCACCAACAGCAGCGCGCCGACGAACAGCAGCCGGTACTCGGCGAGGCCCGAGAGAAGCTCCGGCAGCATCACGGTGACGATGGCGCCGACCACCGGACCGAGCACCCAGCCCGAGCCGCCGACGATCACGGCGAGCAGAAACAGGATCGATTGCGAGAACGGAAACGAATCCGGCGCGACGAACATCATCAGCGGCGCGAAGATCGCGCCGGCCAGCCCCGCGAACACCGCCGAGATCGCGAACGCCGCGGTCTTGACCGTCACCGGGTTGAGCCCGATCGAGCGCGCGGCCGTCTCGCTGTCGCGCACCGCCACCATGGCCTTGCCCCAAGCGCTCCCGGCGAACCGATGAAACAGATAGAGCGAGAGCCCGGCGAGCAGCGTCGCCAGCAGCGCCATCTCGCGCTCGGCGAAGGCCTTGCCGAACAGCTCGGGCGGCACGAGGCCCATCAGGCCGTTCTGGCCACCCGTGAGACCCTTCCACTCGATGGTGCCGTGCTGGACGATGAACGCGAACGCGATGGTGATCATCGCGAGATACGGCCCGGTGACGCGCAGCGCCGGCAGCGCGAGGAGCGCGCCGATCAGGCCCGCGACCACGCCCGCGGCGGGGAATGCCAGCCAGAAGCTCACGCCCTTCACGGTGAGGATCGCGGCCGTATACGCGCCGATGGCGTAGAAGCCGACATGGCCGAGCGACACCTGGCCGGCGAGGCCGAGCAGCACGTTCAACCCGACGCCGACCACGGCGGTCAGCGCCACCAGCGCGATGATGAAATGCGTGTAGCCTTCGGACGCGAACACCAGCGCGGCCGCGGCTGCGGTCAGCGCCATGATCGTGATCGTCATCGCGGAAGGTGTCAGGGCGCGGCCGTTCATCGTCAGACCTTCTTGGTCGCGGCGCGGCCGAGGAGGCCGTTGGGCATCACGGCGAGCGCGAGGATCACCACGCCGAAGGCCGCGATCTGGGTGTAGGTCGATCCGGCGAAGGCCGTGACGGTGGCTTCGATCAGGCCGTAGAGAAAGCCCGCCAGCATCACGCCCGATGCCGAGCTGATGCCGCCCAGGATCGCCACCGCAAACGCCTTGATGCCGAACAGCGTGCCCATGTCGGAGTGCACGCTGAACAGCGGCGCGATCAGCAGGCCCGCGAGACCCGCCAGCGCCGTCGACAGCGCGAACGAGAACGCGATCGCGGCCCGCACGTTGATGCCCATCAGCGGCGCCGCGTCCTTGTTCTGCACCACGGCGAGGAGCGCCTTGCCGAGCCGCGTGTGGTTGAACGCGAGCTGCAGCGCGATGGTGATGCCGATCCCGACCACCGGGATGACGAGCTGCAGCGGGAACACGCCGGTGCCGAACAGCTCGATCGGCTTCTGCGCCAGGATCGACGGAAAGGCGCGCGGCTCCTTGCCGAACGTGAACAGCACGATGTTGTCGATCACGATGCCGCCCGCGACCGTCGCCATCAGCCAGCCGTTCGAGCCCCGTTCGGCAAAGGGTCGCACCAGGGTGCGCTCGATCACCAGTCCAAAGATCGCGCAGAGAAACAGCGCCATTGCGACCGCAAGCGGCAGCGGCCAGCCGAAGCGGATGCCGAAGGTGTAGCCCAGCACGGCGCCCAGCATCATCGCCGAGCCCTGCGAGAAGTTGACGGTGTTGGACACCACGTAGGTGACGTGGAAGCCGAGCGCGATCAGCCCGTACATGCTGCCGACCGCAAGGCCGGAGACGATCGCCGAGATCAGCAGCATGGCGCGCGGTCCCTCAGATGCAGCAGCGGGACGCAGGCGCGAACCTGCGTCCCGCCATTTGCGACAACGAGCTTAGTTGGTCAGCGGAAGGATTTCGCCTTCCTTGAAGTAGGTGAAGAGGTAGTCGTCCGACGACAGCGCGTCCTGGTTGGTCGGCGTGAACGGCTTGCTGTAGCTCTTGATCAGGCCGTCGTACTTGTCGATGGCGTAGAACGCCTCGCGGATCTTCGGGCCTTCGGTCGAGCCGGCCTTGGCGATCGCGAGCGCCGTCAGATGCATCGCGTCGTAGGCGTTGGCGATGCCGACCGCGGGCGTCACGTCCGCCAGCGTCTTGATCGCCGGATACTTCGCCTTCAGCGCGGCCAGCACGCCTTCGGCCTTGGGCGAAAGCTTGCCCGAGAAGCTGAAGGTCTGGATGAAGTGCACGCGCTGGCCGCTTGGGCCGGCGAGCTCGCTGAAGCGGCCGCCGGCCGGACCCCAGTGCGAGACGATCGGCACGTTCCAGCCCATGCGGTCGAGCGACTTCACCACCTGCGACGACGGCGCGACGTTCGCCACCATGAACAGCACGTCGGCGCCGGCCTCCTTCAAGCGGGTGAGCTGCGGCACCACGTCGACGTCGGCGTCCTGGAACTTCTCGATACCCGCGGCGGGGATGTTCTTGTCGGCGAGCGCGGCTTTGAGGCCGGCCTCGTTCGACTCGCCCCAGGGGTTGTTGATCAGGATCATCCCGGGCTTCTTGGCGCTGTATTTCTTCACCGCGTAATCGACCAGGGCCTTGTCGACCAGCACGTCCACGGCAGAGACGCGGAACACGTAGTTCTCGGCCGCGCCGTTGCGGGTGATCGGCGTGCCCGCCGCCCAGACGCCCATGAACGGCACCTTGCTCTGGTTGGCGAACGGCACGATGGCGATCGACACCGGCGTGTCGAGGCCGCCGAACAGCGCAGCCACCTTCTCGCGCTGCACCAGCTCGCGCGCCGCAACCACGCCCTTGGCCGGGTTGCTCTCGTCGTCGCGCACCACGAGCTCGAGCTCACCGTGCACAACCTGCTCATGGA
>CAKZHN010000380.1 GCA_936924235.1 uncultured Rhodoplanes sp. | reverse complement strand
TTGTGAATGTCGACATCCTCGTCGACCACGATCACGTGCTTCAGATCGAAGTAACCCGCGAAGGCGCCGAGGATAACGTTCTTGCCCTGCCCCTCCTGGGTCTTCCTGATCTTCACAAAGAGATGGAAGCGCATCACGCCGCCGGGCGACAGATGCACGTCGAGCACGTTGGAGAAATTCCGGCGCAGATGCGTGAGCAGCGTCGCTTCCTTCGGGATCGCGCCGAGCAACTGGTGTTCGAGCCCGCCGCCGACGATGGTGTGGAAGATCGCATCCTTGCGATGGGTGACCGCGACGATCTCCATCACCTCGCGCGGCGCGCGCTCGCCGTAGTATTGCGGGAATTCGCCGAACGGTCCTTCAGGCTCGCGCACGTTCGGCAGGAAGCGGCCCTCGATCACGATCTCGGCTTCGGCGGGCACGCGGATGTCGCTCGCGACGCACTTCACCACCGGCAGCGGCCGTCCCTGCAAGGCGCCGGCGATCTCGAGCTCGTCGTGATCGAGCGGCACGATGGCCTGCGAGGCGAGCAGCGTCAGCGGATCGACGCCGACCACGATCGCAGCATCGAGCGGCTGGCCCGCCTCTTCGGCCATACGCTGGAAAGTAAAGGTGTGCCGCGGCAGCACCAGCACGCCCAAACGATTGGGTCCGGTGAGCTGGCAGCGGTGGATCGAGACGTTCTGCTTTCCGGTTTTCGGATTGCGCACGATCATGATGCCGGCCGCAATGTAGGGCCCGCCGTCGTGCTCGTTGTGGGTCGGCAGCGGCAGGATCCTGGCGAGATCGAGCGGCCCTTTTTCCTGACGGTGCACGACCTCCTGCGCCGGCGCGGATGCGACCTCCTGCCACGGCACCGGATTTTCGGCCGCGCGTTGGAAATGGGGAAGCACCTCGGAGGGATCGACGCCCATGGCCTCGGCCATCCAGCCGCGGTCCGAAACCAGCCCCGAGACCACCGGGATCGGATGGCCGTCAGGCTTCGGAAACACTGTGGCGCGGAGCCCGTCGAGCCGCTTGGCATAGGCCGCGACTTCGAATTTCAGGCGGGTGTTGGGCTTCAGCACCGCGAGCCGGTCGCGCGCCGCAAGATGGTCGAGCCAATCACGCATCGTACGGACCGGTTGCGGCGTGTTGCTGCGCAGGGCCTCCGGGGGTGGCATATCGTGCTTGGACATGGGATGGAGGTGTATCATCCCTTGGCCCTCAAGAATACTTGGGGCTAAGGAACACCTGAGCTTTCGGAATACGAAACAAGCCTATCCGCATCCCTATGCTCGACCTTGGCACGAGTTTCCTCGGCAGCGTGGCGCGCGATCCCAACGCGCTCGCCATCGTCGACGGCGGCGTGCGCTTCACCTATGCGGAGTGGTACCGCCGCATTTCGGCGCTGGTCCGCGCTTTCGACGCGCTGAAGCTCAAGCCGGGCGACCATCTCGTCACCGTGCTGCAGAACAACTGGCAGGCTGCGACCATTCATTGGGCCTGCCAGTTCGCCGGCATCATCATCACACCGCTGAACTGGCGCTGCACCGCGGACGAGCTGGATTTCTGCCTGGAGAATGCCGACGCCAAGGCGCTGGTCTATGAAGGCGTCTCGGCCGAGGCCGTGAAGGCCTCGAAGCTTGCAGGCACGGTGCCGCGGATCGCGGTGGGGCTTGCAGCAGACTACACCTTCGAGACCTTCGTGGCCTCGGGCGGCGACGTCGTGCTGCCGCGGGTTGGTGCCGACGCCTGGTCGGTGATGCTCTATACGTCAGGCACCACCGCCAAGCCCAAGGGCGTGCCGCGCCGCCAGCGCGCCGAGCGCGCCGCGGCGCTGGCTCAGGTGGCGCAGAACCTCTACCGCAACCGCGAGCGGACGCTCGGCGTCATGCCGCTCTATCACACCATGGGGGTGCGCTCGCTGCTCGCGATGTCGCTCATTGGCGGCGCTTTCGTCTGCCTGCCACGCTTCGACATCGTTCGCGCGCTGGAACTGATCGAAAAGGAGAAGGTCACCAATCTCTACCTGGTGCCGACGCTCTATCACGACCTGGTGCATCACCCGCGCTTCAAGGACAGCGATGTTTCGTCTGTCACCAAGCTCGGCTTTGCCGGCGCCTCGATGACCGATGGCCTGCTGAAGGAGCTGACCGCCGCGTTCAAGCCGGAGCTGTTCGTCAATCACTACGGCTCGTCCGAAATCTACACGTTCACGATCGACCAGAAGGCGCCGCTGAAGCCCGGCTCGGCCGGACGCGCCGGCATCAACCAGATGGTCCGCGTCGTAAAGCTCGGCGCATCGTCGCCGGACGAGAGCGCCAAGCCCGGCGAGGAAGGTGAGATCATCGCGCTACTGCAAGGCGACGAGTCCTTCGAAGGCTACTGGCGGCGGCCCGAGGCCGACGCGAAAGCGATCCGCCATGGTTGGTATTTCACCGGCGACACCGGCTATTTCGATGCCGACGGCGACCTGTTCGTCACCGGCCGCGTCGACGACATGATCATCACCGGAGGCGAGAACGTCTCGCCGGTCGAGATCGAAAGCTGCCTGTCGCTGCACGAGGCGGTCTCGGAGGTGGCTGTGGTGGGGCTACCCGACGAGCGCTGGGGCAAAATCGTCACGGCCTTCATCAAGCGGAACGCCGCGGTCGACGAGCGCGCGCTCGACGAATTCTGCCGCACCTCGGGGCTCGCCAATTTTAAGCGCCCCCGCCGCTATGTCTTTGTTGAGGCTATCCCCAAATCGCCGGTCGGAAAGCTCTTGCGCCGGATGCTCGTGGCGGGCGATTACCAGACCGAAAAAAGCGCGCCGCGCCCGCAAGGAACCGCTGCATGAGTTCATCTGCAAGCTTCAACGACCCCCGCCTCGCCAAGCTCGACGGCTTCCGCGTCGAGATCGACGAGGCGCGCGAACGCGCCGACATCATCCTCGATCGGCCGCCGCTCAACGTGGTGTCGATGCCGCAGCGCGACCAGCTGCGCATGGTGTTCGAGCATCTCGACGAGGATGCGCGGGTGCGGGTCATCGTACTGCGCGCGATCGGCGAGCATTTCTCGTCGGGCGGCAATATCAAGGGCTTCATGGAGGCGACTCCGGAGACGGTCTCCAAGCTCGCCTGGAATATCGCGGCGCCGGCGCGTTGCTCGAAGCCGGTGATCGTGGCCAATCGCGGCTTCTGCTTCGGGGTGGGCTTCGAGATTTCGCTCGCCTGCGACTTCCGCATCGTGTCAGAAACCGGCTTTTATGCGCTGCCTGAGCAGAGACTCGGCCAGATTCCCGGCTCCGGCGGCTCGGCGCGCCTGCAGAAGATCGTCGGCATCACGCGCACGAAGGACATCGTGATGCGCTCGCGGCGCATTCCGGCGAAGCAGGCCTACGACTGGGGCATCGCCACCGAATGTGTTCCGGACGGCAAGCTCGAGGCCGCGACCGACGCACTGGTCGACGAGCTTCGCGCGTTCTCGCCGCTCGCCCAGCGCACCGCCAAGAAACTCCTCAACGACACCGAAGACTCGATGCTCACCACCGCGATCGAGCTCGAAGGCCACTGCTACAGCCGGCTGCGGCAATCGGACGACTTCAAGGAAGGCGTCGAAGCCTTCCATGCCAAGCGTCCGGCGAAATTCAAGGGATCGTGAAACCCAAGGACGATGAAGGGCAACAAAATGAAAAACGCACAACTGAAATGGGCCGCTGCTTTCTGCGCGACGCTAGCGCTGACCGTAGCATTCGGCGGCGCCGCCACCGCGCAGCAATATCCGACCCGCACCATCACGGTGATCATCCCGTTCGCCGGCGGCAGCGCCAGCGACGTGGTCAGCCGCATCATGCTCAACAAGATGTCGACGAACATGGGGCAGCCGATCGTGGTCGAGAACCGGCCTGGCGCCGGCGGCAATTCCGGCACGCTGCAGGGCGCGCGCTCGACGCCTGATGGCTATACCTGGGTCGGCGGCGGCTCCGGGCCGGTTGCGGCGAATCTCTCGCTGTACAAGTCGCTCGGCTACGATCCCGAGAAGGACCTCGAGATGATCTCGCCGTTCGCGGGCTTCACCATCATTGTCGCGGTGAGCAAGACCTTGCCGCCGCGGACGCTGAAGGACTTCATCGAATATGCCAAGGCCAACCCGGGGCTGAACTTCGGTTCGGTCGGCAACGGCAGCTCGCAGCACCTCGCCGGCGAGTATTTTTCCCAGGTTACCGGCGTGAAGATGACGCACGTGCCCTATCGCAACATTGCCCAGTACGGTCCCGATCTGATCGCCGGCACAGTGCCGCTCGGCTTCCAGTGGTATCCGAACATCGCCGGGCCTCTGCAGGCCAAGGGCGCGATTCCGCTCGCAGTCGCAGGCGACAAGCGGATTCCGACGTTGCCCGACGTGCCGACCACGACCGAAGCCGGCCTGCCGCAGTACAAGGTCAACGGCTGGTTCGCCCTGCTCGCACCGGCGGGCACGCCGAAGCCGATCCTGGAGCGGATCAACAAGGAGATGATGGCGGCGCTGAACGATCCGCAGGTCAAGCAGGGCTTTGAGTCGGCCGGCGCCGAGGTGATGATGATGCCGCTCGATGAGTCCAAGAAATTCCTGCATGAAGAAATCATCAAGTACCGCGATATCATCACCAAAGCGGGCATCCCGAAAATCGACTAGGAAGCAACTTGAGTAACGATCGTGTCTTGATTGCCGGCGCGGGCCCGGTGGGGCTCGTCGCCGCGGCGCATCTGGCTCACGCGGGTGTGCCGGTGACGGTGTTCGAGGAAGGCGCGGACCTTTCGACCGAATCGCGCGCGTCGACGTTCCATCCGCCGACGCTCGACATGCTGGATGCGCTCGGCGCGGCCGCGCCGCTGATAGCGCAGGGGCTGAAGGCGCCGACCTTTCAGTACCGCACGAAAAAGCACGGCCTTCTGGCCGAGTTCAATTTCGCGGCGATCGCGGACTCGACCAAGCATCCGTACCGGGTGCAGAGCGAGCAGTCGAAGCTGACCCGCATCCTGTTCGACCAGATGCGCGGCCATCCCAACTTCGAGATGCGGTTCAACAGCCGCGTTGTCGGCGTGAGCCAGGACAACTCGGGCGTCGGCGTGACACTGGAAGAAAGCGGCGAGACGCAGCGCGGCCGCTATTTGATCGGCGCCGACGGCGCGAGCAGCACGGTGCGCCGCTCGCTCGGCATCGAGTTCGAGGGCTTCACCTGGGCGGACCGGCTGCTGGTGATCTCGACGCCGTTCGACTTTTTCAGCGTGATCCCGGGCCTGTCGTCGGTGAGCTATGTGGCCGATCCGCAGCGTTGGTACTTCCTGCTGCAGATTCCCGGTCTGTGGCGGGCGATGTTCCTGGTCAACGAGGACGCCAGCGACGAACGTGTGCAGACGGAAGATTTCGCGCAGTCGCTGATGGCAGGCGTGGTGCCCGGCATCTCGAGCTACGAGATCGCACACACTACGCTTTACAAGGTGCATCAGCGCGTCGCGAAAACCTTCCGGCTCGGCCGCGCCGTGCTGATCGGCGACGCCGCCCATATCAACAATCCGCTCGGCGGCATGGGCATGAACGGTGGCATCCATGACGCGGTCAATCTGGCCGAACGGCTCGCTGCGGTCTGGCATGGCCGTTCGCCTCAGACCGAGCTCGACCGCTTCGACCAGCAACGCCGTCTGGTGACGCTCGAATACATCCAGAAGTACACCATCCAGAACAAGAAGAACCTGGAATCCAGCGGCGAGGAACTCGGCGAAAGCCTCCGCGCCATCGCGGCCGATCCGGCGCGCACACGCGACTATCTTTTGCGCGTCTCGATGATCGCGAGCCTCGCGCGTGCGCAGGAATTGGGCTGATTAACCACCCGGCTTAACCAGCCGCTTGGCGGTCACCGCGGGCTCCTTGTTCGCGGTGTTTCGCTGCGTTACGCTATGGCATGAGCCGAGATTTTTCGCGTTTTATCAGGCCGGGCCGCGTCCACCGCCGGATCTATACAGATCCAGGAATCTTCGAGCTGGAGATGAACCACATCTTCGGCCGCGCCTGGGTCTATATCGGCCACGAAAGCCAGATCAAGAATCCGGGCGACTATTTCGCGACTCAGATGGGCCGCCGTCCGATCCTCATGGTGCGCGACGAGGAAGGCCGCATTCACGTGATCCATAACCAGTGCGCCCATCGCGGCGCGATGGTGGTGGCGACCGAGAAGGGCAACGCGCCGGAATTCACCTGCTGCTATCACGGCTGGACCTATCATCTCAACGGCCGCATCAAGGGCGTGCCGCTCAACCACGGCTATCCGACGGATTTCAACGCCAAGAATCCCAAAGTGGCGATGAACGCCGTGGCGCGGGTGAAAAGCTACCGCGGCTTCGTGTTCGCGACGGAAGCCGAGGATGGGCCGGATCTCGAAGAATCGCTCGGCCACATGACGACGTCGCTCGACGACCTGGTCGACCGCGCGCCGGACGGCGAGATCGAGCTGGCCGGCGGCGTGTTCAAGCACGGCTATGACGCCAACTGGAAGGTCTATTTCGAGAATCTGTGTGACGCCGCGCATCCGCTGTTCGTGCACCGCTCGTCGATCGAGGCGTCACAGGCGCAGTCGGACGACGCACATTCCGACGGCACCGGCGAGATCGCGATCCGCCAGATGCGCCAGAACGGCGCGCCCTACAGCTTCTGGGAATCCCAGGTCGGCATCTGGACCTATCCCAACGGCCACAGCTATCTCGGCGACTATCACGACGATTCCAAGCTCGTCGCCGCCCTGAAGGACCCGGTGTTCCGCGAATACATCGCGGCGCTGGAGCAGAAAAAGGGCAAGGAAGAAGCCAAGCGCATCCTCGAAGTGCGCCGCTGGAATTCTAACATCTATCCGAACGTGTCGCTGATGAGCCAATTCCAGCAGCTTCGCGTGGTACATCCCATCGCGGTGAACCGCACGGTGGTGCACACCTATAATTTCAAGCTGAAGGGCGCGCCGGAGCAGATGTTCCGCAACACCGTGGCCTTCGCCAACATCGTCAACGGCACCGGCTCGCTGGTCCTGACCGACGACCTGGAGATCTACAACCGGATCGACATGGGCCTCTCCAGCGATGGCGCGAAATGGCTCCAGATCGGACGCGGCTATCAGAGCGACCAGCCTGATACGCATGGCGGCCGCAAGGGCGTCAACTCGACCAGCGAAGTCTACATCCGCAACATGCTCGACGCCTGGGTTGGCTACATGAATGGTGGCCACGGCCAGAACGCCGACCTGGCGCAAGCCGCCTCGTAAATCACTGGATCGCCATGGCGAAAAAGCGAACGCCTCGACCGAAAATCGCGGCGCCCAGCCGGCGGCGCGTGACGCCGTTGCGCGGCCGGACGCCGCGCGCCGAGCAGGCGCTCGACATCCACCGCTGCGAGCAGTTCGTGCTGCACGAGGCGCGCCTCCTCGACGAAGCCAAGTTCGACGAATGGCTGGCGCTGTTCACGCTCGACTGCTGGTACTGGGTGCCGACCGAGCCCGGCCAGGCGAACCCGCACGACACGGTGTCGCTGATCTACGACGACCGGCGGCTGCTCGAGACCCGCATTCGCAGGCTCGCGAGCCCGCGGATGTATTCGCAGGAGCCGCGCTCCCGGACGAGCCGGATGGTCGGCAACGTCACCATCGAGGATTCCGAGGGCCGCGCGGCGACGATCCGCTCCAAGTTCATCATGATCGAATACCGGCGCGAGCAGCAGCGCCTGTTCACCGGTACGGCCTGGCACCGGCTGGTGCAGATCGAGGGCGCCATCCGCATCGCCTGGAAGCGCGTCGATCTGCTGAACTGCGACGCATCGCTGGACGGAATCACGCAGCCATTCTGATCTCGACGGGCAACGTCCGCCGTCAGGTGCCCGTCGGCCGGTGCAACGCGGTCTTGGTCCGCTGCCGCACCATCCATTTCGACTTGCCGGCAAACGACAGCGCCGCGGCGCGCAGGAACGGCGGCCAGGTGGCCGGCCAGCCGAGCATCAGCGAAATCCGCTGGGTGTGCTCGGTGAGCGGCCGTTCGGCGCGCTCCCAGGCCTCCAGCGCCTTGGCCATGTCGGGCTCCTTGTCGAGATAGACCGCCATCGACAGCGCGTTCATCATCGAGCAGCCGCCGCCCTGCCCGATGTTCGGCGGCAGCGCATGCGCCGCATCGCCGATGATCGCCACGCGCCCCGCCGACCAGCGCTTGAGCCGGATGTATTCGAAGCGGTCGTAGCGGCCCTGGTCGCTGAGGCGCTCGATCAGCGGCTTAAGATGCGGGAACCAGCGCGTCCACGCCTCCTGGTCGACCGGGACGGCCTTCGCGACCACATCGGAGTCGAGCATCACCAGCGCGATATAGACCTCGGTCGGACTGCACGGCGTGTAAAGCAGACGTCGGCTGCCGGACCAGTATTCGATCGTGGTCGCGCCCTCCTGCCCCAGCTCCTCGGCGATCTTCGGAATGAGCAACCGCGTGCAACCGTCGACCAGCGGCTTTCGGACATCGGTCAGGCCCAGGCTGTCGCGCACCTTGGAGTTGACGCCGTCGGCGCCGATCACGAGATCGGCCTTGAGTCGCTTGCCGTCCGCGAGCGTCACCTCCCCGGCGCTGCTCGCCGCCACCGCCTGCGAGTTGAAAACGATCTCGGCGCCGGATTTCGTCGCAGCCTCGCCCAGCGCATTGATGATAGTCTGCCGCACGATCGAGAACACGCGGCTGCCCTGCCAGCGATGGGTGGACAGCGTGCGATTCTGGTCGTCGCGGACTTCCCGCGTATGGGCAAAGGGCGCACCGTGGACCGCGGCCTCATAGGCGCCGACCGCCTCCAGCACCCGCAAGCCGTTTTCGTAGATGTAGATGCCCGCGCCGGTGGGGCGCAGCCGGTCAGCCCGCTCATGCACCCGCACGCTCCAGCCGCGCTGCGCAAATGCGCAGGCCGCCGTCAGTCCGGCAAAACCCGCTCCGATGATCTCGACATGCCGCTTGGTCATCGCGGCATGTTAGGGGTTTACCGGGCCAAAGGTAGCCCTTCCGGCGCATGCCGCGGCGGCGGCAACGATGCGATCCGGCGTTACCGCTTCTTGCGCCGGCTCGCCGTCGATCGTGACGCCTTGCGCGCCACCGAGCGAACCACCTTGCGAGCCGAGCGGGTCCTGGCCGCGGCGCTGCGACGGGCCGAAGTCGCGGCCTTGCGGGTCCGGCGGACCGCAGCCTTCACCTTGCGCTTCGCGGCAGCGCGCCGCTTCTTTGGCACGTTCGGCAACAGCCGCCGCGCGCCACGGACCGCCTTTCGCGCCGCGCCGGTCGCAACCAGGGCCGCCCCCGCCGCCATATTGGTCGCGGCCGATGCCGCGCTGCCCGCGGCACCGCTGATCGTTTTACCTGCTGTGGAGATGATGCTCTTCTTCGCCATCGCTGACTCCCGGAGAAAGTGTGTCGGAACCTGTCAGCCGATAATTCCAGGAATCCGGTTTGGTTCCGGACATCCGCAGGTCGAGACACCGGAAGCGTTGGATTTTCCTGAGATTTTGGGCTCCGTTATCCACCTAACGGCGCATTAACAGCGATCTGCTAGACCCTTGGCTGATTGTCGGCCCTCGCCCGAACCGTTTGCCGCGCTGGTGCGACCAAGGCTAAAGGGGCGAGGCTGAACAGCGCGATTCGCCGGCACGGCCATTCGGGGGCACGCGATGTACACGAAAAGAATTCTTGCCAAGATCGGTTCAGAGCTCGAGACGCCGCGCGTGGAGCGGCCGTTCGGCTCGGGCTGGCTGTCGGGCACGATCGGGATCCTGGCCGGCGTCGTCGGCCTCTTGATGGTGATCGTGCTGCGCAATCCGTCGCTGACGCGGATGCCGGAGCTTGCCGCCATCCACACCAGCGGGCTGTTCAAGCCACTGCTCTATTTCGTCCTGTTCGCGGGCTTTGCGCTGGCCTGCCTCAGCCTGATGCTGCGCAAGGACAAGACGCTGGGCACGGCCGCCATGGCGGTGACGCTGCTGGCCACCATGGTCGGCAGCCTACCGTCGCACCAGGACTATCAGCTTGGCGGGCTCTTCGTCGGCCTCGACTTCTTCATCATCAATGTGCTGTTCACGGGCGCGCTGTTCATCCCGATCGAACGGATCGTGCCCCGGCACAAGGAGCAGGTGGTGCTGCGCGCGGAATGGCGCGAAGACCTGTTCTATTACCTGGTGTCATCGCTGTTCATCCAGATCCTGACCTATCTGACGTTTGCGCCGTCGAACTTCGTCAGCAGCGTCCACGACATCGGCACGGTCCGGACCTGGGCGCAGAACCTGCCCTGGATCGTACAGCTTCTCGCCATCATGCTGATGACGGACTTCGCGCAATACTGGCTGCACCGCGCGTTCCATCGCGTGCCGGCGCTGTGGCGCTTCCATGCCGTGCATCATTCGGCCAAGAGCATGGATTGGATCGCCGGCGCCCGGATGCACTTTCTGGAAATCATCGTGCTGCGCGCCGTGACGGCGACGCCGGCGCTGCTGGTCGGCTTCGACGCGTCAGCGATCCAGGCCTATGCGCTGCTGGTCTACGTCTATTCGACGTTCGTCCACGCCAACGTCGGCACCAACTTCGGCTTCCTGGAGAAGATCCTGGTTGGGCCGCGCTACCACCACTGGCATCATGGCATCGAGGACGAAGCCGTGGACGTGAACTTTGCGGTCCACTTTCCGTTCCTCGACCGTCTGTTCGGCACCTATCACCTGCCCGACGGCAAATGGCCCAGCGGCTATGGCGTGCAGGGCCATCCCGTGCCGCGCGGCTACTGGAAGCAGATGCTGTATCCGTTCCAGCGATAGCGGCTGGGCCGAGCGCTATTTGACGAATTCGTTAGTGTAGAGCTCAGCCACCGGCGTCTTCTTCTGGATGAAGCCCTTCTCCAGATAGAAGTCCTGAAGCTTGGCGAGACGGTCGGCATTGACCTCGCCGAGCGTCGGCTGTCCGGGATAGACATCCTTCGCGTACATGTTGAAGGCGAACTTCACCGCGCCTTCTTTGCCCTTCCACTCCGGCACGATGGCCGCGAACTCCTCGGCGGTCTTGTCCGGATTGTCCATGATGTCCTTCATGCCGCGCAGCGAAGCGCGCACGAATTTGCGGATCATCTCGGGCTTCTGCTTGATCATGTCGTCCGACGCCGCGATCGCCTGCCCCATGTGCGGGAAATACTGCTCGGTCGGAATGACGCGGACCTTCACGCCGGTCGCAGTGATCGGCGGAATCCAGTCCGGCACGCCGGCCATGCCCTGCGCCTTGCCTTCGGCGACGAACTGCCAGACGCCGGTCGGGCCGACCTGCTGCACGTCGACATCGTTCTGCGTCAGCCCCGCGCTCGCCATCAGGCCGAGCAGCGCATAGAAGGTCGTGTCCTGGTAGGACATGGTGCTGATGGTCTTGCCCTTGAGGTCAGCGGGCTTCTCGATCCCGGAATCCTCGCGCACCACGAGCTGCATGAAGCCCCTGCCGCCGAACAGACAGACGATCTTCACCGGCACGCCGTTGCCGCGCACCATGATCGGCGCGTCGGCGACGATGCCGCCGAGCGGCGCATTGCCGGCGCCGACCTGCTTGGCGACGTCGACGCCGCCGCGGCCGACCGCGAACTCGACGTCGAAGCCCGCTTCCTTAAAGTAGCCCCGGCCCTGCGCCAATCGGATCGGTCCGAAGGCCGGCAGCACCGGCGGCGCCGGGAACAGATAGGTGAGCTTCTCCAGCGACTGCGCGCGCACGGCCGGAGCGGCCAACAGGCCCGCACCAAGCGCGGCGCCGGCTGTCACGACCTGACGGCGCGAAAATTTGGTTTGACGCATCACATTCTCCCCTCGGCAAACACGGCTCGCTCGATGCAGTATCGGCGAACGCATTGTTTGCCACTATACTCAACATCCATGGTCTGGAATATGCATGAAGCAGGCCAGCGGACGAGCCAACGAGAAAAGCCAATGCGGGGCGGCGACGAGATATTTGCAGTTGAAAGTATTCGATGCCTGACTTGATCCGTCTCGAATATCGCAACGTGACGATGCGCTTCCGGCAGGACGGCGGCCAGACCATGACGGCTGTCGAGCACGTCAACATCGCCGTGCGCGACGGCGAGGTGGTGTCGCTGATCGGGCCGTCGGGCTGCGGCAAATCGACCTTGCTCAACATCGGCTCGGGGCTCGCCGCGCCAAGCGAGGGCCAGGCTTTCGTCGACGGCGAGAAGGTCGAAGGCCCGAACGCGCACGTCGCCTTCATGCTGCAAAAAGACCTGCTGCTGCCGTGGCGGAGCATCGCCGAGAGTGTGATGTTCGGCGTGGAGATCCAGGGCGTGCCGAC
>CAKZHN010000379.1 GCA_936924235.1 uncultured Rhodoplanes sp. | reverse complement strand
AGAAGAGAAGGCGCCGCCCCAGCGCCGCACTTTGTGCGGGGCCGATGAGTCACGTCCGCTGTTTGACATGTGAATCAGAAAATCGAGGCCGCGCTGGCGCAGTGCGGTTTCTCTCCCCCTGGCGGGGAGGGACGGCATCACCCGTGTCGATGCAGTTGCAGCTAATCCATCCGCCAGCGGCCGAAATGCACCTCGGCGCGACGCACGATCTCGTTCAGCACGATCGCCATGGCGGCGAGCACCGAGATCAATCCAAGAAGTTTGGTCGGATCGAAGTTCTGCGTGAAGAGCTGCGTGAAATAGCCGATGCCGGTGGTGGAGACGTAAAGCTCGGCGAGCAGCACGCCGAGCAGCACGCCGGTCATGCCGAGCCGCATGCCGGCAAAGAAGCTCGGGATCATGTGCGGGAAGATCACCCAGCGGAAGATCTGCCAGCGGCTCGCGTCCATCGAGCGCGCGGCCGTCATCAGGATCGGCTTGATGTTCTGCACGCCGGCGACGATGGTCACGATGATCGGGAAGATGCCGTGGGTGACGCCGAAGGCGATCTTCGAAGCGGCGCCGATGCCGAAATAGAGGATGAACAGCGGCAGGATGGTGATCTGCGGGATGCCGTAGAGCAAAAGGATGATCGGCATGAAGCTGCGGTGGCCGAAGCGCGACAGCCCGACCGCAAGGCCGACAGCCATGCCGATCACGACCGACAGCGCAAAGGCGACGGTCAGCTCGAAGAACGTGATCTGCAGCGCCGCCGGCAGCTTGTTGGTCGCAAACAGCGCGCCGAGCGAAGTGATCACCTTCGACGGCGGGCTCAGGAACATCTTGTCGATCCACCATCGCGCCGCGGCCTCCCAGAGGAGGAACAGCGCGAGGATGACGCCGAGGCGCGCGAGCCCCGGCCGGCGGAGGAAGAAGTGCTTGAGCTGCCGCGCGGTCATCGCTTCGACCGCCGTTCGATGCCGCTGACGGTGGCGTTGAGGCAGGCCGCGATCACCACCGCGAAGGCGATGTAGGCGAACATCCGCGCCGTCTCCATGCCTTCGGCAAGCTGCACGATGCGGTGGCCCAGCCCCTGGAGCGATGCGATGGTCTCGCTGCCGAGGATCGAGAGGAGCGCGACCGTGAAGCCGATGCGGAGTCCGGTGAGGATCACGGGCAGCGCGGCCGGCAGCAGCACGTGCCAGAACATCTGCAGGTTCGACGCGCCCATCGAGCGGGCCGCGGTGACGAAGATCTTGTCGACATAGCCGAAGCCCGCGATGGTGTTGAGCACGATTGGAAAGAAGCTGATGGTGGTGCCGATCGCGATCTTCGAGCCCGGGCCAAGCCCGAAGAACAGCACGTAAAGCGGCAGGAACAGGATGATCGGTACCGAATAGATGCCGGCGAGCAGCGGCTCGAACACCTTGATGAAATAGGGCGAGCGGCTGATCAGGTAGCCGATCGTGACGCCGCCGGTGCAGGAGATCGCGAAGGCCGTGGCCAGCTCGGTCAGCGTGACGCGGAGATCGGGCCAGAACTCGCCGCTTCCCAGAACATCGCGAAGCTCGGCCCAGACCTTCACCGGGTTGGGCAGGAGGACCGGGCTGATGCCCCAATAATTCGTGCCGAGATACCAGAGCAGGATGATCGCGCCGACGAAGCCGACCTGCACGGCGCGGCTCGCGAGCTTCGAACGAAGCTCCCGCCGCGGGCTCACAGCGCGGGACCCACGTTGGCGGACTGCTCGACGGCCTTGCGGATTTCCTCGTGCAGCAATCCGTAGAGCGTGTTGCGGAGGTCCGAGAATTTTTCGGTCGTCACGAACGAGGGCTTGCGCGGATGCGGCTCGTTGACCGCGATGATCTCCTTGATGCGGCCGGGCCGCGCCGAGAACACCGCGACGCGGTCGGCGAGATAGACGGCCTCGCCGAGCGAATGGGTGACGAACACGATGGTCTTGCCGGTCGCGGCGAGCAGCACCGAGAGGTCCTCGCCGAGGATCATGCGGGTCTGCTCGTCGAGCGCACCGAACGGCTCATCCATCAGGATGATGTCGGTCTCGAGACTCAGCGCGCGGGCAAGCGCGGCGCGCTGGCGCATGCCGCCGGACAGCTGCGCCGGGTAGTGGTTCATGAAGTCCTTGAGGCCGACGGCCTCGATGGACTTTCTGGCGCGCGCGTCCTGCTCGGACTTGGCGACGCCCTGGAACACCATGCCGAGCTTGACGTTCTCGATCACCGTGCACCAAGGAAACAGCGCGTTTTCCTGGAACACGAACGCAATGTCGCGCGGCAGCGGCCCGCGAACCGGCTTGCCGGCGACCTCGACGGTGCCGCTGGAGGGCTCTAGCAGGCCACCGATCATGTTGAGCAGCGTGCTCTTGCCGCAGCCGCTCGGGCCGATCAGGCAGAGGAGCTCGCCGCGCTGGATGTCGAGCGAGGTGTCGAGCAGCGCGCGCACATGCTGCTTGTCGCCCGGCTCGCCGAAGTGGTGCGAGACGTCCCTGACCCTGACCGCGACGTCTCCTGTGGTCATTTCGGCAGATACGCTTCGGTGAGGAGCTTCGACATGTCGGGCTTTTCCGGCAAAAGCTTGGTGTCGACGAAGGAGGTGGCGAGGACGTCGAGCGCCTTGGGCTCGAAATGCCCGGTGTTGCTGAAGATCGGCATGGTGTCGTTGTAGCCGAAGGCTGCGACCGCGGGCGAGGTGTCGGTCAGCTTGGCGGCGAGCGCGATCGACTTGTCCTTGTTGTCGCGCATGAAGCGGATGGTCTCGAGCCAGCCGGCCAGGAAGGCTTTCAGCGCCTCGGGATTGGACTGGATCAGCTTGTTGCTGGCGTAGATGACGTGGACGTGGAAGTCCTTCACGCTGTCGCCGAACTTGACCAGGATGCGGCCAGAGCCGTCCTCGACCATCTTGTAGACCGTGACGCTGTCGGTGGTGACGCCGTCGATCTGGTGGGTTTTCAGCGCCGCGATCTGCGCCTGTGCGGCGCCGAGCGGCACGATGTTGATGCCGCCGGTGCCCCAGCCTTGCGAGCGCGACAGCTGCATGGTCAGCCAGTAGGTCAGCGAGCCGGCGGTCGAGACGCTGACCTTCTTGTCCTTGAGGTCGGCGGCCGATTTGATCGGGCCGTCCTTCAGCACCACCATCAGGATGGTGTTGGGCTGGTTGGCGAGCGCCGCGACCGCCTTCATCGGCGCGCCCTTGACGATGGTGGCGAACGCCGGCCCGCCTCCGAGCGCGATATCGATGCCGTCGGCGGTCAGCGCCTGCATCATCTTGGCGTCGCCGCCGAACGCGCTGGTCTCGACGTCGAGGCCGTGCTTCTTGAAGATGCCGGTCTCGACGCCGATGTCGGCGGGCACGAAGGCGAACTGGTTGGGCTGCGCCTTGCCGACGCGAAGCTTGGTGTCGGCCTGCGCCGTGCCGTGAACGAGGCACAGCGCGAGAGCCGCGACAGCAACAAGGCTTCGGCGTCCGGCGGTCAGCGTCACCGCGATCTCCTCTTGGCCTTCCTCGCCCCAGGTGTCCTGGCCCCGGCTTTCCCGGCCGCCGGTTTCTTCTTCGCCGATCCTACCCGGGTTCGCAGTTTCTGCGTGGCCTTTTCATCCAGCGACATGTCGCCACGGACCGCGACGCCATAGAGCTTCCGCGCCGCCGCCGCCGAGATGAGCCCCTCGGCCACGTCATTGGCGACCACCTCGGCCGGGCGGTCGAACGGATCGCCCCAGCCGCCGCCGCCGCCGGTGCGCACGATCGCTTCCGAGCCGATCACCACCGGAATATGAAAACCGCCCATCATGGTGAAGCTCTTTTCGCCGGGGCGCTTGAGGAGGTAGCCGCCAGGCTCGCCCGGCGTGCCGCCTTCGATGCCCCACGGCGGGCGCTTGCTCCGCCGCGGCATCTCGAAATTCCATTTGCCCTCGACGAGGTTCTTCACCTGCATGTCGATGCCGAGGCCGCCGCGGAATTTTCCGGCGCCGCAGGAGTCGATGCGCAGCGCCCGGCTCTGCACCACCACGGGGCATTTCAGCTCGATGCCCTCGATCGAGCCGTTGCGAACGTCGCCCTGGCACACCGAGACGGTGCCGGACTCGCCGTCCTCGAACGGCCTTCCGCCCCAGCCGCCGCCTTCGATGCTCTGCACGACGAAGCGGCGCTTGGTCTCCGGATGCGTGCCGAAAAACACCACCGCGCCGCCGAGCAGCGCGTGGTGTCCGGCCGGCACGCGATCGGGCATCGCCTTGCCGAGCGCCATGACGATGGCGTCGACGACGGTCGGCACGATGCCGCTCCAGCCCGCCATCGGGGCGGGGAAGCGCGCCATCATGATGTTGCCTTCGGGAATGATGACCTTGAGTGCGCGGAACGAGCCTTCATTGACGGGATCGAGCGGACCGGTCAGCGCTTTGTAGGCGACGCGCGCGCCCGCATAGGTGCGCGAGTTGATCCCGGCCTTGCGCTCCGGCGAGCAGCCGGACAGGTCGATGGTCATGGCGCCGCCCTTGACCGTGACCTTGACGTGGATCGGCACCTCTTCGCCCTTGAGGACGCCGTCGTCGTCGATCGACGCGGACGCTTCGTAGACGCCGTCGGGGAGCTGCGAGACGACGTTGCGGCACTTCTGCTCGGTCTCGTCGAAGATGTGGTCGATGGCGGCCAAGAGCGTCTCGCGGCCGTATTTATCGAACAGCTCGTCGAGGCGGCGCGCGGCCAGACGGCACGCCGCCATCTGCGATTTCATGTCGCCCAGCGAGGATTCCGGAAAGCGGATGTTATCCTTGATGACGCGATAGAGCGTGTCGTTGAGCTTGCCTTCCTCGTAGATCTTGAGCTGATCGAGCTGCAGGCCTTCGAGCCACGGATCGGCGACGGTCGCGCCGGCGCCGAAGCCGGTCGAGGTACCGCCCACGTCGATCCAGTGCGCGCGTACCATCAGGAACATCAGGAGCTCGCCCTTGTAGAAATAGGGCATGTAGATGACAACGTTGTTGAGATGCTGGCCGGCCACCGCCTGATGGTTGGTGATGATCACGTCGCCCGGTTTGAAGCCGTCGCGGCCGTAGCGATTGAGCCCGTCGGTGACGAGCACGCCCAGGTCAGCCACGAAGTGCGACACGCCGCCGACGTTCTGCGAGATGAGCTCGCCCTGGAGGCCGAGGAGCGCCGTGCAGTAGTCGCGCACCTCGTAGATCATCATGTTGTAGGAGGTGCGCTGCAGGTCGGCCGCCATCTCGTTGGCGACGGCGGGCAGCGCATTGCGGATGACTTCGAGCGTGACTGTGTCGAGCTTCATCGCGCGCCTCCGACCGAGATGATGAGTTCGCCGGTGTCGGCGACGCGGCAGCTGTCGTTCTCGAACAGCACCGTGGTGGTGCCGTGTTCCTGGACGAGGGCAGGGCCCGCGATGGTCGCTCCGGCGCTGAGCGTCTCGCGGCGGTAGATTTTCGCGGGCAGGGGCTTCGCCGCCGAGGAGAAATAGACCGGGCGTTCGGCCGCGGGCGTTGCGGCGCCCGCAGCGCCGAGACCCGGAAACTTCAGCTTCGGCCGCTTGCCGATCGCGCCCAATCGGATGTTGACCATCTCGACCGGCTCCTCGGGCGAGTGATGCGCGTAGCGATGCTCGTAGAGCTTGTCGAAAGCCACGCGGATGCCCTCGCGGTCGGCGCGCTTGAGCTGGTCGAGCCCGACCGGCACCGACAGCGTGAACTCCTGGCCCATGTAGCGGATGTCGAGGCTCACCTGATATTGCGCGTCCTTGCCGTGGCGCAGGCCGGCCTTGGCTTCGGCCACCATTTCGTCGTGGATTTTGACGAGCTTGCCGAAGTCGACCTTGGCCAGGTCCGAATAGACCGTCCGCGTGAAGTCGTGGCGCTCGTCAGCGAGCAGCATGCCGAGCGCCGAGAAGTGCGACGGGAACAGCGGCACGATCACGGTCGGGATGAACAGCTCGCGCGCGATGGCGCAGACATGCAGCGGGCCTGCGCCGCCGGAAGCGACGAGAGCGAAATCGCGCGGGTCGTAGCCCTTGGCGACCGACACCTCGCGCACCGCAAGCGACATCTTCGAGATCGCAATCTCGACGATGGCCTGGGCAGCAGCAACGGTGTCGAGCTTCAGCGGATCGGCGATCTTCTGCTTGATGCCGCGCTTCGCGCCCTCGGCATCGAGCTTCATGGTGCCGCCGAGGAAGTTGTCCGGATCGAGCCGTCCGAGCACCACGTTGGCGTCGGTGATGGTCGGCTCGGTGCCGCCGCCGCGATAGCAGATCGGGCCGGGATCGGCGCCGGCGCTTTGCGGGCCGACCTTCAGCGCGCCGACGTCGTCGAGCCAGGCGATCGAGCCGCCGCCCGCGCCGACTTCGACCACGTCGATCATCGGCAGCATCACCGGATGGCCGCTGGCGTAGCCGCCGACGTAATAGCCCGGTGCGAGTGTCGGCTCGCCCTCGCGAATGAGACTGGCCTTCGCGGTGGTGCCGCCCATGTCGAACGAGATGACGTTGGAATGGCCGAGCGCCAAGCCGACCTGCGCCGAGGCGATGATGCCGCCGACCGGGCCGGATTCCATCATCGCAACCGGCCGCTCGGTCGCGATCTCCGGCGTCATCACGCCGCCGTTCGAGCGCATGATCGAGAGATCGCCCTTGAATCCGACGTGGCCGAGGCTCGACTTCAGGCTCTTCACATAGCCGCCGACCTTCGGGCCGATATAGGCGTTCACGACCGTCGTCGACATCCGCTCGAACTCGCGATACTCGCGAAGGATATCGTGCGACAGCGACAGATACGCGTCAGGCATCGCCTTCTTGATGGCAGCGCCCGCGGCGCGCTCGTGGTCCGGATTGGCGTAGGCGTGGAGGAAGCAAACCGCGACCGCCTCGACGCCCTCGGCTTTGAGTTCCTTGCAGGCCGCGGCGAGGCTCGCCTTCTTCAGCGGCTCGTAGACCTTTCCGGATGCGAGAACGCGTTCGTCGACCTCCTGGGTCATGCGGCGCGACACCAGCGGCTTGTGCCGGTGAAAGAACAGATTGTACGCCTCGGGCCGGTTGCCGCGGCCGATGATGTAGACGTCGCGGGTGCCGCGCGTGACGATCAGGCCGGTCTTGGCGCCCTTCCTTTCGATCAGCGTGTTGATCGCGGTGGTCGAGCCGTGGATCAGCTCGTCGATCTTCCCGGCATCGAGCCCGCTTTCGCGGATGCAGTTGATGACGCCCTGGGTGAGCTCCGACGGCGTCGTCAGGCTCTTGGCCTGCACGAAGGCCTGGGCCTCGTCATCGAACCCGATCAGGTCGGTGAATGTGCCGCCGATGTCGACCGCGACGAAGATCACGCCTGCTTCCTCCCACAAAACCCGCGGTCTGGGCCGCGTCGGCGAAAACTGCGGTCGCAGGGGTGCGAAAGCAACCGGCTGTTCGGCTTTACGCTTGTAGCCATTTGACTATAATTTTCAAATGATCTCCGCCAGTGCCCGCCGTTTGTCCGTGTTCAAGGCCGTGGTCGAGGAGGGCGGGTTCAATCGTGCCGCGATGCGGCTCGACATCTCCCAGCCGTCGGTCGGCGCTCATGTGCGGGCGCTGGAGCACCAGGCCGGACACTCGCTGTTCGAGCGCAAGCGCGGCGCGCGGCCGCGGCTCACCAAGGCCGGCGAGGCGGTTTATTCGATGGCGCTGGAGGTGTTGCGATGCGGTGAGGAGGCCGCCCAGCAGCTCGATGACTTGCGGCCCACGCAGGAGGTCATGTCGCTCGCCGTGCATCGCGAATATGGCCAATACCGGCTGCCGGCGCTGCTCGCGTCGTTTGCCAGGCGCAGCCCGGGCATTCGCTTCGTCACCCACACCGGCACGGTCGAGGATGTGGTGGCGCTGGTGCGCGCACGGACCGTGAGCTTAGGTCTTTTCCCATCGCTCGGTGCGGTCGCGGGTCTCGACAGCGTGGTGCTCGGTCACGAGCCCATGGCGCTCGTGGTTTCGCCGCATCATCCGCTGGCCCGGAAGCCTTCGGTCACCGTCGCCGATCTTGCGGCTGCGTCCTTCGTGACCGGCCTGCGCAGCTCGACCTATTTCGACATGACCGACCGGCTGATGAAGCGTATCGGCATCAACCGCCGCAGCATCGCCATGGAGGTGCAGGACTTCGGCATGGTGCGCGAGCTGGCCCGCCACGGCGCAGGCGTTGCCTGCATCGCGCTTTGCACCGTGCAGGACGATCTCCGCGCCGGCTCCTTGGTGCGGCTGTCGGTCAGCGGGCGGCCGCTCGACAGCTTCGAATTGCGCTGTGCGTTCCACGATCCGCTGCCGGAGCCCGCGCGCCGTTTCATGGATCATCTGCGCGAGCAGCTAAACGCGCCGGCGGCTTAACGCTGGTCTTGTCGGACAAACTGCGCTTCAATCCGGCCGCATCCATTCGCAATGCCGGAGTTCTCCATGCCGACCAGCTTCCGCCAGATCATCGACAAGGCCGTCAAGGACAAGCGCTTCCTGGTCGTGCCCGGCGCCCATGACGCGCTGAGCGCGCGGATCATCCAGAAGCTCGGCTTCGACACCTATTTCATCGGCGGCTTTCCGGCGGTCGGCGCGCGTTACGGCGTGCCCGACGTGGGGCTCAAGGGCTTCGGCGAGATCGCGGCCTGTGTGCGCGACATTATGGCGGCCTGCGATCTACCGGTGTTCGTCGACGGTGACGACGGCTATGGCGACGTCAAGAACGTGGTGCACACCGTGCAGAGCTACGAGCGCATGGGCGTCAGCGCGATCCTGATCGAGGACCAGCAGTGGCCGAAGCGCTGCGGCCATATGGTCGGCAAGAAGGTGGTGCCGACCGAGATCGCGGAAGCAAAAATCCGTGCGGCCTGCTCGGAGCGGCTCAACAAGGAGACCTGGATCCTAGCGCGCACCGACGCGCGGGCGGTCTACGACCTCGACGAGGCGATGCGGCGGGCCGAGCGTTACATCAAGGCCGGCGCCGACGGCATCTTCATCGAGGCGCCGCGCAGCATCGACGAGCTGAAGCGGATCGGCAAGGAATTCGATGTGCCGCAGATCTGCAATCCGTTGATGGGCGGGCACACGCCGATCCTGAGCATGGATGAGCTCGGTGAGCTCGGCTTCAACTGCGCGGTGCTCGGCCTCGACACGGTGATGCACGCCGCGAAGGCGATCGAGACCGTGCTGCTCGACATGAAGTCCGGGAAATTCGCCCGCCGCAACGACGGCATGGATTTCGAGGACTACAAGAAGGTGGTCGGCTACGACAAATGGGAAAGTGTCGACGAGCGGTTTGCGCCGCGGAGCTGAGCCTGGCCGGATTTCCGATGCGTGTCCTGACGACCGCTGCCGCGATCCTGGCCGGCGCGCTCGCCGTTCAAGCCGCGTCCGCGGCCGAGCCGGTCCGCCGGATCGCGATCCACGTCGAGCCTTATTATGAAGCGGGACGGACGCCCGAGACGGCGCCGCGCGTCGCGGTCGGCCGCACCTTCGACGATCTCCTTGCCTCGATGAAGCAGGACGATATCGTCAAGACCCGCGATCTGATCGAGGCCGATCCGCGGGTCGTGACGCCGATGGCCATGATGGTGCTGGCGATCCGGCTCTACGACGTGGGGCTGCGCGATGACGCGGTGTTCTGGTTCTATGCCGCGAAAGCTCGCACCATCACGCTGGAGGATGTCATCGACATCCGCATGTCCGGGCTGATTGCGCCGGTCGAGGCGGCGAAGACCTTCGCCGTGCTGGCGGGTCCGGCGATCAACGGCTACGCGTTCTGCGATCGCGCCAAGCAGCACGCCGCGAACCTCAAGGCCATCGAATGGGCCGAGCAGCATCCCTACAGCGTGCTGTTGATGTCGCAACTGACGGGCAAGGATGGCGACCGCCGGGCGAACATGGTGAAGTCGATTTCCGAGCAGAAGGCGGCCGCCGAGCGAGAGCGCGCGCGTTTCGACGATCCGAAATTCGCCGAGCAGTTCGCCGCGACGCGCCGCAAGAACGAGGCGGACGAAAAGTTTTGTTGGAAATGAATGAGGCGTCGGGCTGCAGGGCGGGCAAAGCGAAGCGTGCCCACCGAGTGGTTTCAGCGAACGTGATTGCCGAAAAGATTTCAATTCATAAATTTTGATTTGTGCATAGCAATAAGGCCTCTCACATCGCCGGTACAAAAGATCGGTCAGGTCAAGGGCGGCGAGTTGGCGCTTCCAGATCTCCAAGTCCCCCGTGAGCACACTGGCCAGATTTAGCAAGGCGGCGTATGATTCCGCCGCGGAGACGTGATTTCGTCGACAAGCCATTTTCCGAAGAACAGACCCGGTGGGGTCGATCTCAAAGGGAGGAATCGATGGATTCCAAACGAACCACCCGCAGGAACCTCCTCCGGAGCGGCGCGGTGTTGGCCGGTGGGGTGGCCTTGGGCGTACCGGTCCACGCACAAGAGCACGACCACTCGATGGCCCCGGGATCGGGCAGCGAAAACGCTTATCCGATGAACCCGTATACCAAGGAGATGATTGCCTACGGCGAGCGCTCTCATTTCGTGACCTCGGTGCGCATACCGCACCCGATGGGCAGCAAGGCTTCGCCCGACGAGTTCGGGAAGGTGTTCCACGTGGCCTCGCCGATCCAGGATCAGGTTGGCAACATCACGCCGTCGTCGCTCCACTATATCGCGACGACCCGCCAGTCCTTCCTTCCGGACATCGATCCTAAGCAGCACACTTTGATGATCCACGGCCTGGTGGATCGGCCGCTGACCTTCACCATGGAAGACTTGAAGCGCTTCCCATCAGTCAGCCGGTTGCATTTCCTCGAATGCGCGGGAAACCGGCACACTGCGAAACACAGGACCGTGCAGGAATCGCACGGGATGACCAGCTGCTCCGAATGGACCGGCGTGCTGCTCTCTACGCTTCTCAAGGAGTGCGGCCTGAAAGGCAGCGCGACCTGGTTCGTCGCTGAAGGCGCCGAGGAAGTGAAGGGCGCCTCGAGCATGCCGATCGCCAAAGCGATGGACGACATCATCATCGCCTACGGCCAGAACGGCGAGCCGCTGCGGCCGCAGCAAGGGTTTCCATTGAGGGTCATCGTGCCCGGCTTCGAAGGCATTCTGAATACGAAGTTTCTGCGGCGCATCAAGGTCGTCGACCGGTATTACATGAACTACAGCGACTACGGGCATCTCAGGGAGAAGGACGAAGAGGCAGCCCTCGGCTACCAGATCGGACCGAAGTCGGTCATCACGTACCCATCCGGTACGCAGCAACTGCCCGGCAAGGGAACCTATGAGATCTCCGGGCTGGCCTGGTCCGGCGGCGGCGCCATCAAGACCGTGGAGGTCTCCACCGATGGCGGGAAGAAGTGGAATCCCGCCGAGCTCAAGATGACTCCACAACGCATGGCGCACGTCCGATTCGCTTATCAGTGGAATTGGGATGGCACCGAGACCGAGATTCTGTCTCGCTGCACCGACGAGATCGGGCAGCAGCAACCGACGCTGCAGCAGATCGCCAAGTTCTTCAATAAGCCCGTCGGAAACGTGCCAGGGCTCAACAACAGCGTCATGCCGTGGAAGATCGCCAAGGACGGAAAGGTGACCAATGGGCTCGCTTAGGCTTGCGGCGATTGCGTTGCTCCTGGGCACCCCCGTCCTCATCAGTCCCGTCCTGGTCAGCCCCGCGTTGGCGCAGTCGGCGCCAATCTATGGGTTGGGGCGCGCTACGTCCGCAGAAGAAATCCGCGCCAGGGATATCAACGTCGGTCACACCGGCGAGGAACTCCCGCCGGGCCACGGCACCCCCAAGGAAGGAGCAAAGGTCTTTGAGCTTCAGGGGTGCATCGTCTGCCATGGCGTAGAGGCCACAGGGGGCGTGGGACCCAGGTTGAATTCGAAGACAAGCCAGGATCTTCCCATCTGGAAACGGGAGCGCATCCTGCCGCTGCGCTCGCCGTTTGCGACGACCGTGTGGGATTACATCCGCCGCGGCATGCCTCTCGGGAGAGAGGGGACTCTGACCCCCGATGAGGTCTACGCGCTGACGGCCTACCTGCTCTTTCTGAACAAGGTGATCCCGGAGGACACAGTCCTCGACGAAAAGAGTCTGCCGAACGTCAAGATGCCGATTGGCGATAACTACGCCCGGCTGCCTGAGTGGAAGCCTGGGACGCCAAGGCTTCAGGGTTACCCCTACTGATCAACAGCTTCTGCTTCCATGGAAGCAGAAGCTCCGCCCTTTAGCGCGGAAGCGGAGCTATGTCTGTCAGCCTCAAGGTGAACGGCACGGTGCACAGGGTGACGGCCGATTTGGACACGCCGCTGCTCTACGTGCTGCGCAATGATCTCGG
>CAKZHN010000378.1 GCA_936924235.1 uncultured Rhodoplanes sp. | reverse complement strand
GTTTTCTGGGTGGCGAAATGCCGCTCGATCTCGAAGCCGCGAAGAAAGCCATGGCCGAAAAAGTCGCCGGTCCCTTGGGCCTCGATCCAGTCAAGGCGGCCGAGGGAATCTTAAGGATCGCCACGACAAAAATGGCCCACGTCGTGCGCTGGGTGACCACCGAGCGCGGGCTCGATGCCGCGGACTTCGCGCTGGTCGCCTACGGCGGCGCGGGGCCGCTGCATGCGGCCGCCGTCGGCCGCGAGCTGTCGATCGGCACCGTGATCATCCCGCGCGCGCCGGGGCATTTCTCGGCCTGCGGCATGCTAGTGGCGGATCTGCGCCGCGACTTCGTCAACACCTGGTTCAAGCCACTCGCCGATGCGTCATTCCCGGAGATGGAGACGATCTTCGCCGAGATGGAGCGGCAGGGCCGCGACACCGTCGGCCGCGGCCAGAGCCTGATCGGCGTCGAGCTGCGGCGCTCGGCCGACATGCGCTATGTCGGCCAGGAGCACGCCGTGACGGTCGAGCTGCCGACGGAGTTGTTCCAGAAGCACGACCGCGCCGGCATCAAGGCGCTGTTCGATGCCGTGCACCAGACCCGCTATGGCTTCTCGGTCGCACACGAGAAGGCCGAGATCGTCAGCCTGCGCAGCGCCGTGATCGGCCAGCTCCGCAAGCCGCCGTTCGAGCACATCGCCAAGGGCGGCGCGGAGCCCGACGCCGAGGCGTTCCGCGGCAAGCGGCCGGTGTATTTCGCCAGCACCGGCTTCGTCGACACCCCCACTTATGATCGCCCGGCCTTGAAGGCCGGCAACAGAATCGCGGGCCCGGCGCTGATCGAGGAGCATGCCTCGACCACGGTCGTGCATCCCGGCGACAGCGTCGAGGTCGACGCGTTCGGCGATCTGGTCATCACGCTGCGGAGAGGCTGATCATGGACGACATCACCAAGACGGCTCCGGCCGGCAAGCCCACCGCCAAGAAGGCGGCCGATCCGGTCATCACCGAAATCGTGCGCAACAGCCTCGTCGCCGTGACCGAGGAGATGAAGATCAACCTCATGCGCACGGCCTACAACATGATCATCTACGAGGCCCTCGACTTCACGGTCGGCGTGTTCGACGCGCGCGGCAACATCGTGTCGATCGGGCTCGGCCTGCCGATGTTCATCCGCGGCATGAGCGAGACCGTGAAGGCCAAGCTCGAGCACTACGGCGCCGAGAACATCGAGCCGGGCGATATCCTGCTCACCAACGACGCCTATATCACCGGCTCGCATCTCAATCACATGACCTTCACGGCGCCGGTGTTTCACGACGGCGAGCTGGTCGGCTTCTCGTGCTGCATGGCGCACTGGCCGGATGTCGGCGGAACCATCGTCGAGGGCACCACCGACATCTATTCCGAGGGGCTGCAGATGCCCATCGTCAAGATCTATCGGAAGGGCGTGCCGAACGAGGAATTGATCGACCTGATCAAGATGAACGTCCGCCTGCCCGAGCGCGCGATGGGAGATTTCCGTGCCCAGCTCGCGGCGGTGAAGACCGGCGAGCGGCGCTTCGCCGAGATGGTCCGCAAATACGGCCGCGATGACGTGCTGAACGGCATCGACGCGATCATGGACCAAAGCGAGGCCGCGGCCCGCGCCCGCGTCCGCGCCATGCCGGACGGCGTCTACGAAGCCGAGTCCTTCATGGACGACGACGGCATCAACGTCGGCCAACGCGTGCCGATCAAGGTGCGTGTCGAGATCAAGGGTGAGCGCATGACCGTCGATCTCTCCGGCGTGTCGAACCAGGTGCAGGGCTTCTACAACTCCGGCAAGACCGCGGGTTTCTCCTGTTGTCAGGTGGCGTTCAAGTGCCTCACCTCGGCGCTCGACCTGCCGATCAACGAGGGGCAATTCCGCGCGCTCGATATCGTGCTGCCGCCGGGCCGCGTGGTCAGCGCCGTGAAGCCCGCCGCGATGCGGATGTGGATGACCTACCCGATGACCATCGTCGACACGATCTTCAAGGCGCTGGCGCCGGCCCTGCCTGGGCAGGTGATCGCGGGTCACCACGCCGACCTTTGCGTGGGCCGCATCAACGGACGGCGGCCGAAGGACGACAGCTTCTACATCTATCTCGGCGGACTCATTGGCGGCGGCTGGGGCGCAAAGCACAACAGCGACGGCCGCAATGCCGTGATCGCCATGAACGATGGCGATACCCACAACGGCCCCTCCGAGCAGGTCGAGGCGAAATATCCGCTCCTGGTCGAGCGCTATTGCCTGCGGCCGGATTCCGGCGGCGCCGGACGTTACCGGGGAGGCCTGGGCACCGAGCAGGTGGTGCAGGCGCGGCACCCGATCCGTTTCAGCTCGCTGATGGAGCGGGTGCGCTGCAAGCCCTGGGGCCTGTTCGGCGGCATGTCGGGCTCGGGCAACGCCGTGGCGCTGCACCGCTTCGGCAAGGACGACGAGACGCAGTTTCCGAGCGGCAAGGCAATGAACCAGGTGCTGCAGCCGGGCGACGCCTACATTCTGCGCTCGGGCGGCGGCGGCGGCTACGGTACGCCGCTGGAGCGCGATCTGGCGTCGCTCGAACACGACGTGCGCTGCGGCTACATCACCCGGGAATCCGCCGAAAAGAACTACGGCGCGGTGTTCGTCGCCGATTCCTTGAAGCTCGACATCGCGGCGACCAACGCACGCCGGGCCGAGATGAAGCAGCAGGGCCTGCCGCACGACGAGCCGATCAGCGAGATCATCATCCCATTCCCGGCGGCTGCGCAGCCCCAGGCGCCCGCGCCGGAGCACGAGAAGATGACCGAGGAAGAACGCGTCGCCTTTGCGATGCAGTGCCGCTGCTGCCGCTGACGCGCCCGCGTCACGGCCTCACTGCCACACGGCGCCCTCATCCAGCCCGACGACCGGCGCGATGCCGAGCCGGTCGATCTCCTTGCGAATGCTGGCGAGGTTCTGATAGCCGGCGCCGAGGTTCTCGTGAGTAATCGGCACGGTGTTCACGCCGGCGAGCGTGTAGTGCCGGTCGTGCACCAGCGCGTGGTTTCGGATGATCGGCCAGAGCTTGAAAGCCAGCATGAGCTGATCGTAGCCGTACTTGCTGCTCGACAGCTCCTCGATCAGCGCGCGGATGTCGACGCCGCAGTCGGCGCGGCCGCCCCAGAGCTGGCCCATGATCGGCTCGGTGTGCAGCACGTGATCGCGGATCACATGGAACGGCGCACCGCTTTTCTCCCATTCGGCGACCAGCCCGGCCTCGGCGTCGTTCAGCCGTGAATCGCAATCGCGCGACAGGAACCGCGCGACGGTGGGATCGTCGAGCGGCAGGAAGCGCGCATAGAGCATCGGCACGCCGGGAAACGCGTCGGGGTGCAGCACCTCGGCGCCGCCCTTCACCAGATGATCGACAATCGCGCCCGGAACGTCCGCGCCGACATAGTAGCGGCAGGTCCAGCCGGGATAGACCTTCGCGGCCAGCGCCAGATTGATCAGCGCGCCGTAGTTGTAGGCGGCGTGGCGGCCCCAGAGCGAGAACGCGATGATGCTCTTGCCGGCGCGGCCCGCCGACGGCGAAAGCCGCCGGCCGCTCGACCGGCGCCAAGCCTCGGCGTCGTGCAGCTCCAGCACCCGCTGGCCGCAGCGCACCGCCTCGTCAATCCGGCCGAGGCCGAAACAGGACACCTTCAGGGCGTTCAGCACCGAGATGTTCTCGCCATGCGCGGCCAGATAGGCCCTGGCCCTGGCGGCCGCGTCCTCGTACCGCTTCCCGTTGGACAGCGTCGACACCTCGAAGACGCGGTAGCGCAGCACGTCCGGCCTGGCCTGCAGGAGCACCTGGAGCTCGGACAACGCCTCGGCCCAGTTCCTGCGCTGGAACTGGGCGTCGAACATCAGCTCGCGCGCCGGCACGTCGCCGGGCGCCGCCGCGAGGATGTCCTTGAGCCGGGCGACGGCCTCGTTGTTGCGGCCCTCGCGCAGCATCTGCCGGATCGCGGCGTGGGGCTGTGGCGGCGGCTCGAGCCGGCCCGTGCGAACGATCGCCACGTGCTGTCGTCCCTTGCGAAATCTTCCGCTCAGTTGTGGACGATGAAATCGCTGGCGTGAAGCTGATTCACGTTCACATTGGTGAGCGTGATCTGGACGCCCAGAAGGTGGCTGTCGCTGATCGTGTGAACGCCATTTGCGGCCGCCTGGAGGGTCGTCAGGAACGACTGGAAGGCCGGATCGGTGGGGCTGGTGAAGAAGCCGTTCAGCTGAATCTGGTCCTGGCCGATGGTGAAATCGGTGATGGTGTCGTTGCCGTCATTCTTCGCGAACACGAAGGTGTCGTTGCCGCCGCCGCCGGTCAGGCTGTCGTTGCCCTGGCCGCCGGTCAGCACGTTGGCATTGCCATCGCCGGTCAAGGTGTCGTCGTGACCCGAGCCGGTCAGATTGCTGATGTTCTTCAATGTATCGAGGCCGGCTCCAACGGTGTTCTGCTGCACGTTCTGCAGCGCCAGGCTCACGGTCACGCCGGCCGTTGCGTGCTGGTAGCTCGCCGTGTCGCTGCCGCCTCCACCACCATCAATGACGTCGTTGCCGGCGCCGCCCTCCAGGACGTTGTTGAGGCTGTTGCCCGTGAGTTGATCGTCGAAGTTCGAGCCGCGGAGATTCTCGATGTTGACCAGAGTGTCGGCTCCCGAACCGCCGGTATTCTGCGCGGTTGTGGTGGCCAGATTGATGTTCACGCCACTGGGCCCCGGCGTATGCGAATAGTCGACCGTATCGCCGCCGCCGCCGACCGAGATGCCATCGAGCGGACTGGCGAGGCCGTTGAAGAAGTCGTTGTTCTTGCCGGCGACGAACGTGTCGCCGGTCGACTGGTCGACTTCGTCCGCCGACTGCTTGCTGCCGATCCCGCTGAAGCTCGCCGTGCTGTTGTAGAACATGGCGTCCAGCGCGCTGGCGTCGTGCGTGCTCGCATAGGTGTTGATCGCGGTGATCAGCGAGGTGATCGAGAAGTTCATGCCGCTGATTCCGGCCAAGGCGTTGCCGGCCGAGTCATAAACGGCGATTGCGCCGACCGTGCCGGCCGTCGGATTGCCGTTGGTGTCATAGGTGAAGGTCGTGCCGTTTCCGGCAACGATCGCGAACATCAGCCCGTCGGCCGGGTTGGTCATCGCGTAGTGAGTGCTGTCATGCCGCGTCAGCGCCGCGTTCGTGCCGGCGAAGCCGTCATACAGCGTGCTGAAGTCGTAGCCGTCCGGCGACTGGACGGTGTCGGTGATCTGGCCGGCGAATACGAAATCGCTGGCCTGCAATTGCGAGCTTGCCACGCCCTGCAGAACGATCGAGCCGCCCGAGAAGTTGGTCGCGGTGATCTTGGTATCCGGGCCGGCGCCCGCTGTGAATACGAAACTGTTCGGATCGACGGTACCGGTCTGGAAAGTCAGCTGGCTGAAGGATGCGACACCCACCGACCTGAGATCGATCCGGTCGCCTTCGTCGTGGCTAAAGGCGCCCTCGCCCTTGTCGAAATCGCTGATGATGACGGCGCTGCCTGTGACCGAATAGGTGTAGCGGTCGGCGCCTACGCCGCCGATCAGCGTATCGTTGCCGCCGCCACCATTAAGAACGTCATTGCCGTTCAAGCCTTCGAGAATGTTGTTTGCGCTGTTCCCGGTCAGGTTGTCACCGAATTCCGAGCCGCGCAGCCGTGTCACGCCGCTGACAAAGGTGTCCGAACCGACGTCGGCAGGATCGGTGCTCCCGCTGAGCTGGCCCAGCACCAGATTGGTCCAGGCGCTGCCGGCGGCGTTGCCCGCGCCGGCCGATGTCGTGAGGGTGGCCGTGACGCCGCCCGTCGCTCCGGTATAGGCCACACGCGTGTTGCCGTTGCCGGTGATGGTGTCGTTGCCGCCGCCACCCTCGAACTCGTTGAAAGTGCCGTTCGAACCGGCATTGGTGCTGGTGCTGCTGAAATTCGTCGCGTTGTAGATGTCGGCGAACTCGGTGCCGGTGATCGACTCGATGGACAACAGCGTGTCGGTGCCGGTGTTCGGCCCGCCGACGACGATACCGGCCGCCATCAGCACGTTGATGCCGGAGTCCTCGTTCTGGTAGCTCGCCTTGTCAAAACCGCCGCGGCCATCGATGAGGTCGTTGCCGCCGCGGCCTTCGAAGATCTCGATGGTGTTGGCCGGATTGTTGCTGCCGCGCAGAATGTCGTCGAAGTAGGAGCCGCGGACCCGGTCGACACCGCTGAACGTGTCGTGGCCGACCGAGCCGTCGCCGACGGCGGTGCCGGCCGCTATATCCACGGTCACGCCGGCGGTGGCATGCAGGTAAGAGATGCGCGTGTCGCCATTGCCGATGATGGTGTCGTCGCCGCCGCGGCCTTCGAACTCGTTGAACGTGCCGTTGACGTTGGAGGTCACCGTGCTGCCGGCGTTCGTGCTCGAACTGCTGAAATTCCTGGCGTCGAAGGTGTCGTTGGAGTTGCTGCCGGTGATGAATTCGACGGAATAGAGGTGATCGGTGCCGGTCGGCGTGGTGACGGTACCGTCCGCGAGATCGACCTGGATCGGGCCGGAGCTGGTGTAATTGGCGCGGTCGAAGCCGAAGCCGCCGTCGAAGGTGTCGCCGCCGCCATTGCCGCGGAAGGCGTCGTTCTGATCGCCCGAGCCGAACACGTCCGGGCCGGAGCTGCCGGAGAACCCGATCGAGTCCGACGCGATCAGGGCGCTGAAGGCCGAGTCGTCGCCGCCCGCCGCCTGCACCGCCGCGCTGTAGAACGCCGCGGCATCGATCGGCATCAGGAACTGGGCGATCAGCGTATGCCCGGCGAGCTTGTATTCCGAAATAGAAACCGCCGTGCCGCCGGTGATGGCGCCGCCCGAAACCGCAAGGTTGCTGCCGTTGATGACGAACTCGCGATCGGCACCTTGGTTGACGATATCGACCGCGTTCGACGTCCAGCCGCCCTGTATCACACCGCCGCCCAGCTCCGCGATGGGATTGTCGTTCTGGAAATCCAGGCCGCTCGTGGTGAACTCGATGATCGAAATGTCCGGCACCTGGGCGTGCACCGTGGCGGTCGCAAGCGTCGGCCCGGCGCCGTCGGACAGCGCGACCTTGAAGGTCGCCTCGCTCGAGCTGTTGCCGTCCTGGACGAACAACACCGAGCCGGCCACGAGCTGCGCCTGGGTGAAGCTCGTGATCGGCGTCAAGGCATTGCCCGACAGCGCCACCCAGCCGTGGGTCGGATTGCTGACCGTATAGGTCGGATTGCTGACGACGCCGTTCGGATCGTTGATGTTGAGATCCGAGGTGGTCATCGTGTGGGTGTACTGAACGCCCGGTTGCGAGCGCGGCAGCGTAATGGCCATGTTGCCGACGATCGACACCGTGTCGGTGCTACCGTTCAGCGTCACCACGACGTTCTGCGTCGCGGTGCCGCCGTGGCCGTCGTCGAGCGTCACCGCGAAGGTGTCGACATGGCTCTGGCCGAGATTGAGCGCGTGGACCAGTTGCTCGTCGACCTGGTAATTCCAGACGATGATGCCGCCGGTGCCGGTTGTCGTGGTGTCGTGGATCACGGTCGCCGTCAGCGTACCCCAATCCCCGGCCTGCGCCTGGGCCGAAGCGGTATGTATGTCGCCAATGTCAGCATCCGCGAATGACAGCGAGCCGCCGGCCGACAGGGTCGACTTGTTCGGGTTGTCCGTGAGCGTCGCAGTGCCGCGATGATACTGGGCGACGAACACGTCGCCGTCACTGTTGGTGTCGCCCTGGACCAGATTGCTGGCGTTGCTGAGGAAGACGATGGAGCGGCCGTCGCCGCTCACCACCGCGACCGGGCTGGCGCTGTTGCCGATGACGCCGTTCGGATTGACAGAGACGAGCGACGTCGTGCCGGCCACGGTGTCGCGCACGAAAACGTCCGGATTCGAATTGTTGTCGGTTGTTCCGGTGACGTTCGTCGCATAACTCATGAACGTGATGTAGTGCCCGTCATCGCTGATGCTTCCGTGGACACCGCTTTGGTTGATCGGGCCGACGAAGCTTCCGCCGGAGCCCACAGGCGTGCCGTCCGCCTTGGCCGAAACCAGCGTGGTGACGCCGGTTGCGAGATTGCGAACGAAGACATCGGTCGAATTGTTGGTGTCGGTCAGGCCCGTAACGATGTTGGTCGAATCGCTTTCGAAGGCGACGTACTGGCCGTTGCCGCTGATCACTGCGCTGCCGGCACCGCCGTTCGCATCGGTGTGGGCCGGAGTATCGGAGACCACCGAGGTGATCCCGGTCTGCATGTTGTGCACATAGACTTCCGAACCGGAGAAGCCCGTCACCATACTATTGAACGTCGATGTGAAGGCGATCAGCTGGCCGTCATCGCTGATCGAGGGCGAGGTGCCGTTGCCGACCAGGCCATTCGAGCTCTTGGAGACCAGCGTGGTGGTGCCGAGCTGGTTGTCGTGGACGTAGATGTAGTAGTTGCCGCCCCCGCCTCCGCCGGTGTCGAGCGCGGCCGCGCTCTGGAACACGACGTAGCGGCCGTCCGCGCTGATTGCGGCGCGGATGCTCTCGGCGCCGTTGGCGCCCTGCGCGCCCGAGCTGGAGACCGACACACGGGTGGTGGTCCCGGCGACGGTGTCGCGCACATAGATGTCTTTGGCGTTGTTGGTGTCGTCGGATACGAGCGAAGCCGCGGTCTCGAACACCACATAGCGGCCGTTCGAGCTGATCGCATCGACGATGGCGCCGTTGCTGCCGGTGATCTGGGCGCCGTTTGAATCGACTGAGACACGCTGGGTGGTACCCGTCGCCAGATCGCGCAGGAACACGTCTTGCAGATTGTTGGTGTCGGAGCCGTCGTCGAGCAGGTTCGCCGCAGCGCTGTCGAATGCGACGTAGCGGCCGTTGGCGCTGATCACGGCATTGTTGAGCAGGCTGAAATTCGCGCCCGGCATGTCGGCCTGGGTGCCGTTGGTGCTGACCGAAGCCCGGAACAGGGCGTCAGCCGTGGAAATCGTCGGCGCGTGATCGACCGTGATCGACGCCTGTGCCGTGTTGCTGTCGCCGATACCGTCGTTGACGGTGATGGAGACCAGCCGGCCGGCGTTATTGCTGCTGGTCGTCGAGAACTGGATGTGCTGAAGCGCGGCCTCGTAGTCGTCGGGCGAGCCGTCGCCGCTGAGGATGATGGAGGTCGACGTGCTGGCCGAGTTGACCGTGATGCCGTCCGGCAGGCTGCCGACCACGGTGAGATGATCGCCGGATGACGGAACGATCAGGTTGACCGTGGCGCTGCTGATATGCTGGCCGTCCGGGGTGCCGGCAGACGACGCCGACGGATCGGCGATGTCGGGATCGGTGATCTGGACATTCGGCCCGACCACCGCGACGCCCGAGCCGCCGATGAAGTATTCGGTGGAGTAGTTCGAGCCGCCCGCCGTGCTGTCGAGGTCGAGCGCCGGCGGCTGGTTGCCGCTGCTGTAGTCGATGGCCCAGGAGCCGCTGCCGTTGTCGACCAGATGGAAGTTCGAGCTCGAGTAGCTGCCGTCGAATGCGAGATAGACGATCTGCCCGATGTCGTGGGTCACCTGAAGGGTGCCGCTGCCGCCGTTATCGGTATAGGGGCCGATCGACACGTCCGAGAGGTTGTTGAGGTCGACCTGGTCGCCTGTGCCGAACGAGGCGATCTGGCCCTGGAACAGGTCGAGTGCATCGATCACCAGGGTGTCGGCGCTGCCGCCGCTCATCTGGACGGTGACATTCGACGTCACGCCGCCGCCGAACTCCATCTGGCCGCCGGCGATGATGAAATCGCCGCTGCCATCCGCCGAGTCGAGCTGGATGGAGCCGTCCAAATTCGCCGTGATCGACCCGTTGTTGGTGAACGAGCTGTTGATCAGGATGGAGCCGGAGGTGTCGGCATAGACGGTGCCGTCGTTGGTGAGACGGGCATCGATCCGCAGGAAGCCGCCGTCGGTCACGCCGAGGGTGCCGCAACTCTCCGTGTCGTTGCCGATATGGAGAGTGCCGCCAGTCTTGACGACGATGGTGCCGAAATTCTTCGCGACGTCGTCGATGTCGAGCGTGCTGGTCGTGATGTCGAGCTCGGCTTGTGAGCCGACCGTCAGCGCCCGGGTGGTATCGTTGCCGCTGTCGTGAACAACGGTGACAGGCAGTTCGATCTTGACGTCTTCGGCATCCGTCGGCGGGTGTTGCAGGCTCCAGTTGTCGACATTGGCCTCGCTGTGCCAATTCCCGTCGGAACCGACCCACTCATCCGCCTCCGTCGGCGGCGCGAAGATGAAATCGTCCGCCGTGAGATCAGTCGCGGTGACATTGTGAAGCGTCAGGACGTCGCCGTTGGTGAAATTGATGACGGTGTCGGCCGCGACCTGGCTGATGTCCAGACCGCTCAGGCTGTCCACGCCCGGCTCGCGGCTCAGATCGATCGTGTCGGCGCCGCCGTAGATGGAGATCGAACGCGGCGCGAAATCGAGGATCGTGTCGTGGCCGGAGACGACGAAGGTGTCGGAGCCGCTGCCGCCGTAGAAACGGTCTTCGGTCGTGGAATTGTTATCCCGGCCGACCAGGATGTCGTTTGCGTTCGTGCCGACGTAGCTGGCAACGGTGGAATACGTCAGGTCGTCAAACTTCAGGAACGAGGTGTAGACACTGCCTTCGGCCTGGTCGGGGATGATGACGAGCGTGGTGATCGGACCGAAGTTGAGCGCGACGTGCTGCCAAGCACTGGTGAAGTCGCCGCCGGGGAGATCGACTCCGACCTGCCCCACGAGAGTGCCGAAGTCGTAAGCGGTGATGACCGCATGAGTTGCACCGGTGAGCCGCGCGATCTCGACGCTGTCGGCCTCGAACTCGATGCCGCCGACCGCGTTGATATACGCGCCGAAGCCACCGTAGGTGATCGCAACGTTCGTTCCGCTGAAGGGATACGGATAGCCATCCGCGGACGACTCGATGCCGACGCCGGACCATGAAAAGCCCTGGAAGGTTCCAGCGGCGCCGTAGCCGAAGGGGATGCCCTGCAGGAAATTGCCCGGATGGGTGATCGGTAGTGAAGCCTCGTCGAATCCCACGGTGTGCGTTTCGCTCGCCGTCGAGACGTCATGGAGCGCGATCGACGTGGTCGTGACCCCGCCGTTGCCGTCGGACACAGTGTAGCTGAAGGTGTCGCTGTGGCCCGCGTTGCTTCCGGGCGAGTTCGCGGCGAACTGCAGCCGGGTGAGCTGCTCCGGCGTCAGCACGTCGCCGCTGCTGACGATATTGCCGTCGAGCAGAATATTGCCGAAGTCTCCGTCCGGCACCGTGACCGTCACGGTCAGGTCGTCGCCCTCCGGATCGGTGGGCTGCGCGATGTTCAGATCGATCGGCGAGGTCTGGTCATCCGCGAAGGAGACCGTCTTGTCACCTTCGGTGACCGGAGCGTCGTTGGTGCCATAGACATCGAAAACCACATGCTGGGTGGTCTGGGCCAGGCCGTCGGAGACCACGACATCGAACGTGTCGGTGACGTGGTCGCCGGCCTTCAGCGCCTGGGTGGCGGCCCGGTTGTTGTCGAGGATGTAGGTCAGCGTGCCGGACGCGATGTCGAGCTGCGCGGTGCCGTAGACGCCGTTCTGGGTAAACCGGGTCGGATCGATTTCGACGATGGAGCCCTCGACATCGCCGGCTTCGTCGGTGATGTCGTTCCAGGAGCCGCCGTCGGTCATTTCGGCGTAGTTCTCGACGCCGCGGAAGTTGTTGGGCTCGCCGGACGACCAGTTCGCGTAGGCGCCGGGGACCAGCCCGCTCTGGCCGTCTTGGAGCTGATGGTCGCCCGCGTCGTCGCCGTATCCGCCGACCCAGAACGTCTTGCCAGCCTGCTGCCCGCCGGTCCACTGCCAGACGCCTTCGTTCGAGGCGTCGCTCGCGCCGATCCAGACATGGTGGCCGTTGGCGAGCTGCTGGACGAAGTCGTTCTCTTCCTGGCTGGTGATCGTGGCGAGATAGCCGCCTCGATAACCGGCCTGGGCGCTGGCGTCGGTCCAGGTCTGATTGCCGTTGATATATTCGTAGAAGTGGCCGGTCCCGGCGAAATAGACGAGCGGATCCTCGCTGTTGTTGATCGCCGTCCAGCCCGTGGTCACGTAGGAGACCGGGTCACCATCCGGATCCCTGACGGTCAGGGAGACCGAGGCTTGCGAATTGCCGCCGATATTGTTGCCGTAGATGTCGACGCCGGCTTCGATGAGGATCTGCGGCAGGATGTAGTCCGCAACCAGGGTGTACGTCCCGGAGTCGCCGGACTGCGTTCCCGCAACATAAAGGTATTTGC
>CAKZHN010000377.1 GCA_936924235.1 uncultured Rhodoplanes sp. | reverse complement strand
CGTTCTCGGTCGCCAGCGCCGACGGCACGCTCACCTCGGTGACCGTCAACATCCTCGGTGCCGACGACGCACCAGCCTTCACGTCATCGAGCAATTTTACCGTGGCCGAGAACAGCACGGCGGTCGCAACTGTCGCGGCCGTCGATCCCGAGCAAGACGCGTTGCTGTTCACGCTGACCGGTGGCGACGACCAGGGCCTCTTCTCGATCGACCCGCACAGCGGCGCGCTGAGCTTCATCGCTCCGTCGGACTTCGAGGTCCCGGCCGATGCCGGCCATGACAACAACTATGTGGTCGAGGTCACGGCCACCGACGGCACCCTGAGCGCCGTGCAGACCATCACGGTGGCCGTCACCGATGTGCCCGGCGTTACGATCAATGGCACCAACCGGGGCGATCTGATCGATGCGACGCACACCGTCCCAGGCAATCCCCTGCCCACCGCAGAGGAGGACACCATCAACGGCCGCGGCGGCGCGGACATCATGGCTGGCGGCGCCGGCGACGACACCTACATCGTCGACAATTCCGCCGACCAGGTCATCGAGCTGCCTGGCCAAGGCACCGATAAGGTGCTGACCAGCGTGGACTTCACGCTCGCCGCGGGCTCCGAGGTGGAGACTCTGCAGGCGCACGGCTCGGCGGGAGCAGCCGGGCTGCATCTCGTCGGCAATGAGTTCGCCAATCAGATCACCGGCGGCGCCGGCAATGACGAGCTCGACGGTGGCGGCGGTGCCGACCGGCTGGCGGGCGGGGCTGGTGACGACACTTATGTCGTCGACAATGCCGGCGTGGTGATCATCGAGAGGGTCGATCAAGGCAACGACACGGTCGAGTCCTCGGTGAGCCTGGCATTGCGTCCGAACCTCGAGAACCTGACGTTGACCGGGCATGATGCCATCAATGGCACCGGCAACACGCTCGACAACGTCATCACCGGCAACGACGCGGTCAACACGCTCAAGGGCGGCGACGGCAACGACACGCTGATCGGCGGCGGCGGCAACGACGTGCTGTTCGGCGGTGCTGGCGCGGATACGTTCCAGTTCAATGCGCCGGGCAGCGGAATCGACAACGTGAGGGATTTCACGCACGGCGCGGACGTTCTGGAGATCCTGGTTGCCGACTATGGCGGCGGGCTTGTGGCCGGCACGGATGCGATCGTGGTCAACGCCGTCTCGACCGCAAGCGCGTCGCATGCGGGACCGGGCGGCTATTTCATTTTCGACCAGTCCGGTGCGGGCGCAACCACGCTCTATTGGGATGCGACGGGCGGCAGCGGCAGCGACGCGGTCGCCGTTGCCAAGCTCACCGGCGTGACCAGTCTTTCCACGTCGGATTTCCTGCTGGCCTGAGCGACGTGCGGCCTCGGCGCCGCAGCGGCGGCGGGGAGGGGCGTTGAAACGGGGTGCCTCGCCCCCTGTCGTCGTCGGGTGTGTGCACGTCTTGGCCCGGCACTGCCGCCATCATATGTTGTGACGCGCAACATTCGCGATGGCGGAAATGATGATGGCAGTGCGCTTCGTTGATCCCCTGCGCGGCGCGGCAACGGCCGCACGGACCCGGTGCTGCGCCGCATCGAGCAGAACCGCAAAAAGGCCGCCGCGGCGAGAGCCGCGGCTCCCCGGCCGTTGATCGCGAGGACCGTCCAAAGCCGCTGGACCGTGGTGCTCGCGCTCGCGGGCTTCGTCGCCGTCTCGGTCGCCCAGGTGACCAACATCATCCTGGCGCGCTCCAATGCGGGCGTCATTCCGCCGTTCTCGCTCGCTTTCTTCCGCTGGCTGATCGTCGCAGCGGGCCTCGCGCCGTTCGTGTGGATCGAGCTCCGCGCCAAGGCCAGTCTCCTGCGGTCGCGCGGCTGGCTGGTGGTGCTGGCGGGCTTCTGCGGCATGTTCGTCTGCGGCGGCCCGGTCTATATCGCCGGCGTCTCGACCACCGCGATCAACATCGCGCTGATCTTTGCGCTGTCGCCCATCGTGGTGCTGATTGTTTCGTGGCTCACCGGGCTCGAGGCGATCAGCCGGTATCAGCTCCTCGGTATCGCGCTGGCGCTCGCCGGCGCGCTCACCATCATCCTGCGCGGCGCGCCTGCGCGCCTGATGTCGGCGGACACCGTCTGGGGCGATCTCCTCGTCGTGATCGCGATGCTCGGCTGGTCCGGCTACACGCTGCTGCAATCGCGGGCCGCGCGCGAGCTGTCGTTCATCGCCCGGGTCTGCGTGTTCGCCGCGGTGGGCTCGCTGTTCTCGCTGCCGTTCGCGGTTCACGAGGCGATCGCTGCGCCCGGCAGCGTCCTGAACCTGCACGCGCCTCGGCGCCTACCTGTTCGCGGGCCTCGTGCCCGGCGTGCTGGCCTATGCGGGCTTCGCTTATCTGGGCGGCCGCTTCGGCTCGGTGCGCACCTCGCTGGTGCTCTACATCGGCCCGGTCGCGAGCGCGCTGCTGTCCTTCGTGTGGCTGCACGAGGGACCGAGCCTGATTCAACTGCTCGGCGGCGCGCTGATCCTGAGCGGCGTGTGGTTCAGCCTGCGGAAGTAGCGGCGCGGCGTGCCCGGTCGCCGGCATCGGCTGAACTGCGGTTTGCCGAAGCGTGCAGCGCAGCAGCGCGTCGTGCGTCATCGCAAAAATCTATCTGCCGATAGTTCCACTCGAACAATTTCGATCGCGACATTCTGTCTGCCGCCGCACAGTATTTTGGTTTTGACCGATGATCGCTCCCGGCTCAGACTACCGCTCTGCTGGGAGTACACGCATGATCAAGACATCAGTGTGTGACCTGTTGGACATCGAACATCCGATCGCGCTGGGCGGCATGGGATCGGCTTCGTCGCCGGCCATGACGGCCGCGGTGTCGCGTGCCGGCGGTCTCGGTGCCATGGGCTGTCACTATCTTGCGCCGGAGCAGATCCGCGAACGGACCGCGGCCACTCGCAAGGAAACCAACAAGCCGTTCGGCCTCAACTTCCTCCTGTTCGACACCCGGGAAGACAGCTTTGCTGCCGCACTCGAGCTTCGCCCTGCGGTGATGCAGTTCGCCTGGGCACGGCCCGATCAGGAGCTCAAGCCGTTTTTCGATCGGGCCCATGAGGCCGGATGCAAGGTCACCTACATGGCCGGCGCCGTGAAGGAGGCGGTGCGGGCCGCCAAGGCCGGAGCCGACATCATCATCGCCCAAGGCAGCGAGGGCGGTGGCCACGTCGGCTGGATGGGCAGCATGCCGCTCATTCCGATGGTGGTGGATGCGGTTGACGGGACGCCGGTGCTGGCCGCCGGAGGCTTTGCCGATGGCCGCGGTCTGGTCGCGGCGCTTTCGCTCGGCGCCCAGGGCATTCTGCTCGGCACGCGCTTCCTCGCCAGCGTCGAGTCGCCGCTGCATCCGAACTTCAAGCGGGCGATCGTCGACAGCGACGGCCACGACACGCAGCTTTCCGAAATCCCCGACATCGCGGCCGGTCTGGTCTGGCCGGGCGCCATGACGCGTTCGCGGCGCAACAGGTTCGTCGAGCGCTGGGCCGGGCGGGAGTGGGCGTTGCGCCAGAACCGCGCCGAGGCTCATGCCGGGCTGCGGGCGGCGCGTGAAGCCGGCGACATCGATGAAGGCCCGTTGTCGATGGGCCAGGACGCCGGTCTGATCCACGACATCCCCGGCGCCGGAGAAATCGTCGCCCGGATCGCACGCGAGGCCGAAGACATCGTGAAGCACAAGCTGTCGCGTCTGATGCACTGAAGGGTCTCTGGAAAATAGAGCAGGAGCAGGGAATGACCGCGATCGAGCGCAAGGACGTGAAGATCGCTTCGGCCGATGGCAGTGCGTTCGATTGCTATCTGGCTCTGCCGAAGACCGATGGCGAGACTCCCGCTGTCGTGCTGGCCTGCGCGGTGTATGGCGTGGATGCCGACCTGCGGGAAATCGCCGACGAGTTTGCCGCGGCCGGAATTGTCGCCGCGGCTCCCGATCTGTTCTGGCGCACGGTGCCCGGGCCGCTGCCGCATGACGACAAGCGCTGCCAGGAACGTTCCCAGCCCCGCTTGCAGCGGATCAAGGAGGGCGAGCGGGATATGGCCGACACTCTGGCCTATCTTCGCGGCGTTCCGGGCTTCAATGGCCGCGCCGCCGTGTTCGGATTCTGCTACGGCGGGCCCTACGCGATCCTGGGACCGAAGCGGCTTGGTTATGACGCCGGCATCACCTGTCACGCCACGCAGATGCTGGACTACATCGGCGACCTCGAGGGCGTGCCGCAACCGGTCTGCATCATGTGGGGAGACCGGGATCACCGGGCGCCGCCGGAGGTGCTGGACGCCTACCGGAAAGTGCCGGCCCGCATGAAGAACGTCGAGCTGCACATTTTTCCCGGCATCCAGCACAGCTACATGATGCCGGGCAGCTCCGGCGCATACGACGTGCCGACACGCGCATTCTCGATGCAGCGTGCCTTCGCGATCCTGAACGCGCTGCGCGGGCCGAAGGCGGGCAGGGCAAAGGTCGCCTGAGCCGCGACCGTCAGGTTCGGCCGTCGGTGGCGGCCGGGAACGCGATGGTCGAGAGCAGTGCGATGTTCGGATTGCGTGAATCGAGCCGGGTGTGCTGCACGACGATCGGCACATCGGACTCGAACAGCGACGCATAGTCGGTGTCGCGCGGCACCGGCTCGGGATCGCGCAGGTCGTTGAAGCGCATGTGCAAGGTGCGGCGCGCCGGAACCGTGATCCGATAGGGACCAACGGGCGGCCGGTCGGCAAAGAACAGCGTCAGCGTGACCTGCGCGGGCCGGTCGCCTGTGTTGAGGATGCAGGCGGTCTCATGCGAGACGAACCTCGCGTCGCCCTCCATGCCGCCGGCGGGAATATAGCCCTCCGCGATGGCCCAGACCCTGTGGCCGACCGCGCTCATTGCACTGCCTGCGGATGAATGAGCGCGAGCCCGGTCTGCGGGTCCTTGGCCTTGCGCAGGTGCGCCGGCGACTCGGTGAGAATGACTTCCAACGTCGGTCGCACATGGGCCTCGCCCAGGTGCCCGGCCATCGCGGTGCCGTCGCGCTTGCCGACCACGAGATGAATGTGCAGCGCCGGACCGCCGGACGGCGCCTCGGCCACGTCGCCGATCAGCGAGGCGACCTCGACCTGCTCGCGCACCGGAATCCGCAGATAGTCCTTCTTCTGCCAGTCGAAATACATCAGCACCACGTCGCTCAGCGCGCCGATCGCGGTGAACTGCGCCGCGGTGATGCCCTGCCGCTCGACGAAGGATTGCAGCGTCTCCATCACCTCGTCGCCGGTTTCGAGGACGACGGCGAATGTTCGCTGTCCGTCATTTTCATGCAAAAGCTTGTGATGCATGGGCAATCCCTGCGGCTGGAGGCTGTTCGAAGCCTCAACCATCGGCCGCTCGGCGGAGTTCCGACGGCTGCGTGTCACAGGAACCTCGCTGTCTTTGGTTCGTTTGGCCCATAGGGCGACCTCACAAACGGAAAGAACGGACCGGATTGTCCGCTCGCGAGGAAGGATTGGCACATGCCATCGCCCAATGCGTCGGACATCCTGGTTGAAACGCTGATCAAATGGGGCGTCGACACCGTCTTCGGCATTCCCGGCGACGGCATCAACGGCATCATTGAGGCATTGCGCACTCACAAGGACCAGATCCGCTTCATTCAGGTGCGACACGAGGAAGCGGCGGCGTTCAACGCCTGCGCCTACGCCAAATGGACCGGCCGGCTGGGCGTCTGCATCGCCACCTCGGGCCCCGGCGGCATCCATCTTCTCAACGGGCTCTATGACGCGAAGCTCGACGGCCAGCCGGTGCTGGCGATTACGGGGCTGCAGTTCCACGATCTCCTTCACACCTTCACGCAGCAGGATGTCGAGCTCGACAAGCTCTTCACCGACGTCTGCGTTTACAACACGCGGGTGATGGGACCGGCCCACGTCGAGAACGTGGTCGAGCTCGCCTGCCGCACGGCGCTGTCCTATCGCGGTGTCGCCCACATCACGATGCCGGTCGACATGCAGTCGATGGAGGTCAAGAAGAGCGAGCGCTCCGAGCGCAACATTCCGGCGCATGTGTCGGACGCGATGGTGCGTTCGGCGCAGATGCCGAGCGACGAGCAGCTCAGCCGTGCGGCGGAAATCCTCAACTCCGGCAAGAAGACCGCGATCCTCGCCGGCGCAGGCGCAATACATGCCGGCGCCGAGGTGCTGGCGCTCGCAGAGCGGCTCGGCGCTCCGGTGATCAAGCCGCTGCTCGGCAAGGGCGCGATCCCGGACGACAGCCCGTACAGCACGGGCGGCATCGGCCTCCTTGGCACCCGGCCGTCGCAGGAGGCGCTGGAGGAATGCGACACGCTGTTGATCGCGGGCTCGAGCTTTCCCTACATCGAGTTCTATCCCAAGCCCGGCCAGGCCCGCGCCGTGCAGATCGAGATCGATCCCAAGCGCATCGGGCTGCGCTATCCGGTCGAAGCCGGATTGATCGGCGACACCGCGCGGACGCTGCGGGCGCTGACGCCACACATCCAGCAGCGCGAAGACCGCTCGTTCCTCGAGAAGGCCCAGAGCGGCATGCAGGACTGGAGCAAGCTCATGGCCGAGCGCGGCACGCGGCGCGACAAGCCGATGAAGCCGCAAGTCGTGGCCCACGAGCTGAACAAGCTTCTCTCCGACAGCGCCATCATCGCAACCGACTCCGGAACCATCACGACCTGGGCGGCTCGCCATCTGACGATGCGCGGCGACATGATGTTCTCGTGCTCCGGCAATCTTGCCACCATGGCGTGCGGATTGCCCTATGCGGTCGCCGCGGCGGTCGCGCATCCGGAGCGTCAGGTGGTGGCCTTCGTCGGCGACGGCGGCCTGACCATGCTGATCGGCGAGCTCGCCACCTGCGTGAAATACAATCTCAATGTGAAGATCGTCGTCATCAAGAACAACGCGCTCGGCCAGATCAAATGGGAGCAGATGGTGTTCCTCGGCAATCCGGAATACGTCTGCGACCTCCAGCCGATCGATTTCGCCGCTGTCGCGCGCGGCTTCGGCGTGACGGCGTTCTCGGTCGACGATCCGGCCAAATGCGGCCAGGTGCTCAAGCAGGCGCTGGATGTGCCGGGGCCTGCGCTGGTCGAGGCCATCGTTGATCCGCATGAGCCGCCGATGCCGCCGAAGGCGACCGCCAGGCAGCTCGTTCATTTCGCCGAATCGATCGCGCGCGGCACGCCGGCCGGCGGCAAGATCGCGCTGACCATCGCGTCCGACAAGATTCGCGAGATCGTCTAGTCCGCTGAAGGAGTCCAATCATGACGATCGCACCCGCCATCTCGCGGGTCCGGGTAAACGCATTCCGGTTTCCCACCGACGCTCCGGAAGCCGACGGCACCATCGCGTGGGATGCGACCACGATGGTGCTGGTCGAGATCGAAGCGGGCGGCCAGCACGGCCTTGGCTACAGCTATGCAGCCGCCGCTGCGGCTGAGGTCGCCGACGAGGTGCTTGCCAAGGTCATCATCGGACAGGACGCCTTTGCGGTTCCCAAGCTCTGGACCGCGATGGTGCGCGCGGTCCGCAACATCGGCTGGCGCGGCATCTCGGCCTGCGCAATTTCGGCAGTGGACGTGGCGCTGTGGGACCTCAAGGCGCGGTTGCTCGATCTGCCGCTCGCGGCGCTGTTCGGCGTCGAGCGCGAGCAGGTGCCGATCTACGGCAGCGGCGGCTTCACGTCCTATTCCGACGACCGTCTGTGCCGGCAGTTGTCGGACTGGGTCGAGCGCGACGGTTGTCATTTCGTCAAGATGAAGATCGGCAGCGATCCGGAGCACGATCTCAAGCGGGTATCGGCCGCGCGCAACGCGATCGGCGATGCCGCGTTGTTCGTCGACGCCAACGGCGCCTTGTCGCGCAAGCAGGCGTTGTTCTTCGCGCAGCGCTTCGACGAGTTGGACGTGAGCTGGTTCGAGGAACCGGTGTCGAGCGACGACCTCGACGGCCTGCGGTTCATGCGCGATCACGCGCCGGCCGGCATCGAGATCGCGGCCGGCGAATACGGCTACGAGCCGTTCTACTTCCGCCGCATGCTGGAGGCCGGCGCGGTCGATGTGCTGCAGGCCGATGCCACGCGCTGCGGCGGCTACACCGGCTTCCTGCGCGCCGCGGCGCTGGCCGATGCCTTCGCGGTTCCGCTTTCGGCGCATACCGCTCCGGCGCTGCACCTGCCGGTGTGCTGCGCCGCCCCGCGGCTGCGGCACATCGAATGGTTCCACGACCATGTGCGGATCGAGCGGCAAGTGTTCGAAGGCGCGCCGGTGCCGGACAACGGCGTCATCGCGCCGGCACTCGACCGGCCGGGGCATGGTCTCGTCTTCCGGCAACAAGATGCGGAGCGCCTTGTCGCATGACCCACACCGTCGAAGTCAATCACGCCAAGGGGCGGACCAGGGAAAGGGGAGATCGTGTCATCAGGCGCGCGCCGGACGGGCGCGTCACCAGCGATTTCGCGCGGTTCTCGGGAAACACCCATGAGCTGGCGCAGGCCCTGGCCAAGGCGGTCGAAGGCGAGGTGCGTTTCGACAGCGGCAGCCGCGCGCTCTATGCGACCGATGCCTCGAACTACCGGCAGGTCCCGATCGGCGTCGTCATTCCCCGCACCATCGAGGACGCGGCGGTCACCGTGGTGCTGTGCCATCGCTACGGCGCGCCGATCGTCAATCGTGGCGGCGGCACCGCGCTCGGCGGGCAGGGCTGCAACGTCGCGGTGCTGATCGATTTCTCGAAGTATCTCAACCGGGTGCTCTCGATCGATGCCGTCAATCGCATTGGCGAGGTCGAGCCGGGCTGCGTGCTCGACGACCTGCGCAAGGCCGCCGAGAAGCATCGGCTCACGTTCGGGCCAGACCCCGCGACCCACGACCACAACACGCTCGGCGGCATGCTGGGCAACAACTCGTGCGGCGCTCATTCGGTGATGGCCGGGCGCACCTCGGACAACGTCGATTCCCTCGACATCGTCATCTATGACGGCGAACGCATGACGGTCGGGCCCACCAGCGACGCGGAGCTCGCCAAAATCCTCGCCGGTCCCGCACGACGCGCCGAAATCTATCGCCGGCTTGTGGAGTTCAGGGATCGCTACGGCGACCTGATCCGCGCGCGCTATCCGAAGATCCCCCGCCGCGTCTCCGGCTACGAGAACCTCGACGATCTGCTGCCGGAGAACGGCTTCAACGTCGCGCGCGCGCTGGTCGGCACCGAGTCGACCTGCGTCACCATCCTGCGCGCCAGGCTCAACCTCGTTCACAGTCCGCAGCATCGCGTGCTGGCGATTGTCGGCTTCGACGACATCTACAAGGCCGCCGACGCGGTGCCCGAGGTGCTTCAGTTCAAGCCGATCGGGCTCGAAGGCATCGACCAGGAGCTGATCGATTTCGTCAGGGAGAAGCACTACCACCCCGAAGACCTCAAGATGCTGCCGAAAGGCGGCGGCTGGCTGGTCGCCGAGTTCGGCGCCGACAGCGACGACGAAGCCGCGGCGCAGGCCGACCGGTTCACCAAGGCGCTCAACGCCAAGGGTCATGACGGCCGGAGCGTGCTCGACCGGGCCAAGCAGGCCAAGCTCTGGGAGCTGCGCGAGGCGGCGCTTGCCGTCACGGCACACCAGCCCGACACCTGGCCGGGCTGGGAGGACAGCGCGGTGCCGCGCGAGGCGCTCGGCGCGTATCTGCGCGAGCTCAAGGCGCTGTTCAATCGCTATGGCTACGACGCCTCGGTCTACGGACACTTCGGCGATGGGCTCGTCCATTGCAGTATCAATTTCGACCTGCGCACCGAGCGCGGCGTCGCCCACTGGCGAAGCTTCCTCGATCAGGCCGCGGCGCTGGTGGTCAAGCACGGCGGCTCGTTCTCCGGCGAGCACGGCGACGGCCAGGCCCGCGCCGAGCTTCTGGAAAAGATGTACGGCCCCGAGCTGGTCCAGGCGTTCCGCGAGTTCAAGGCGATCTGGGACCCCGACGGCAAGATGAACCCCGGCAAGGTGGTCGATCCGTTTCCGATCACCTCGAACCTGCGCATGGGACCGCGCTACCAGCCGCCGCAGATCAAGGGCGTGTTCGACTATCCGGGCGACGGCAGCTTCACCCGCGCCATGACGCGCTGCGTCGGCGTCGGCTCATGCCGGCGGCACGATCCGGGCAAAAGTGTGATGTGCCCGAGCTACCAGGCGACGCGCGAAGAGCGCTACTCGACCCGCGGCCGGGCGCGGATGCTGTTCGAGATGCTGCATGGCGGCCCGATCCGGGACCTTTGGCGAAGCGAGGCCGTGGAGGACGCGCTCGATTTCTGTCTCGGCTGCAAGGGCTGCAAGAGCGACTGCCCGGTCAACACCGACATGGCGACCTACAAGGCGGAATTCCGCGCGCATCACTATGCGGGCCGGCTGCGGCCGCGCGCCGCCTACTCGATGGGGCTGATCGCCGACTGGTCGCGGTTTGCGAGCCATGTGCCGTCGCTTGCCAACGCAATGACGCAGACGCCGGGCCTGTCGGCGCTGGCCAAACGCATCGGCGGCATTGCGCCGCAAAGGCGGATTCCGCGCTATGCCGGTCAAAGCTTCACGCGATGGTTTGCGGCGCGCGCCAGGCCGCAGCCCCACGGGCCGCGCGTCATGCTGTGGCCCGACACCTTCAACAACTATTTCCGGCCGCAGACCGCCATCGCGGCGACGCGCGTGCTGGAAGCGTTGGGCTTCAACGTCGTGATTCCGTCGCGCCCGCTCTGTTGCGGCCGTCCGCTCTACGACTGGGGCATGCTGGCCAAGGCCAAGCGGCTTTGGAATGAGACGTTGGCCACGCTCGAGCCGGAGATCGAGAACGGCACGCCGATCATCGGTCTCGAGCCCGCCTGCGTCAGCGCGTTTCGCGATGAGCTGCCCGCCCTGTTTCCCGGCAACGAGATGGCGCAGCATCTCGCCGGCCAGACCCGGTTCATCAGCGAATTCCTGGATCGCGCGTGCGGTGACGCCGTGCCGCGCGCCGGCGGTTCGGCATTGGTTCACCTGCATTGTCATCATCATGCGATCATCAAGCCCGACAGCGAACGCGCGCTGCTCGACCGCATGGGCGTCGACTATGAGCTGCTGGCCTCGGGCTGCTGCGGCATGGCGGGCGCGTTCGGCTTCGAAGCCGGAAAGTACGACGTGTCGATGAAGATCGGCGAGCAGGTGCTGCTGCCGCGGGTCCGCCAGGCCGCGGCGGAGACCGGCATTCTCGCGAACGGTTTCAGTTGCCGTGAGCAGATCGAGCAGGCGACCGGCCGGCAGACGCTGCACATCGCCGAGCTCGCGGCGCGGAGCCTCGCTCGCGAGGCCTCTTCCTAATTGGCCGGCGGCCAATTCGCGGGCGGAAACGGCACATGCATTGTCATGAGGACAATGGGTGCGCCGCCGCTCGGGATCACCTGGTGCGGCGCGTTGGCCGGGATCAGGATCATGTCGCCTTTGACCACATTGTGCGGGTCACCGCCTTCGATCGATGGGCCGCTCAGATTGTTTGCGTTCACGCGCTTTCCATCGACGAGCTTGCCGCCGGTGATAATGTTGCCGGCACCTTGGAGCACGACCATCAGCTCGGCATCTTTTTCATGGACAGCCGCCGGAGCACTCCCGGGTCGATATTCGAGCTGAGCGCGATAGGGAGCGAGGGACAAGATCGGCTCGGCCGTAACCGGGGCGTCGCCCTTGCGATCTTTCTTGGCTTTGTCGATGAGGGCGACAATATCTTTGTCGCTCATGAACGCGGTCGTTGGCGATGTGGCTTGTTGGGCCAGAGCGCCCGAGGTTGCAGCAATGACAAGAGCTGTGCTGGCGAGAAGGCGCGCAAGCATGGATATCCTCCCGGCGGCTGGATCGTTGCTTGTTATGGTCGAAATCTTGTCAGCGTTTGGATGACCGCGCAATCCGCGCGCTAGGGGTCCCAAGTGACATTCGTCGCGACCGTCTCTGTCCCCAGTGAATTCACACCGAAATCACAACAATCTTGTCCGCTCTTTCAGACGCTGTATCGAGGGCATGCCTTGCTCAGTGAGGGCGCTTCATGAGGCGCTCATGTTGCGGAGCAAGGTGTGGCGCCCGGGTCTCTGAGATAACGCAGCTCAGAGCACCGGGT
>CAKZHN010000376.1 GCA_936924235.1 uncultured Rhodoplanes sp. | reverse complement strand
CCGCTGTTCGGGGTGGCGGCCGGCCATTTCGTGCTGGGCGAGCCGTTAACCCCTGCTTTTGCCCTGGCCGTGGCCCTGGTGGCCGGGGGGCTGATACTCGTCAACCGGCCCCGATAAGGCTATATCTCCGGCGAGCCTGACCCCGAAAAGTGGGCACCGGTTTTCGGAAAAGGGTCAGGCTCAGAAGGCGTTAGGAGAGAGAGTTCCAATGCAGGACGTCGGAATCCAGGCGAGGCGCCAGTCGGTGGCGGTTCAGGTCGGCAATGTGACGGTCGGCGGCGGCGCCCCCATCGTGGTGCAGTCGATGACCAACACCGACACCGCGGACGTGGATTCCACGGTCCGGCAGGTGGCGGCGCTGGCCAATGCGGGTTCCGAGATCGTCCGCATCACGGTCGACCGCGACGAGGCGGCCGCCGCGGTTCCGAAGATCAAGGAGCGGCTGCTCAAGATCGGTTGCGAGGTCCCCATCGTGGGCGACTTCCACTACATCGGCCACAAGCTGCTCGCCGACCATCCGGGCTGCGCCGAGGCGCTCGACAAGTACCGCATCAATCCGGGCAACGTCGGCTTCAAGGACAAGAAGGACCGGCAGTTCGGCGCCATCGTCGAGATGGCGATCAAGCACAACAAGCCGGTGCGCATCGGCGCCAACTGGGGCTCGCTCGATCAGGAGCTGCTGACGCACCTGATGGACGAGAACTCCAAGTCCAACCAGCCGAAGGAGGCCCGCGAGATCACCCGCGAGGCCATGATCCAGTCGGCGCTCCTGTCGGCCGCGCGCGCCGAGGAGATCGGCCTGCCGCGCAACAAGATCATCCTCTCGGCGAAGGTGTCGTCGGTGCAGGACCTGGTGCTGGTCTATGCCGATCTCGCCAAGCGTTCGGACTACGCCATTCACCTCGGCCTCACCGAAGCCGGCATGGGAAGCAAGGGCATCGTCGCGTCGTCGGCGGCGCTCGGCATCCTGCTGCAGCAGGGCGTCGGCGACACCATCCGCGTCTCGCTCACGCCCGAGCCGGGCGGCGACCGCACGCTCGAGGTGAAGGTCGGCCAGGAAATCCTGCAGACCATGGGCTTCCGCACCTTCGTGCCGCTGGTCGCAGCGTGCCCGGGTTGCGGCCGCACCACGTCGACCACGTTCCAGGAGCTCGCCGGCTCGATCCAGTCGTTCATCCGCGAGTCGATGCCGGAGTGGAAGAAGAAGTATCCGGGCGTCGAGGCGCTGAACGTCGCGGTGATGGGCTGCATCGTCAACGGCCCGGGCGAGAGCAAGCACGCCGACATCGGCATCTCGCTGCCCGGCACCGGCGAGGCGCCGGCCGCACCGGTGTTCATCGACGGCAAGAAGGCCGTGACGTTGCGCGGCCCGACCGTGTCGCAGGATTTCCAGAAGCTCGTGATCGACTACATCGACCGGCGTTACGGTGTCGGCGGCGCGGGACGCACCGCGGCGGAGTAGGGTGTGATCGGCAAATGACGGCTCGTCTTCATCTGCCGTTGCTGGAGCCGGAGGACGTCGTCCTTCACCTGGGCCAGCAGGAAAAGCACTGGAAAGCAGGCCGTTCGGCGCACGCGCTTTGCACGCTTTGGCATCGCGACGGCGGCTTGCCGCAATCGGTCGCATCGATTCTCGCCACTCAACGGTTGTTCGACGGCGTCGAGTTGATTGACGCGTTTCTGGAGCGTCAGATCGACTTGGGGACTGCAGGGCGTCCAAGCCAGACCGATCTGCTCGCCATCTTGGGTCTTAAAGGCCAGATCGCGATCCTGGCTGTCGAGGCCAAGGCCGGAGAGCCTTTCGGCGATCGCGTGGCAAAATGGAACGACGGCAGTGAAGGCAAGAAGGCTCGATTGTCCGCGCTTTGCCAGACACTGGAAATTCCCGAAGGACAAGCGGACTCCCTGCGGTATCAATTGCTTCATCGCACGGCGTCAGCGATTTACGAGGCTCGCCGGTACAGAAGCAAATTGGCTGTGATGCTCGTGCAGTCTTTTGCCAAGGACGATGAAAGCTTTGCCGACTTTGCCGCGTTCGCACGGGCGATGGGCGAAGCCGGCGATGTGAAACCGGCCGCTCTGAGTGGCCCCTTCAATTGCGAGGATGTGTCCCTCTACATCGGCTGGGTCGACGATCATGACACGGTCGATCACGACCAGTCGCGCTGTCTGCAACAATTGCGAAACTACGCAGAGCGTCTTTCGGCGTATTGCAGTCGGTTGCGGGATTGGTGCGATAGCCGGGCCTAGCGCCGACGGCCCAGAGAAAATCTAGCCCCAGATCTCCCGGGCCACCTCCACCACCAGCTCGAGCTTGTGCCGCTGCTCGTCGGGCGTCAGAGCATTGCCCTTGATCGTGCTGGCAAAGCCGCATTGCGGGCTCAGCGCGAGCTGAGAGAGCGGCGCGACGCGGGCTGCCTCCTCGATGCGGCGCTTGAGCTCGTCCTTGGATTCGATCTTGCCCTTCTTGGTCGTGACCAGCCCCAGTACGGCGGTCTTGTTCTTGCCGAGATATTTCAGCGGCGCGAACGTGCCGGCGCGCGGGCTGTCGTATTCGAGAAACAGCGCGTCGACGTCGATCGCGCTGAAAGCCAGCTCCGCCACCGGATCGTAGCCGCCTTCCGCGGCCCAGCTGCTTTCATGGTTGCCGCGGCACATGTGCATGCCGACGGTCATGTCGTTCGGCACGTCGCGCAGGCAATCGTTCAGCAGCGCCACGTAATTCGCGGGCAGCGCGTCCGGGTCGTCGCCGCGCTCCCGCACGCCGTCGCGCATTTTCGGATCGCACAGGAACGGCAGGTTGGTCTCGTCTATCTGCACGTAGCGGCAGCCGGCCGCATAGAGCGCCGCGATCTCCTCGCGATAGACACGCGCCAAGTCAGCAAAGAACTCTGCCAGGTCCGGATAGGCGGTCTTGTCGATCGCCG
>CAKZHN010000375.1 GCA_936924235.1 uncultured Rhodoplanes sp. | reverse complement strand
CGGTCATCGGGATTCCCTTCAGAACGTGGGAGTTTTTAGGGCCTGCCCCTAATCGTATCCCTGTCAAATGACAGAACAGCGCAGGTCATCCGCTATGCGCAGCCCGCATCTTGCCAAGTATTCGACGCAACCAGTCGACGCGCTTCGACAGTCGATGTGAGTTCATCGGCACCAAACCCTTGCCATGCGGGACACGCTTCCCCAATCGGATTGCTCAACACGAATGAGTAAGAGCGCGCGAAGGCTGCGGTGAATGCGGGCCTAGCGCTCATTCCACCGCACGAGCGCAAAACGCAGAGCGACCTCAGCGTTCCCGCACAACCCGGCAACAATTTCCAACTGCAATTTCTTAACCCGTCGCAAGCCAGTGTTCGCGCGGGGTAAAGGTGTTGGTCCCCCCGGCTTTCGTTTGTCCAGGTCAGGCAGGCAACCGCCAGAGGCCGGTTTCCCCTCTATTCCCCTGCCATCGGCCGCTCTCCGTGTAGCGGCCTCGCTTTCTTTGTCGCACCCTCTTCCAAGCGGAGCGGTGCGTTCCTAAGTCAGCAGCAGTACGGAGCAGGCAAAACAAGCCCCCCAGCCCCTGCTTGCTCCGCGGCCCCGCCTTACAGGTGGGGCCTTTTTTTCGGATTGATTGGCCGACGTGCCGAGCAAACCCTCGCGGGGCGGGATACGGAATGGCCCCCAGCGAGCCTCGGGGCCGCGCAGGATAACGGCCTCGCTGGCTTTACATCCAGCGCGAGTCAGGAAGCGTCCTTATTAGCTGCTCTCTCTCGGCTGCTTCCGACGCTGCACGACGCGCCATTCGCCCATAAGCCCAAGCTAGCTTCTCATATTGCCAGCGGGTGGCGCCATCGGGTGCCGCTGAGGCCCGCTCTGCTGCGGCAGTAGCAAGATCGTTAAGATCCTTCGGAGTCATCGAACGGCCGAACGCTATCCACTACGGAGGCACTCTGCCCCGCAAAACAACTGTCCGAGTGTTTCGTTCCGTCAGAAAAAGCCTGACATCGGCTTGGGATAACCAGTTTAGCGGAGGGCTTGAGGCAAGCTTGCGGCAACCTTCGCCATCCGCCCCATTTGGCTGTTCGCGACGCTCTGCCGCACGGCGGCGCATTCACTAGCCTTGGCCGCGGAAATCCGCTCCATCCCGCCGAATCATCCCCGACAAACGCCTAAGCAATTCTACGGACGGAAAAAGTAAACCTCCATTCGGACTACTGCTTCATAAGAGCGCGATGAGCCTCATGAAAGCACACTTGGAAGGACTCCGGCTACTGCCCGCCGATGAACAGGTCCGGATTCTCAGACAGTTGGCTGCCCACTACATAGCGATGTCCAGAGAGGCCTACAGCGACGGAGCGAAGATGACATTCGCCGAGACGGCCCAGATGTTGGAGCAGCGCGCCTGCTGCGTCGTGACCTGGAAGTAGGAACCTCTGGCAAGGTTTACGGTTGCCTATCAAGAGGTGCCCCATGCGAAGACTTCGCAAGCGCGACCGGCTCATCCGACTTTGGCTGCTTCTCGCAGGTGCATAGGCGTTGACGACATCGAAACCTGCGTGCGATCGCGGCTCTCTCTGCGGGGCCATCTTTCTTAGCAGAAGTCCGCCCCTTTTATTTTTTGAAATCCAAACCGTGTCGCTGAAGAACTTTGCGGAGGCGGTACACTGTAGCCGGGCCAACACCAGGGACGCCCACAAATTGTCTGATCGAAACCTGTGACAAGCCACGCAGCGTTAGCCTGCCCTTGTCGAAAAGGATAACCTTCAAACGAGCTGGCGAACTTTGTAGTTCAGCGGACAGCGTCGGATATCCAGCGCGGCAAGCCCGTCTACGATCGCTAGCCTGACACAGTGAAAGCTCGCCATCTTCTGCGGCGACGAGATCTTCACGTTCACGAAGACGTCCACGGGTTTCCTGTTCACGGAAATCGCCGCCGACGATTGATCGTGGCGCGCAAAAAAATGACTTGGCGGCGACGTCGAGTGAATTGCTTGACGGCGACGTAGGAGCCTCCAGCAAAAGCGCCTTTCGCGGGGGCGGAACTCCCGCTCTGAGGTGTCGTTCACCAAGCACGGATTGCGTCCAATGCAAGCCTAATCAGTCCCTGGGGAGGAGACCCGGTGTTTCGCCCACCGGGTTTTTCTTTTGGAACGGTGCCAGCCATTAGACATTGCAACCCAGGTAACGGAGGTAAACATGCTCTTCAACCCGATGCTGCTCTTCATCATCCACCAGCGCTGGCTCGAGACCGTGGTGCTCCCGTATCTCGACAGCTTCGAGAGCAGGTACGTGACGGAAGCGCAGGCCGAGGAACACGCCCATGATGAGCCGGTTTTCTTCGCGCACGCCGGGTGACAACCGGACGCAACGGGGATGATGGACGCAGTTATTTTTCCGGTTTCTTGCTGCGACAACAACGCATCGGTACGCGTGGACATCTAACCTGTTCCTGGCGTGTAGGAGCCAACACGCTCGAAACAATAACGTCGTTAAGCCCTCTCACAGTCGTGGAGGTTCCGGGGCCGTTGCTTCTGCTGGCAGCTCGTCTACGCCGTGAGTCGCAAAAGGCTCAGTGCGAAAGAAAGCACGCAACGCGATGAAGCCACGAGGCGGCTCTATAGGTGATCCGCGTCCGTGAAGCACAAGCGGCAGACCGATCGATTCGAGATGTTTTACCGAACGAGCACGTCGGCGAGAGTAAGAGCGTCGCTTGTGACAGGAGCACCCAGTACAAACGCAGAGGAACGGAACCTCAAAGCCTGACGGTTCCTTATAGGCATAGTGGGGCCGCACCAACGGGGCCTGCGTTCCTAGAAGCTATGAGGATCGAGCTTATGCGTTTGCACCCCGGTAAGGCACTTCACTTTGCGATCGTCATCTGTTTCGCGGTTGGATTGACCGCTTGTAGCGATAAACCCAAAGAAGGAGCGCAAGGGCCCGCTGGCCCGCAAGGGGCGCAGGGTCCACAAGGACCCATCGGGCCGCAAGGGCCTCAGGGGATCGCCGGACCGCAAGGCATTGCCGGACCTGCAGGACCTGCTGGCGAAAAAGGAGAGACTGGTCCCGCCGGTCCTTCTGGCGCACGGGGCGACAAGGGAGAACCCGGCCCCCCTGGACCTCCGGGACCCGCTACGAACGCACCCGACCGAGCTGCTGGCCCAGTACTCAGGGTGGTCACGGGCGTAGCTCCCCTCACCTGCCAAGATGATGAAATCCTCGTTTCGCGTGTTTGCGAAAATGGCGGGGAATCGAATGGACAGTGCAATGGGCCGGCGAACGGCCTATGCGCCAAGAAGTGATCTCGCGACGGCGAAGCCCGGCGTAGCTCTGCGCAAAAGTGGAGAACGTTGGATTTCAGTTCGTCTCCCTCCGCCAGCCCTACCCGGCAACATATTCTCCGCCCTGCGGTGAGCCCCACAAAAAGCGCAACGTTCATCGGTTTTTTCGCGCAGACCTCCGCACTTCCCATCCGGCCCGACAGCCCGAAATTCTCTCTCCTGGCCTGATTGTCTCCAAAGCTCCGCAGGAATTTAGTTGAGGCTCGATTTTGCTGCCTTTTTTGACGTGACCGAGCTTCAGAGTTGGGTGGGCTGTCTCGCCCGAGGGAGAACGCCTCTTACCCATCGCCGTGAAGGTCCTCGGCTGGCCAAGCGCTCGTGAAGATCAGCGCTGCTAGGTCCCCACCAGTACGACCCTCATGAGTTCAAAATGGTTGAGCGAATGTACTCCGGGCCTCCAGGGCGAAGGCCGCCCGTGTCTCCGTAGGAACACGCTTATTAACGACACGTGTTCTTCTGCTCTTCGAAGCGACCGCAGCTTTGTTCGGCTTCGCGTGCCCCTTGTTCTGTTGAAGGTCTGGCTGGGGTAGCTTCGTCAGTGATGCAGGTTCACTTATCGAAGGAGACTGCGTTTGCGAGGTGACTACCAAGGCCGGTTTAGGCTCCTGCTGCTCGGCGTGTGCAATTTTTCCTGGAAAAATCACCGGCTCTCGATGGGCCGCAGCACTGTAGACCCACAAAAATCCTGCTGCGGCGGTGGCTACAGCGAGGCAGGCCAGTACCCGCGAACCAGTGCAGTCCTTTGGAGCGGCAGGATTGGAAAGCATTCGTTCCCCTTTTTTGCTCCTAACCAACCGAGTCGACCGAATTTTGTTTCTATTGCTGTGGCGACCTCGTTCGTGACTGAAGCGCGAGAGCCGAGGCTGCCATCAGAGACAACGTAAACCTCAGGAACCGTCGCTGAATTACGAGGTTGAGCTTGCCGAACAGGAACGCAGGAAGGAATTATGCGGATCGTGGCTCTCTTTGGCGTCGTGGCAGTAAGTCTCGCTTGCACAGTATCGTCTGCAACTGCTGCATTGCTCATCACAGTCAACAAGTCCACGCAATCGCTCACCGTGACACGCGACGGGAAGGTTTTACATCGTTGGCGAGTCTCTACTGGAAGACCGAACTACGGGACGCCGTCGGGCACCTTCACTGCATTTCGGATGGAAGCCGAACACTTTTCTAAGGAGTGGGACGACGCGCCGATGCCGCACTCTGTATTCTTCACTAAACAAGGCCACGCGATACACGGGTCGTATGACACGAAGCGCCTTGGTTCACCCGCGAGCCATGGATGTGTAAGACTTGCGCCTGCGAACGCAGCGACATTGTTTGCGCTCGTCAAGCAAGAGGGCTTGTCGAACACGCGTGTGGTACTAACCGGGAGCGAGCAAGTCGCTCTTGCAAGAGCCAAGGCAGAGCGCACGGCCAATAGCCTGCGCCGGGATGTCGAAACGAATGGCAGCGGCTCGGATCCAAACCATCTTCCTGCCGCCGACGAGAACGCCGAGCCTCGCCTGGGCCTTTATTGAGCCCCGCAGGCATATTGGTCGCAAAGCGGCGGCTATCAGCCGCCGCTTTATTTCGGTCGCAGAGATCAAGGGGTGCGCCGTTGTTAGTTTCAATGCCGATCCTGCGCTAAATCAGATCGGAGTGCCTCAGCGGAAAGCCTCCTCGGCGAGGAAATGGAGCCCGCGTTTGCGGCTTGGCTGCCGCAGTCCCCCTTTAAAAAACGCGCGATTACCCCTTGCACAGCTGAGAGGCTAAGTGCGGCGGTTAACCATGTAAGCGGTTCCGAGGAAACGAAATCGTCGAGTTCTGGCTTTATTCGCAGATGCGGCGCGCATTTGGGGGGACGACGTGCCTACGGATGAACTCGACCATTTCATTGCAATCTCTCGGAAATATCTCGTTGGCGCATACGCGAAGATCGCGCTTGAGCCACTGACACCGGCTGAACGTTCAGCCATGTGGTCTCTCATTCATGGCGTAGAGGCAGCCATGAAGCTTCGTGGTTTGTCACTCGATGATGAACTTGAACGCGACCTTGAAGACCTCTTCCGTCCGAGCGGGCGAACTCTTTAGCAGCCGCGCCCGTGGCCTTGCCGCGCCTCACTAAACGGACCGGAGCTGCGCCGCGGAACCGATGCAACGCGCGCGGTTCGCTATTAATCGGATGCGTACGACGCCCGACAGAACGAACCAAGCGTTAATAGACAGATGCACGCACGATGCAGTTTGGAGTCGATTTTAAACTTCTGCATGGTGGAGTGCAGGAAGCGCCAGAATCGTCAATAACAAGCAGCGGGCTTCCAAATGCTAAAAAGTAGGAAGTTAGTGCTGACGTTCATTTTATGTGCACTGATCCTCTGCAGCGCCAGCATGGCCCAGGCAGACGACGCCGCCCCGTGGCAGGTGTCCA
>CAKZHN010000374.1 GCA_936924235.1 uncultured Rhodoplanes sp. | reverse complement strand
ACCCATGCTCTCCCGCACCGCCGATAACCTCTACTGGCTCGCGCGCTACGTCGAACGCGCCGAATATCTCGCTCGCATCCTCGAAGCCACGCAGCGGCTCACCACCATGCCGCTCGCCTATGTGGGCGAGACCAACGAATGGGAGTCGGCGCTTTCGACCGCCGGGTGCACCAGCGCGTTCTTTGCCGCCCATGACGAGGCCAACGAAGACACCGTCACCGATTTCCTTGCCTTCTCGACCTCGAACCCGTCATCCATCCGCAACTGCTTCGAAGTGGCGCGCGCCAACGCGCGCGCGGTGCGCACCGCGCTCACCATGGAGATGTGGGACGCCATCAACACGACATGGCTCGAGCTGAAGCGTTTCGGCAACCGGCCGTCATCGCGCGAGGAGCTCGCGCGCTTCCTCACCTGGGTGCAGGAGTGCTCGCTGCGCTTCGACGGCTCGGCCTACCGGACCATGCTGCGCAACGACGCCTACTGGTTCTCGCGGATCGGCGTCTATTCGGAGCGCGCCGACAACACCGCGCGCATCCTCGACGTGAAGTATCACCTGCTCCTCCCGGCGCACGAGCACGTCGGCGGCCCGCTCGACTACTACCAGTGGTCCGGCATCCTGCGCTCGGTCTCGGCGCTCACCGCCTATCACTGGGTCTATCGCGAGAGCCTCAAGCCCTGGCTGATCGCGGACTTGCTGATCCTCAACGACCAGATGCCGCGGTCGCTGGCGAGCTGCTACGAGAACCTCGTGCAAAATCTCGACCGTATCGCCGGCGTGTACGGGCGCCAGGGCCCGGCGCAGCGCCAGGCCCGTACGCTCCGCACGAGGCTGCAGAACAGCAAGATGGACGAGATCTTCCAGTCCGGCCTGCACGAGTTCATCACGTCGTTCATCACCGACAACAACAAGCTCGGCTCGGCGATCACGCAGCAGTATCTGGCGTAGCCGCGGCTTTACATAACTTTACAATCAGGACAAACGCCGGAAACCGGCCGCCTCCATGTTCGGCTCAGTGCAAAGCGCTGATGTCCAACCACAGGAGAAGGTCGATGACCCAGGACTCTAAGACAGACTCCAACAAGCCTGCCTCCGGCGCCATCATCCCGCCCAGCCGCAGCCGCCGAACCGCCTGGATCGTCGCCGGCGTGCTCGCCGCAGGCCTCACCGGCATTGCCGCCACCACCGCTTTCAGCCAGGGGCCGGGCTTCGGCCCGATGTCGCCGGTGCACTGGCATAGCGGCTTCATGGGCGGGCCGCTCGATCCGGCCCAGATCGAGGACCGCGCCGACCGCATGGTCCGCCATGTCGCGATCGAGATCGACGCCACCACGGACCAGCAGGAAAAGCTCCGCGCCATCGTGCGCGGCGCCGTGAAGGACCTCGTGCCGATGCGCGACAAGGCCAAGGCCGCGCGCGGCGCCGCACGGGATCTGCTCCTGCAGCAGACCATCGACCGCGCCGCGATCGAGAAGTTCCGCACCGAGCAGCTGGCGCTTGCGGATGCCTTCTCCAAGCGAGTGGCGCAGGCGATCGGCGACATGGCCGAGGTGCTGACCCCCGAGCAGCGCCGCAAGCTTGCCGATCGCCTGCCGCCGCCGCCCGAGGCGGGGCGCCGCTGGAATCGGTGGTAAGCTCGCTTCCGTGACCGAGCGCATTCTCTTGATCGAAGACGACCCGCGGCTTGCCGAGATGGTGAAGAACTATCTCGGCGAGGCGGGCTTTGCCGTGACGGTGTCGTCGCACGGCGTCGCCGGCGTTGCGCTCGAAGCCAAGGAGCCGTTCGACGCGCTGGTGCTCGATCTGATGCTGCCCGACATCGACGGCCTCGAAGTCTGCCGCCGCATCCGCGCACGCTCGCAGACGCCGATCCTGATGCTCACCGCCCGCGGCGACGCCATGGACCGCGTGGTCGGCCTCGAGATCGGCGCCGACGACTATCTTCCCAAGCCATTCGAGCCGCGCGAGATGCTGGCCCGGCTGCGCGCGATCCTGCGCCGGCGCGGCCGCGAGTCGCGCAGCGAGGTCTTGCGCTTCGGCCGGCTCGAGATCGATCTGGGCGCCAGGACCGCGCGGCTCGACGGCGCCGAATGCGCGCTGACGTCGTATCAGTTCTCGCTTCTGCTGGTGCTGGCCCAGCACGCCGGCCGCGTGATGTCGCGCGATGCGATCATGGACGCACTGAAGCACGCCAAGCTCGAATCCTTCGACCGCTCGATCGACGTGCACATTTCGCGCATTCGCTCGGCCATCGAGGATGACGCCAAGAAGCCGCGCCGCATCATCACGGTGCGCGGCAGCGGCTATGTGTTCGCCAAGGTTCAGGACTGAACCGATGCGGCGGCTCTACCTGAAAATCTACGTCACCATCATCGCCAGCCTGGTGCTGGTGGTGCTGGTCGCGGGCGGCGTGTGGCGCTGGGGCACCGGCGCACCGCCAGG
>CAKZHN010000373.1 GCA_936924235.1 uncultured Rhodoplanes sp. | reverse complement strand
GCAGCCCCGCATCTGGTGCGATGGGGACGGACGGTTTCCCGAGACGTCCCGGGGCGTCTGCTCACGTTAAGCAGAGCGCGCGGGCGCCACACCTTCGCTCCGCCAACCAAGCGTCCCTAGAAGACGCCCTCACGTGAGCAAGGCGGCGTGACGATACACAGCGTGAGAAAACGCGCAAATCGACGACCCCTGTTTGCAAGGTCCGTCAACACTGTTTCGGAAGCGACTGCTTCGGAGGCGACGCGCGCGCTGCGCTTCACATCCTTGTTGGTACGGCCCGTTGTTTGACACGCGGTTGTACGATACGCATGCTATATATCACCGGTAGTGCAGTGAAAATGACCATCATGGGGGGCGTTCATGTTGCATCTCATCAAGTCGTTTCTGAATTGCAGTCGCGCGTTGCTGTTGGCCTGTACGCTTGCCGCGTCATTCCTTGCCGGATGCACCCGCGTCGAGCTCGAGAACAAGGCCGACGCCTACAATCAGGCGATCGCCGAATCGAACAACCGGCAGATCCTGCTCAACGCAGTCCGCGCCAGCCAGCGCGCGCCGATGTCGTTCGTCGGTTTCGGCGATGTGTCGGCCACACCGAACTGGTCGGGAACGGCCAGCGGCACCTTCAACTTCGACCCGACGGTCGTCACCAGTGGCGGATTGACCTCCTACAGCGTCAATCCGTCGGTCAGCTACAGCGGCGGCTTCAGCTCGTTCTCGATGAACAACCTGAACAATTCGGTGTTCGCCAACAAGCTTCAGCGACGTCTTCCGAATTGGATCGTCCAATACTTTGTCAGCTTGAGATTTCCCGAGGAGCTTGTGCAGCTCATCTTCGTTCAGGAATACAAAGTGTCCACGCAGCAACATGCCAAGATCGAGAGCGCGGTCGAAGAGCGGTGCAGTATTCGTGACAACAAGCGTACCAAGGAATTCTGCGAGCAATTCGATGACGACCGCGAGGCATTGAAGGACTGCCCTCCCGATTACCATCCCGGCGGCGCTACGCGCACGATTCTCAACAGCGGTCGCGACCGCTGCGGGATGACGCGCTTTCAAGCCTTCGAGCGAAAACTCCGGTTCCTGAACATGGCACTTCCGTTCACGACAAGGAGCGGCCAGGGAGTCCTCTACTATCTGGGCGAGCTGATTGCAGCCCAGAACTATTCCACCCACGAGTTCACGCCTAAAATCTTCGTCCTGGTGGAAGGGCGACACACCACTGTGCCTCTGTTCGAGGTGCGACGCGGCGTTCCCGGCCCCGGAGAGGCGGCTGTCGCCGTCGTCTACGGCGGTGAAAGCTTCTACATTCCGAAGCCGGCTTTCGGATCTGTGGACGAGGCGCGGTCTCTTCAGGTCCTGGATCTGGTGACACAGATCATCACCGAAGCCACCGGCAAGGAAACGCTGCCCAAGAATTCGACGGTCACTCTCGTGCAGTCGCGCTGACCGCTCGGCCTCATCATGCCGTCACGGCCGGGCTCGTCCCTGTCATTCACGGCTTGCGTCGCCGCCAAGACGTGGATGCCCGGGTCAAGCCCGGGCATGACGGCGGCGTGGGCTGGTGCAGCCAGCCAACAAACGCAGAGGGCTTACGCCGCCTTCCGCTTCGCCTGGATCAGCTTGCGGTTGATCAGGCACTCGGCGATCTGCACGGCGTTGAGCGCGGCGCCCTTGCGCAGGTTGTCGGAAACCACCCACATCGACAGACCGTTCTCGACGGTGGCGTCCTCGCGGATACGACTGATGTAGGTCGCGTCCTCGCCCGTGGCCTCGTGCGGCGTGACGTAGCCGCCGGGCTCATGCTTGTCGATCACGATGCAGCCCGGCGCGTTGCGCAGGATCTCGCGCGCCTCGTCGGGCGTGATCGGCTCGGCGAACTCGACGTTGACGGCTTCCGAGTGGCTGACGAACACCGGCACGCGCACGCAGGTGGCGGTGAGCTTAATCTTGGGGTCGAGAATCTTCTTGGTCTCGGCCATCATCTTCCACTCTTCCTTCGTGTACCCGTCCTCCATGAACACGTCGATCTGGGGGATCAGGTTGAAGGCGATGCGCTTGGGAAATTTCTTCATCTCGACGTCCTGCAGCGAATAAATCGCCTTGGTCTGACGGTCGAGTTCGTCCATCGCATCCTTGCCGGCGCCGGACACCGATTGATAGGTCGCGACCACCACGCGGGTGATCCTGGCCTTGTCGTGCAACGGCTTCAGCGCGACCACGAGCTGCGCGGTCGAGCAGTTCGGATTGGCGATGATGTTCTTCTTGCCGAAGCCCGCGATCGCATCAGCGTTCACCTCGGGCACGATCAGCGGCACGTCGGAGTCCATCCGCCACGCCGACGAGTTATCGATCACGATCGCGCCCTGGGCGCCGATCTTGGGCGACCACTCCTTCGACACGCTGCCGCCGGCCGACATCAGGCAGATGTCGACGTCGGAGAAATCGGTGTGCTCGAGCGCCTTGCACTTGAGCGTCTTGTCGCCGAACGAGACCTCGGTGCCCTGGCTCTTGCGCGAGGCGACCGCGATCACCTCGTCGGCGGGAAAGCGCCGCTCCTCCAGGATGCTGAGCATCTCGCGGCCCACGTTCCCCGTGGCGCCGACCACTGCGACCTTGAAACCCATGACTGTCTCCGAAATGGCGGAAAGCCAGGGGGCCGAAACCCATCTGGCGCGCCCGCTTTTAGGCGAAAAACCTTGCCAACTCAATTATGAGCGGCCACCTGCAAATATGACTTTTTCGGCTGAATGCCATCGGTCCGGGCGATGGATCGGGCCAGCCATGCCTCCTTCCTGACCAGGAAATCCCGGAGCCTGTCCGGGTAGTCGGGATCGACCGCATGGCGGACGCTGGGCCGGGCCGCGAGCGCCGCCCGCCAGGCCCGGACCTCCGGAGTGGCGGCGAAAATGCCGTGATCGGTGAGACCGTCGAACACGTCGAAATAGCGGAACACCGGGGCGAACACCGCGTCCACCACGCAGAACCGCTCGCCGGCGAAGAACGGCCCCTCGCCGAGCGCCTGCTCGACGCGGGCGAACTTGAGCTTCAACGCCGCCGCCTTGCAGAGCGCCGTGGCTTCGTCCTTGGCGGTCTCGAAGCCCCAGATGTCGCCGAGGATGGCCGAGCCGAACTCCATCCAGCCGCGGTGCTGGGCGCGAACGAGCGCGTCGGCGGGATGCAGCGGATGGGGCAGCGTGTCCTCGAGGTATTCGCAGATCACCGAGGATTCGAACAGCGCCGCGGTCTCGCCGTCGTCGAGCGTGACCTTGAGCAGCGGCACCTTGCCGAGCGGCGAGATCGCCTGGAACCAATCGGGCTTGTGGTCGAGGTCGATCAGCGTGCGGCGGAACGGCGTGGCTTTCTCCAGCAGCACGATGGCGGCGCGCTGCACGTAGGGACAGAGGTGGTGGCTGACGAGCTCGTAGGCGGGCATGGGGAAGCTCCAGAAACGCTGCACGAAATTGAAGGTCGGTGGTGCAACATCGTCACCCTCCCCTGGAGGGGGAGGGTCGACCGCCGTAGCGAAGC
>CAKZHN010000372.1 GCA_936924235.1 uncultured Rhodoplanes sp. | reverse complement strand
GAGCTGGGTCGCCGTGAAGGCGCCGGCCTGGGCGGAGTTGAAGGCCTGAATCTCGGTGCTGCTGAGCTGGCCGATCTGCGCGGTCGTCAACACCGCGACCTGGGCGGTGGTCAGCGTAGAGACCTGCGTGGTGGAAAGAGTTCCGATTGCGGTCGTGTTGAGACCCGAGACCTGGCCCGTGGTCAGATCGTTGACATTGACCGCGTTCAAGTTCGCATTGGTCAGGCTGTTGAGCTGCGCAGTGCTCAGACCATGGAGCTGCGTGGCCGAGAGCTGGCCGACCTGGGTGGTCGAAAAATTGTTGAGCGCGGTGGTGGTGATGCTGCCGAGCTGGGCGGCCGTAATGGCGCCGGCCTGGGTGGTGCTGAAGGCGCGGATCTCGGTGGTGCTGAAGGTGCTGAACTCACCGGCGGTCAGAACCGAGACCTGCGAGGCGGTGAACTGGCTGAGCTGGGTGGTCGTGAAGTTGTCGAACTGCAGCGTCAGCAGCGCCGAGACTACCGCGGTGGACAATGCGGCGACCTGGGTTCCTGCGAGGTACTGGAGATCGACTGTCCCCATCGCGTTGACCTGCGTCGAGGTCAGCGCCGCCGCTTGCGACGTAGACAACGCCGCAATGTCGGTGGTCTGCAGGCTCTGGATCGCGGTGGTCGTAAGCTGCGCGATCTGTGCCGGCGAGAGCAACGAAATGATGGAAGACATGCAAACGCACCCCGAGTCGAGACGTACTGTCCACCGAGCCTGTGACCTGCTGTCACGCGGTCCCGTTTAGCGCGAGTCAGACTGACGCCTGACGTCGGGGAGGTTCACATTGAGAAGTTAATTCAATCTAACGACTGAGCCCGAAATGGGCGAAAAACATCCAATTTGAATCAAATGCGATCCAATTTGGTGCTCTTGCCTAGCGCAAAGTTACTTCGCCACGATGCAAATCATGACAGAAAGACAAAGGGTTGCTTCGTTACTCGCAATTTTTGGGGGTAACGAACGTCAATCGCAGCCGGAGCGTCCACGCGTTAAGAGTCTGTTTACTCGGCCACACCGCGGACGCACGCGCCTCAGTGATGTCCAAGAGGTTAATGTCGGCTGATTTGAAATTATCAAGATCGAATCATTCGTCGCGCATCCGACGAAAATTCGAGACAAAGGCGGCCTGCGTCGAATTGCAGAAGGCAGCGCAAGCCGCCTTATGCAATTCATGTCGGTCATTGAACCAGAAGCGTCAGCCCCAGGTCACATCTTGCAGTCCGGCATGCCGCGCGGCCGGGTCTGCAACTGGCCGCCCGTGCTGTTCACCGCATTGCCCGACGACCCGGAGCCGGTGGTGACGGCGCCCGACGTCTTCTGCCCGCTGGCGCTTTGCGTGGCCATGTCCTTGACCGTGCTGCTCGCGGCATCCCAGCATTTGCCGGCCGCCGCTTGTTTGTGGTGCCTGGTCGCTGCGCCTGCCACGGACGTCGCGAGCACGAGCACTGACAGGGCCGTAATGAGCTTTCGCATGGTTCCTCCTGCGCTAAGCCTTGTCGCCCTGGACATCGAACGGGCCTGCGCGGCGGAAGTTCCGGCCAGCGATGCCGGGCGGTCCACGGCTGCTGTTCCGGTCATGGAGAACGAATCGAGACCCCGGCTATTCGCCTTTCATGCCGCTACGCACGACCACGTCGGCCCAGAGCGCGGAGCCGGCCTTGATTCGCGCGGCCGCTTCCGCGGCGCTCGAGCCGACGATCCAGATGTCCTGCTTGGCGAAGCGTTCCTTGAACTCCGGCGGGTCGATCGCCTTGCGGACCTCGCGCTCGAGCAGCGCCACAATCTCGTCCGGCGTGCCGCCGGGCGCCAGGAGGACAAAGTCGGTCGTCAGCGCAAAGCCCGGATAGCCGGACTCGGCGATGGTCGGCACATCGGGGATGAGCGGCGAGCGCTGCGCCGTCGAAACGGCCAGCGCCCGGATTTTGCCGGCGGTGGCGAGCGGCAACAGGCCAGAGGTCGAGCCGAACGACACCTTGAACTGGCCGGCGATGAAATCCGAGATCATGGCGGCGGCGCCGCGATACGGCACCGGCGTCGTCTGGAAGCCCGCAAGCAGGCGGAAGTATTCCATCACCAGATGCGACGAGGTGCCGTTGCCGCCGTGGGCGTAGAGCACCGGGCCGTCCTTCTTCGCCCAGGCGATGAACTCGGCGATGTTGCTCACCGGCAGCGTCGGATGCACGAACAGGGTCTGGGTGCTGTAGTTGACCACCGTGATGGGCTTCAGGTTGAAGCTCAAGTCCTTGTAGAGATACGGATTGACGGTGAGCGTCGTGCTGAGCGTGAACAAAAGCGTGTAACCGTCCGGCGCCGACTTGCTGACGAAGTCGGCCGCGAGATTGCCGCCGGCGCCGGGCTTGGCCTCGACCACCACCGGCTGCTTCAGTTCCGCCGATATCCTCTCAGCCACCGCACGGCAGATCACGTCGAGCGGGCCGCCGGCCGCCGACGATACGATGATCCTGATCGGATGCGCCGGGTAGGTTTCCGCAACCGCCACATCGGCAGTGAACAGCGCAAGGCACAGAGCGAACCACGCAGGCATCAGACGGGCCATCATCCCCTCCTTCGCATCCGGCGGCCTCAATGGTGCGGCGGGATTTCACTCGCCGCAAGCTGCGAACGGCAGCGGTGCACGGGGTGACAAAGTGCAAGGTTGACGGCATGAGGACGAGTGCCCCGCCAGTGCCGGCGATACCGCCGGCTCGTCAGCCATGTATTGTCTCACCGCGCTCGAGCATCGCCACGAATTCTCGAATCTTTCGCTTTCTCGTCTCGGTCTTTTTGACTGCGCCGATACGGTACAGGATTGAATAGCGGTTTCTGCTGTTCAGCGATTTGAAGAACGCCGCGGCCGACGGGTTCTCGTTCAGCGCCTTTTGGAGATCGCTCGGCACTTGGGCGCTGCTGGCCGGGGCGTATGCCCTGTCCCATCGTCCATCGGCAACAGCCGCTTCGATTTGTGCGAGACCAGCGGCCCGCATTCGCCCCTGTTCCTTGAGCTCTGATGCTCTTTGACGGTTCCTGAGTGACCATTTGCTGCTTGCCTTGCGCGGCGTGAAGCGGGCAAGCCAGTGCAGATCGTCATACTTCTCGAGCTTTCCGTCGATCCATCCATGACAGAGTGCGGCATCTATCGCTTCTGCCTTGGTCAGCGTCGCGCTTGGCGCCGCTTTCTTTACGAACTTGATCCACGCCCCCGGCGTGTCGATGGGTTGTGAGGCCAGCCACCTCTCAAGAGCCGCCAAATTCTTGAATGCAAGGACAGGCAAACCCGAGCGTTGCTCCGTCATGCTGAGACCTCGACACCAGCCTAGCCCGCGCCCGGCACGAACCGCGCCGCGAACCCCTCCGGCCCGTGCTCGATGCTCACCACATGCGGCGCGCCGAAATGAATCGGGAACAGCATCGCGTTGTGCTCGGCACAGGACTGGAGCATGCCGCGGCGCGATTTCACAGCGTCGGCCGGCCATTCGTCAGCCATGTGCGTCCAATGCGGTGC
>CAKZHN010000371.1 GCA_936924235.1 uncultured Rhodoplanes sp. | reverse complement strand
TCCTTGGCGGGCGCGGCACCTTGCGGCGGCTATGAACCGTGATGGGCGGCAGTTGGGCCGAGCGCCGGTTGGCTGGCCGTGGCTCGGCTGCGACCGATGCGGGGACGTTCTGCGCCATCGCGCGATCCGCGGCGAGTGCGACAGTTGCAAGAACGGCGGCGACCGCCGCTTTACAAGCCGATGACGTCACCACGATCCGCTAACGGAGCGGCGCACGACAGGCACCGCTCGATCCGTCCCCCAACACAATACGCCACGCCAAGTCATACCAGCCACGGCCGTCGCGAGGGAGAAACATCAAGCGGCTACGCGATCCACCGAGCAGTTTGTGTAAAATGACACAAGACACGCGGGAACCGGGCCAAAACGCTCGGATTCGATATGGTGGAACCCATGGCGCGAAATCGATTTTCAAGTAACATGATAACGGGCGACTTCGACGGTAGTTAAGATCAGCCGGATGGCCGTTGCTGATGTTCTAAACGATCTTCCTCCGTTCCATTCATCGGAAGAAATTCTGGCGCATCCGCGCTTCGCGCTCGCGCGCCACGAGTTCGTCAAGGCCATTCTCGCGCTTTACGAACACAAGCCCTTCCTCAACCGGCTGTTGCTCGAAGCGAGCCGAACGGTTCTGATCTCCATAATCATGTGCCTTTACGCGCGCTACGACGAGGCCGATCGCGCGACCTGGCCGACGCTGCGCTTGGTCATGGATGCCATGGCGGAGCATCGTCTCGCCAGCACAAGCCGCGTCCAGAACCTCGTCTCGCGGCTCGTGAAGACCGGCTATCTCCAACAGCTCCCGGCGCCGCAGGATCGCCGCGTCCGCATCCTCATGCCCACCAAAAAGATGATCGCGCAAGACCAGGATTTTCTGGCGTCGCATCACCTGCCGTTGCAGATTCTCTATCCGAACCCCGGCTATGCGCTGATCATGACGCGCGACCCTGAGTTCCAGTTGAAGCAGCGCCTGGTGTCGAGAGATCTGTTCGCGCTCGGCGCGCAAATCCTCGCCAACAATCCGATCATGATGCTGTTCCAGGGCCGCGACGCCGGCGTGATGATCCTCCTCAAGATGATCCAGATGGCCGCAGAGCAAAGCGCTGCCGAACCGCTCAAGGTGTCTTATTCGGACCTGGGCGGCCGCTTCGGCGTGTCGCGCACCCATGTCCGCAAGCTTCTGGTCGAGGCGGAAGAGCTGGATCTTGTTCGTCTGTCAAAGGAGGGCGGCCGGTTCATCGAACTCACGCCCAAGCTCTTGCAGGGCGTCGACCGTTTCCTGGCCGACGCCATGAGCGGGTTCGATCTCTGCTATCAGCTTGCGCTTCGCTAGAAGAGTTTTACGACGGTTCAACAAACCGGAATTGTTGTTTTAAGACACGTGGATAGGTTCCCGATCGTATTCAAATGTTCCGTTGTTGGTACGTCAGTGTTGGCGTAAACCAATTCTTAAAGAGCGGGGATCGCGACTCCAATAACGCTGTTCATGACTGCTTGAATTGCGAAAGCTCGCTGACGAATTGATCATCGGCTCCGCTTAGCGCCGACGGTCCAACAATAAGACAGTCGAGCCGGGCATGTAATTTAGGTCCCCCTCTTTCCTGACGATCACGATGAAAGACAACCGCGACGGCGTGCGCGCCGTGGTGCGAGCGGGCTTTTGTCTGCCTGCGCACCGGCCTGAGGGGCGACCGCTACGAGATTGAATCAGGTCCGCGGAACTTCGGCGCGGCGTTGTGCCGCAACGAAGCGATCGCAACCGACACCGATCGGAGAACCAAGGCATGAGCGTCGAATACGCATACGTTCCAGGTTCCGGCGGCGAACTCATCATCTACGATGTCGGCTCCGGTCCCGATGTGGGTTGGAATCTCGACTATTGGTTTATCCCTCTCAGCTGGAATTATTCCTCCACTGTCGTCAGCGTCTCAAACCTCGTAGGCGTCTATGGTCAGTCTTTTGATGGGTACGTGCAAATAGAGCACGATCTCACTTTCACTAGTTTCGTCGATCTTTCGCAATTCAATGGGATCTCTGCGGCGAGTGACGTGACCGTCTCGATGCCGGTCGATACGACCAGCGAGCTGGCGAGCACAGTCGACACCTACTACGCGGACATGAACAACTATCAGCTCAAGCTGGAGCTGACCTCGAACATCGTCCTCACGGCGACAGGACCGGCGCCGGCTTACCAATGGCACGTTTCCAACGAGAGCCCGCAACTGACCATCGACGGGCAGGGCCACTGGATCACCGGCGACGTCGACCGGTTGTTTACGGCCGGCAGTGACCAGGTTTCTTTCCAGAACCTCAACGGCTTTATCCGCATCTTCGCCGTCGCCAACGCGGCCGAACTGAACTCCGCAATCTTCCAGTTCAACCAGCTGGCCGCGATCGGCGGTCCGTCGGTGCATGTGCAGATCCAGTTCGTGGGCGATGTCACGCTCAGCAGTGACCTGCCGATGATCAACGGCCTCGGCGGGGCGTCGCTCGACATCGAGGGGAACGGCCACACCCTCTCCGGCGGCGACGCGCATCGTGGCTTCCTGGAATACGCCGGCAACGTCACGCTGAACGATCTCAACATCGACCATATGCTGGCGCAGGGCGGCGCAGGTGGCTCGGGACTCTCGTCGGGTGGCGGCGGTGCGGGACTCGGCGGCGGCCTGTTCGTAGCCGCGGGCGCGTCCGCCACGCTGACCAACGTCCACTTCGACTCCGATGCGGCCATCGGCGGCGCCGCCGGTCAGGTTTCGGTCAACTCGGGCAATATGCCCGGCGGTGGTGGCGGCGGCGGCGGCATGGGTGGGGCCGGCGGGAGCGCGGCGTTCAACACCATCTCGGGCGGCGGCGGCGGCGGTCTCGGCACCTCGGCGCACGGCGGCGCCGCGGTGGTCAACAACGTATTCGCGGGCTTCGGCGGGGCCGGTGTGGCCGAATACGCCGCCGGCGGCGGGACCGGCGAGGGCTACACGCTCGGTGTCAAATACTCCACCGACGTCGGACCGTGGACCGTCCACTCCCACGTGGAAGACCACACGACGTATGCGGGGTTCGCCGGTGGGGACGGCGGCGGTGGTGGTGGCGGCGTCACTTTCGGCAATCAAGAAGGGCAGACGCTCGGTGGCGGCGGCGGCGGCGGCGGCATCGGCGGCGGCTCGGTTTCCTATGCGTATGACGAGGTGGATGGCGGAGACGAGTTCACCCACGTCATTGCCGCCCCACTGGCGGTGTCTCTCGGCATCGACGAGAAATATGTCGATCTCATTCTGCTCGGAGCCATCATCATCTTCTCCGGTGGCGACGATACCAGTGCCGAGGCCGGCCTCTTCGACAGCCTCAAAAGTCTCTACAGCTTCGCCAAGGGCGCGGAGGCCGCCGAGGAGGGCACCGCCGCTGCAGCGGAAGCCAGCACGCTTTCAAAGATCACCAGCTCGATCAAGAACGTCTACACCACGGTCTACGGCGAAGGGACCAAGCTTCGGCAGCTGAAAGAGGATTATTCCGCCGGCAAGAAGCTCTTCGCGCTGGCCGATGCGGTGCAGGTGCAATTCACCGGCGTCGAGCTGAAGGACGGCAACGTCTTCTCCTCCGTCGGCAGCGAACTGCTCAGCCTGGCGAAGAACGGCAGCTTTGATAACACGCTGGTGCTCAGCCACGGCGGTTCCGACGCGGGAGGCACTGGCGGCTTCGGCGGCGGCGGCGGTGGTGGCGGTCAGGCCGGCGGGAACGGCGGCTTCGGCGGCGGCGGCGGTGCGGGCGGCATCCCGACGAACAGCAACGATTTTGCCGGCGGCAACGGCGGCTTCGGTGGTGGTGGTGGCGGCGGCGGCGGTGGCGCGAT
>CAKZHN010000370.1 GCA_936924235.1 uncultured Rhodoplanes sp. | reverse complement strand
CGCGCCGGTGGCGCCGAGCGGGTGGCCCATGGCGATCGCGCCGCCGTTGACGTTGATCTTGTCGTGCGGAATGTCCATCGCCTGCATGTAGCGCAGCACCACCGAGGCGAAGGCTTCGTTGAGCTCCCACAGGTCGATGTCCTTCGTGGTCATGCCGGCCTTCTTCAGCACCTTCTCGCTCACCGGGATCGGGCCGGTGAGCATGATCGAAGGCTCCGAGCCGATATTGGCGAACTGGCGGATCCGCGCCCGGGGCTTCAGACCTGCCGCTTTGCCGGCGTCCTTGGTGCCGATCAGCACCGCCGCCGCACCGTCGACGATGCCCGACGAATTGCCCGGCGTGTGCACGTGGTTGAGCGCCTCGATCTCCGGGTAGCGCTGCACCGCGACCGCGTCGAAGCCCGCCATCTCACCCATCTGCACGAAGGATGGATTGAGCTGCGCCAAGGTCTGCATGGTCGTGGTCGGACGCATGTGCTCGTCCTTCGCCAGCAGCGGGATGCCGTTGACGTCCGTCACCGGCACGACCGATTTCTTGAAGCGGCCTTCGTCCCAGGACTGCGCGGCGCGCTTCTGGCTCTCGACCGCGTAGGCGTCGACGTCGTCGCGCGAGAAGCCGTATTTGGTCGCAATCAGATCGGCCGAGATGCCCTGCGGCACGAAGTAGGACTTCAGCGCGATCGAAGGGTCCACCGGCCAAGCGCCGCCGGAGGCGCCGATGCCGACCCGGCTCATGGATTCGACGCCGCCGCCGATGGTCATCTCGTGCTGGCCCGACATCACCTCGGCGGCCGCGAAATTCACCGCATCGAGGCCCGAAGCGCAGAAGCGGTTGATCTGCACGCCCGGCACCTCATCGCCGAAGCCCGCCATGATGGCGGCGACGCGGGCGATGTCGCCGCCGGCCTCGCCGACCGGATCGACGCAGCCGAGCACCACGTCGTCGACCAGCTTGGGATCGAGCTTGTTGCGCTCCTTGATGGCGCCGAGAGCCTGGCTCGCGAGATTGAGCGCGGTCACCTCGTGCAGCGAGCCGTCGGACTTGCCGCGGCCACGCGGAGTGCGGATGGCATCGTAGATGAAGGCATCGGTCATCGGCGGTTCTCTCCTGCGCCCACAGCTAGAGGCTGCGCGCGATCAACAGCTTCATGATCTCGTTCGTCCCCGCATAGATGCGCATCACGCGGGCGTCGCGGAAGAGCCGCGAGATCGGATATTCGTCCATAAAGCCATACCCGCCGAACAGCTGCAGGCAGCGGTCCACGACCTTGCCGAGCGTGTCGGTGGCCCAATACTTCGCCATCGAGGCCGTGACGGTATCGAGCTCGCCCTTGACGAGGCGTCCGACACATTCATCGCAGAACGATCTCGCGATCGTCGCCTCGGTCTTGCATTCGGCCAGTTCGAACTGGGTGTTCTGGAATTCGATGAGCTTCTTGCCGAAGGCGGTGCGCTGCTTGACGTAGTCGACCGTCAAGGTAACGGCGCGCTCCATCATCGCGCAGGCATGGACCGCGACTATCATGCGTTCCTGCGGCAACTCCTTCATCAATTGGACGAAGCCCTGCCCCTCGTCGGTGCCGAGAAGATTCTCGGTCGGCAGCGACACGTCCTCGAAGAACAGCTCCGAGGTGTCGGCAGCGTCGAGGCCCAGCTTCTTCAGCTTGCGGCCTCGGCGGAAGCCCTGGGCGTCATCGGTCTCGACCACCATGAGCGAGACGCCCTTGGCGCCTTCCTTGGGGTCGGTCTTGGCGACCACCACGATGAGATTGGCGTGCTGGCCGTTGGTGATGAAGGTCTTGGAGCCGTTGAGGACGTAGCGGTTGCCCTTCTTCACCGCGGTGGTGCGCACGTTCTGCAGGTCCGAGCCGGTGCCGGGCTCGCTCATGGCGATGGCGCCGACCAGCTCGCCGCTTGCGAGCTTCGGCAGCCAGCGCTTCTTCTGTTCCTCGGTGCCGAAGCGCCAGATGTAGGGCGCGACGATGCCGGAATGCAGCGGCGCGCCGAAGGCGTCGAAGCCGCCGAGGCTGAAGGCGCGGTTGATCACCACCTCATGGGCGAAACTGCCGCCGCCGCCGCCATATTCCTCGGGGATCATCGCGCAGAGGAGCCCAGCCTGCCCGGCCTTGGTCCACACCTCGCGCGGATACATGTGGTCGTCGTGCCACTTCTCGAGGTGCGGCCCGTATTCGGCCGCGACGAAGCGGCCCGCCTGCTCCTCGAGCAGCACGAGATCCTCGGTCATCCAGGCGGGACGCGGCACATTGAGCGCGGTCATGGTTCTGGCGATCCCGGGCGAATCACGAGGCTTGAGCAACATAGCCGCCGCCGAAGAGTCGCGCGAGGCCGCGCTACCGGCGAACGAGCCATGCCGCTAAGCTTGCCGTCTCATTAGTTAGCGGCTGCAACAAGACCGCGAAACCGACGGGAGGACAAGCGATGGCGGGACCAATCCGCGCAATTCTCGCATGCGTGGCAGCAGGCCTTGTCGCCATTCCGGCGCTGTCCGGCACCGCCGCAGCGCAACACTGGCCCGACCGCCCGGTCCGCTTCATCAGCTCGCAGGCCGCCGGCAACGGCACCGACATCATCGCGCGCTTCGTTGCCGAGCAGCTGTCCGGCCGGATCGGCCAGCCGGTGATCGTGGAGAACCGGCCGGGCGGCGGTAACGTGGTCGGCACGCAGGCCGCGGCGCGCTCGGCGCCGGACGGCACCACGTTCTTCTTCGCGACCGCAGCCGCGCTGGTGACCGATCCCTACACCGTCAAGTCGCTGCCCTACGATCCGATCAAGGCCTTCGTGCCGGTGGCCCGTGTCGCCGAGGTGTCGTTCGTGATCCTGGCCAATCCGAGCGTGCCCGCGAACAACCTCGACGAATTGATCAGGCTCGCCAAGGCCGAGCCGGACAAGCTCAGCATCGGCACGTCCGGGCCCAAGCGCTTCTCCGGCATGGTGGTGTCTTGGCTCAACAAGCTGGCCGGCATGCGCATCACCCAGGTGCCCTACAACGGCATGGGACCGGGCATCCAGGATGCCATCGCGAACCGTATCCCCCTGGTCATTCTGTCGCTGCCGGAAGGCGCCGCCTCGCTCTCGACCGGCGCGCTGAAGCCTATCGCCGTCACGTCGCTGCAGCGGGTGAAGAGCCTGCCCAACGTGCCGGCCATCGCCGAGACCTTCCCGGACTTCGACTTCACCGGCTGGATGCTGCTCACAGCGATCAGCGGCACGCCGGAGCCGATCATCGCGCGCATGAACCGCGAGGTGGACGCGATCATGCAGGAGCCGCCGATCCAGGAGCGGCTGGCGAAGATGTATTTTTCCGTCCCCGGCGCCGGCACCTTGCAGCAGGCGCGCGACTACGTGAACGGCCAGCACGCGGCCTGGGGCACGCTGGTGAAGGAGATCGGGCTCGAGCCGGAGTAGTCGCGCGCGGCTTGAGTTAGGACGTGCACCCATCAATTTGCGATGTCGGCGATGTGCCAACAACGGACATGGCACTATTCGATCTGCCTTCAGCGGCCTCAGATGCCGGTGCGGAACCGAGTCATGACGACAAGGATCGCGACCTGCATCAGGCCTTGCGCCGCAACCGCATAAAAGTAGCGGCTCATCCAGGTCGCAATCATCGTCAGATTGGGCTGAGGCTTCTGCACCTCAAGGCACACGAGCACGTTGACGGGAGTGAGGAAGCCGATGCCCAAAATCGTCATCAGCGTAACCAGCAGCAGCGCCGCTGCGACCCAGCCGTAGGCGGGCCACGGCAACGCGGCGTAGCCCAACTGAACGGCCAAGAACCAGCCGGTCGTGCCGCCGATGATCGAGATTGTCGGCATCAGGAACAATGTCTTCGGCGTTAGCCGCCGCACGATCTCACGCCGCACCGGAATGTCGACGCGCCGCAGGATCGGGCCGAGCACGAAGCCCATGAACAGGTCGATACCGGTCCACAAAAGACTGGTAGAGACATGAACGAAATTCAGGAACCAGAGATTGCCAGCGACAATCGCGCCACCCATAACGGCGAGCGCCGCGAGCGCGTACCAGAGGTAGCGCCAAATCACGATGCCTTCGGGAGGCGCGGCAACCGTTGCGGTCATGCTCTATGCACTAACCTGCGCCGAGCGCGACGGCGATGTGGTAGGTCGCGAACGCCGCAGCGTAAGCCAGCGCCAGCATGTAGAAGAACGTGATGAACATGTAGCGCCAGCCGCCGGTCTCGCGGCGGATCACCGCGAGCGTCGAGGCGCATTGCGGCGCGAACACGTACCAGGCGAGCAGCGCGAGCGCGGTGGCAAGACTCCATTTGCCCGCCAGCGCCTGGCCGATCTGCTCGGCCGCCTCCTTGCCGCCCTCGATGGCGTAGACCGTACCGAGCGAGGCCACAGCCACTTCGCGCGCCGCCATGCCGGGAATCAGCGCGACGTTGATCTGCCAGTTGAAGCCGATCGGGGCCAGCACCGGCTCGAGCCATTTGCCGATGATCGCGGCGAGGCTGTAGTCGATCGCAGGGCCCTCGGCGCCAGCCGGCGGGCGCGGGAACGAGGCCAGGAACCAGATCAGCACCATCATCGAGAAGATCGTGGTGCCGGCGCGCTTCAGGAACATCATGGCGCGGGTGTAGAGCCCGATCGCGACGCTGCGCAGCCGCGGCATCTTGTAGTCCGGCAGCTCCAGCATGAAGGGCGGCGTCGCGCTTTCGCGCCAGAAGAAATGATTGGCGACGAACGACACGCCAAGAGCGCTGACGATGCCCGCCGCGTAGAGGCCGAACATCACGAGGCCCTGCAGGCCGATGAAGCCCCAGACGTCCCGGTCCGGAATGAAGGCCGAGATGATCAGCGTATAGACCGGAATGCGCGCCGAGCAGGTCATCAGCGGCGCCACCAGAATGGTGGTCAGCCGGTCGCGTTTGTTGTCGATGACGCGCGTCGCCATGATGCCCGGGATCGCGCAGGCGAAGCTCGACAGCAGCGGAATGAAGGCGCGGCCGTGCAGGCCCGCGCCGCCCATGATGCGGTCCATCAGGAAGGCCGCGCGCGACATGTAGCCCAGGTCTTCCAGCAGCAGGATGAACAGGAACAGGATCAGGATCTGCGGCAGGAACACGATGACGCTGCCGACGCCGGAGATCACGCCGTTCTGCACGAAGCTCTGCAGCAGCCCGTCGGGCAGCGTGTCGTGCGCCAGCACGCCGAGCTGGTCGAAACCGCCCGAGATCAGGTCCATCAGCGGCCGCGCCCAGGCGAACACCGCCTGGAACATCACGAACAGGATGCAGAGCAGAATGAGCAGGCCCGCCACCGGATGCAGCAGCACGCCGTCGACGCGGCCGGTGATGGTGTCGGGCCGCTTCGGCTCGCCGACCGCGGCCTTGATGACGCGATCGGCCTCGCGCTGCGCCGCGCGCAGGTCTGACGTGCTCGGCGGCTGCCAGGTGCTTTCGCGCGGCTTGGCCGGCGCGACCGCAATGATCTCGTCGATACGCGCAAGCAGTTCCTCGGTGCCGCCGCGGCGCACCGCGGTCGAGGTCACCACCGGGACGCCGAGCTCGATCGAAAGCTTCTTCAGGTCGATATCGATGCCGCGGCGGCGCGCGATGTCGATCATGTTGAGCACAAGGAGCAACGGCCGGCCGGTGCGCTTGAGCTCGATGACGAGCCGCAGCGCCACGCGGAGGTTGGTCGCGTCGGCGACGCAGAGCAGGAAGTCCGGCGTCTCGGTGGCGAGCTTACCGAGCACGACGTCGCGGGTGATCTCCTCGTCGGGGCTCCGGCCGCGCAGCGAATAGGTGCCGGGCAGATCGACCAGGTTGATGCGATGCCCGGCCGCGGTCTGCAGCGTGCCGGCTTTCCGCTCGACGGTGACGCCCGGATAATTCGCGACCTTCTGCCGGCTGCCGGTCAGCGCGTTGAACAGCGCCGTCTTGCCGCTGTTCGGCGTGCCCACCAGAGCAAAGCGCCAGAGCCCGGGTTCGATGACGGCGGTCATGGTGCTACGCGATCAGGATCGCCATCGCCTCGCGGCGGCGCAGCGCGATGGTGGTGTCGTTGACGCGCACCGCGATCGGGTCGCGGCCGACCGGCCCTTCGTGCAGGATCTCGACTTGGGCGCCTTCGACGAAGCCAAGCTCCAGGAGGCGCCGCTCAAGCTCGACGGCGGAGACACCGTGGGCGTCCTCGGTCACCGCGATCGAGCCGATGGTGCCGCGAAATCCGCGCTGCGCGAGACCGAGCCGCATGTGCTTGGCGTCATCCCCCGACGGAGCATGGTCGGTCATGGCAAAATCCGATTTTTCTTGGGTTATTGACCTTCAAGTGGGGCAATCGTCCGCCGGGGTCAAGTCAAAGTGCGTTGAATGTCAGTAGCTTAGAATAATTATAGTTACGTCAGCAGCAGGTCGCTTTGCGCAAGCTCAATGGCCGCTGCAGCAGGCGTGATCCTCGCCGCAGAATTTAAAGCGGAATTCGCCGCCATCGCGCTCGATGGTGCCGCCGGTCGGCGTCGGGAAGTGCGCTGGAAAGATCAGCCGGCCGCTGCCGGCGTGGGCGTTGAAGAAGTTCCGGCGCGTCAGCCGCGCCTGCACGGGGTCGGCGCAGAACCGCGTGCTCCAGTCCGGATAGCGCACCTGCAGCGGGTGATGCATCAGGTCAGCGCTGAGGATGGCCTGATCGCGGCCGGAGCCCACCCGCACCATCAACTGACCCGGCGTATGGCCGGCCGCGAGCTCGACCGAGATGCCAGCCGCCAGCGCATGCTCGTCGCTCACCAGCTCGGCCTGACCGGACTCGAACACCGGCAGCACGCTGTCGGTGATGTAGTCGCCGGTGCGTTGCAGGCCTGCGGCTCCCGCGGCCTGCCAATAGTCCCACTCTCGCCGGCCGATCAGATAGCGCGCCTTGGGAAAGGTCGGCACCCAGCGGCCGTTGTCGAGCCGGGTGTTCCAGCCGACGTGATCGACATGCAGGTGCGAACAGAGAACGATGTCGATATCCTCCGGACGCACGCCGGCCTCGGCGAGGCGTGCAAGCCACGGCCAGTGCGCACGGCGGAACTCCGGCCGTGCTCGTGTCTCCTTGTCGTTGCCAGAGCACGAGTCGACCAGGATGGTGAGCCCGTTCCTCCGCAGCAGAAAGCTCTGGATGGTGATGACCAGAAGTCCGTCGGGACCGTCCTGAAAGCGCGGCTTGAGCCAATCGCGGTTGGCGTCGAGATGCGCCTGCGTGCAGTCCGGAAAGATCTCGAACGGCGACAGCAGCGGCGTTTCGGACTCGATGATGCGCTGCATCGAGATATCGCCAAACGTCCAGCGCCCAAGAGAGGTCACAGGAGAGGTCATACGCGGCTCCGGCTTTTCGCGGGCCACGACTATAGCGCATTGCGGCGGATTGCATCGCCGGGATGCCCGCCACTATGCTCGACCATCGATCAGGTGATCGAATGAGGCGGAGACATATCATGGGGCTGGTGCTCGTGCGGCGTGGGAAGCACATCGCCAGGCGTGCGTTGAAGCGCGCCTTGATCGGCGCCTGGCTGACGATGGCGGCGGCGCCGGGCTGGGCGGCCGAGCCGTCGATCACCGACGGCAGCACGCTCATCCTTGATGGTGTGACGTACCGGCTCGACGGGATTGAAGCGCCGCAGACCGACCAGACCTGCCTCGATGAAAAAGGCGCTGCGTGGACGTGCGGCGTCACTGCCCGCGACCGTTTGCTGGAGCATATCGGCAAACGCGAGGTGCGTTGCACCGACCGGGGCGCCGACAGCCTCTTTCACAAGAAGCGCATCGGCGAGTGCTTTCTTGCAGGCGAGACGACCAGCCTGAACCAATGGATGGTGCAGCAAGGCTGGGCCCTGAATGCCGATCGCTCGGCGAAAGGCCGGTTCAAAGCCGACCGGGACGGTGCCAGCGCCCAACGCGTCGGACTCTGGAAAGGCTGCTTCGTCTCGCCCGAGGATCTGCGACGATTCACGATCAGCACGTCAGCCTTGCTGGGTGCCGGTTGCCCGAAGTCGAACGACTGGCGGATCCGCAACACGCTGTTTCCGGAATCCCCCGCGATGCCGGCCGGCTGCGACATCAAAGGACGCATCAACCTGCGCTCACAGGCTGCCGGCTATCGCGGCATCTATCATTTGCCGAGTTGCAAGAGTTACGCCCGCACCAAGCAGGCGCACCGCTGGTTCTG
>CAKZHN010000369.1 GCA_936924235.1 uncultured Rhodoplanes sp. | reverse complement strand
GGAGCTTGTCGAGATCAACACGACCGATTCGACAGGCGACACGTTGAGGGCCGCCGAGGCCATGGCGGCTCGTCTCAAGGCCGGTGGCTTTCCGGCCGCCGACATCCAAGTCATCTCGTCGGGGCCGCGCAAAGGCAATCTCGTGGCCCGGCTGCACGGCACCGGCGCGCGCAAGCCGATCCTGCTGATCGCTCATATCGATGTGGTCGAGGCCAAGCGCGAGGACTGGAATTTCGATCCGTTCAAGCTGCAGGAGGTCGATGGTCAATTCCGGGCCCGCGGCAGCATCGACGACAAGGCGATGGCCTCGATCTTCGTCGCCAACCTGCTCGAATACCTGAAGGAGGGATTCAAGCCGGATCGCGACATCATCCTGGCGCTCACCACCGACGAAGAGCTTTCCGACTCGCCCCATGACGGGGCGCATTACCTGCTCGACCATCACCACGAACTGATCGATGCCGAGCTTGCGATCAACGAAGGTGGTGCCGGCGCGATGCGTGACGGCAAGCCGGCCCAACTGTCGGTCCAGCACGCCGAGAAGGTCTATCAAACCTACGTCCTCGAAGTGACTGACCGCGGCGGCCACAGCGCGTCGGGCCGGCGCGACAACGGCATTTATCGGCTGGCCGACGCCTTGCGGCAGCTCAGCCAGTTCGATTTTCCGATCCGCCTGAATGCGATCACCAAAGCCTTCTTCGAGCGCGTCGTGGCCTTCGAGAAGCAGCCGACGGTGGGCGCCATCGAGGCGATGCTGGCCGGCCGCACCGAGGACGCCGCGGCCATGATGCCGCTGACGACGCGTCCGGAATACAATGCGGTGATACGGACCACCTGCGTGCCAACGCAGCTGGAGGCCGGGCATGCTGAAAACGCGCTTCCGCAAACCGCGCGAGCCACCATCAACTGCCGGATTCTGCCGGATCAGGAGGTTGCCGAAGTCCAGCGCATGCTCGAACGCGTGATTGCCGACGACAAGGTCAAAGTCGTCCCGAAGGGCCGCGCGGTGCTGAGCCCTGCATCGCCGATCAATCCCGAGGTGATGCGCGCGGTCGAAGCTCTGACGGGCGAGATGTGGCCGGGAGTTCCGGTGATCCCGACCATGTCCGGCGGTTACACGGACAGCCGCTGGCTCCGCAATGCCGGGATCCCATCCTATGGGGTGTCGGGATTGTTCACCGATGGCGCCAATAGCGGAGTCCACGGCCTCAACGAGCACGTCGGCGTCAAAGAGCTCTATCGCAGCAAGGAGTTTCTCTACCGCCTCGTGAAGACCCTGGCTGCGCCAGGCCCAACGAGCGCTCGCTAAGGTTGGCAGCCGTGACTCGCATCGGCGCGCTGCTTCGCCTGTCGCTCCTCGTCAGTGGATCCCGATCAGCGGCCAGTAGAACGGCACTAGCAGCATCAGCACGGCGAACTCCGCGAGCGTGAGCCAGGCGCCGATCTTCACCAGGTCGCGCGCCTCGAAGTAGCCGTAGGAATAGCCGAGCACCAGCACGCCCGACTGATAGGCGAACAGCTTGCCGCCGGCCGAGAACGTCCAGATCAGGCCGAGCATCAGCGGACTCATGCCGTGGGCTTTCGCAAACTCCATGACGAGCGGCATCGAGGTGCCCAGCATCGAGATCTCGCTCGCCAGGAAGAAGTGATAGACGAAGCCGATCCAGTACATCGCGACCGTGAGCAGGTGGATGTTGCTGGTGACCGGCTCGATCCCGGCAAACACCACGCGGGTCAGCACCTCGAGGCCTTTGGTCGCCTCGAGCACGTTGCCCATGCTGACGGCGGCCGCCACGAAGAACACCGGCATGTAGTTCAGCGTCCGCATGTCGTCGTCGTCGAGAATGCCGACCGGCGGCAGCAGCGCGCAAAGCCCGATGCCGAGCGCGATCATCGCCGGCGGGAAATGGTGCACGAAGTCGGTGACCCAGAGCAGGATCGCCAGTGCGATCAGCACGCCCGCCTTCTTCTCGGCGAACGACCAGGGGCCCATCTTCTCGAGCTCGCTCCGGAAGAATTCGGTGCCGCCGGCAAGGGTCTGCCGTTCGGGCGGGTACAGCCAGAGCGTCACGCGCCAGGCGATCAGCACGGTGATGATGCTGCATGGCAGGAACGCGAGCAGCCACTGCGCCCACAGCACCTCGACGCCGCCGAACTTCGACATCGCGCCGGCCGCGGTGATCGAGCCTGCGCCGGCAAGGATCATCTTGTCGAACAGATTGCCGGTGTAGGTCATGATCAGGAACATGCCGCGGGCGATGTTGCTGCCCTTCTCGGCGCGGAACGCCTCGATCAAGGCGAGCGCGATGGTCGCCAGGATCGCGACGCGGGCGAGTCCCGACGGCACGATGAACGTCAGAAGGAAGTCGGTGATGATCAAGCCGAGCAGGATCTTCGAATAGGTGGTGCCGACGCGCAGCATCACCGAGTAGGCAAGCCTCCGCGCGATGCCCGACTTTCCGGCGATCCGGCCGAGCAGCAGGGCCGCGAACAGGAACCACGGCGTGTCATTGGAAAATCCACTGAACGCCACGTTGAAGCGGACCACGCCCAGCGCCCAGAACAGGAAGCAGCCGATCAGTCCCGCGATCGCGAATTCCATGACCTGCGTGATCCAGGCCAGCACCATGAAGGACACGATGGCGAGCCCGTGCTGGGTCTGCGGCTGCAAGCCAAGCGGGCTGAACCAGATCACGAGCGGCACCGCGACGCACACAGCGAACGCGATGGTTTGCGAGAATTTCGGCGGTGATGGCAGCATCGAATACCCAGCAGTTTGTTCTTTTGGCTGGGGCCACCTTTATCACGAGCCGGGACGAAGCCGAGAGGAGCGCTGCAGCATTATCGGCGGTGTAACGCGGCCCGCCGGTTCCTCCTGTTCGAACGTAAGCATGCACGTGGGCCCGGCGCGCAGCCCGATATCGGGCCGCAGCGGTGCTATTCGATCACCTCGTCGGTCCGCAGCGTGAACGAGTCCGAGATCGTCAGGCCGAGGGATTTGGCGGTCTTCAGATTGGTGCCGTTTACGCGGACGCTCGCCTTCGCGCCCGCAGTGCCCACCAGGTCGTGAGCGCGGCAAAAATAAGAGCGACGATCCCGAAGCCGACCACATCGTTCCGTCCCTGCTGGGTTCTCTCCTCGGCGTCCGCCATGATGATCGGGCGCACCGATCGGTCCTCTTCCAGGTACAGGATGCTCGCTTGCCGGGTGGTGATGACGCCACCAGGAGCGATCTGCTGCGCGTAAGGCTCGCTGATATGAACCGATGCGAAGCTGCGCTGGGCTCCCGATGCGTCCCGCCACACGAGATCGATCGTATAGGAGATCGTATGATCCTTGTGCACCGTGCCGTTGACGCTGGTGATGGCCGCGTTGGCCTGGCGGCCGTGCGCGTGCAGGGCCTCCACGTCCCGGCTGTTCTTGAGCCAATAAATTCCGGCCATCAGGGCGCCGCCCACCGCAGCCAGCGTCAGGACCAGGAGGCGCGGGGGAATTTGCATCATCATCGCGATCCGCCCGCGCGTGGTTTGCCGTGATAGTGCCTCATGCGATCCTCCCCCGTGCCATTTGCTTTATGACGTGAATGTTTTCTGTAAGATGACAGCCCCTTGAAGGTGTCTGCTCACCTCACAAGCGGCCGCCGGGCCACTTGTCACAGACTTGACACGCCCGGCGATATCAGGCCTTTCCGGCCGGTTTTTCCGATAGGATCAGGGCGAGGATCGAGCCATGACGGCAGCCTTCGTGTTTCCGGGTCAGGGCAGCCAGGCGGTGGGCATGGGCAAGGCGCTCGCCGAAGCCTTTGCGCCCGCGCGCGCGGTGTTCGACGAGGTCGATGCGGCGCTCGGCGAGAAGCTCACCGCGACCATGTGGGAGGGCCCGGCCGAGAAGCTGACGCTCACCGAGAACGCCCAGCCGGCGCTGATGGCGGTGTCGGTCGCCGTGATGCGCGTGCTCGAGGCCGAGGCCGGCGTCGACATCAAGCGCGACGCCAAGTTCGTCGCGGGCCACTCGCTCGGCGAATATTCGGCGCTGGCCGCGGCCGGTGCGTTCAGCATCACCGACGCGGCGAGGCTCCTGCGCATCCGCGGCAACGCGATGCAGAAGGCGGTGCCGGTCGGCACCGGCGCCATGGCGGCGCTGCTCGGCATGGAGCTCGATGCGGCATCCGCGGTGGCGGCCGAGGCTGCCCAGGGCGAGGTCTGCCAGGCTGCCAATGATAATGGCGGCGGCCAGGTGGTGGTGTCCGGCAACAAGTCCGCGGTCGAGCGCGCCGTCGAGATCGCCAAGGCCAAGGGCGCCAGGCGAGCGATGATGCTGCAGGTGTCCGCACCCTTCCATTGCGCGCTGATGCAGCCGGCCGCCGACGCCATGGCCGAGGCGCTCGGCCGGACCGACGTGAAGGCGCCGCTGGTGCCGGTGGTCGCCAATGTGCTGGCGCAGCCGATCAGCGATCCGAAGGAAATCGTGAAGCGGCTGGTCGAGCAGGTCACCGGCACGGTGCGCTGGCGCGAATGCGCGGCCTTTATGGCCGGGCAGGGCGTCACTACCTTCTACGAGCTTGGCGCCGGCAAGGTGCTGACCGGCCTGCTCAAGCGCATCGCCGACGGCGCCAAGGGCGTGCCGATCGGCACGCCGGATGACGTGGCCGCCTTCAAGGCCACACGCTGAAATCAGATTCGGCGCTGATCGGATCGGCGCGGATATTTTAGGGTTCGGGAGGCTTTTGATGTTCAACCTGACCGGCAAGTCTGCGCTCGTGACCGGCGCGACCGGCGGCATTGGCGGCGATATAGCGCGCGCGCTGCACAAGCAGGGTGCAAAGGTCGCGGTATCCGGCACGCGGCGCGAGGTGCTGGAGACGCTGGCGGGCGAGCTGGGCGGCGCGCCGGTGCTGCCCTGCGATCTGACCAACAAGGATTCTGTGGAAGCATTGATCCCCGACGCCGAGAAGGCACTGGGGCAGGTGGATATCCTGGTGGCCAACGCCGGCATCACCAAGGACAATCTGTTCGTGGCCCTGAAAGACGAGGACTGGGAGCAGGTGCTCGCCGTCAATCTGACGTCCACGTTCCGGCTGGCGCGCGCCGCGGTGAAAGTCATGATGCGGCGCCGCTTCGGCCGCATCATCGGCATCACCTCCGTGGTCGGCGTCACCGGCAATCCGGGGCAGGCCAACTACACGGCGACCAAGGCCGGCATGATCGGTATGTTCAAGTCGATCGGCAAGGAATACGCCAAGCGCGGCGTCACTGCGAACTGCGTCGCGCCGGGTTTCATCGCGACGCCGATGACTGACAAGTTGAATGAAAAGCAGCGCGAGGCGATCCTCACCATGGTTCCGGCGGGGCGACTCGGCGCCGGCACGGACGTCGCCGCGGCGGTGGTCTATCTGGCCTCCGACGAGGCGGCCTACGTCACCGGCCAGACCCTGCACGTCAACGGCGGTATGGCAATGATCTGATGGGCAAAAAGGCGCCCCCGCGCGGCCGTTCATCGGCTTTCCAAGCCCTGGGAAGTATGTTAACCGAGCCAAAGGCCTGGCGGGGAAGTCCTGAAGGGCGAGGGCGATTTGCGGTCCGCTCGCGACCGTGTGGAAAGTCACCCCGTCTTCATGGCAAAAAGCTTGCGCCGCATTGACCGGGATCGTGATCGAGCCCACAGCAAAACGAACTAGAGGTTCAGACGATGAGTGATATCGGCGAGCGGGTGAAGAAGATCGTCGTGGAGCACCTGGGTGTCGAGCCCGACAAGGTGGTTGAAGGTGCGAGCTTCATCGACGATCTCGGGGCGGACAGTCTCGACACGGTCGAGCTGGTGATGGCTTTTGAGGAAGAGTTCGGCTGTGAAATTCCGGACGACGCCGCGGAAACGATTCTGACCGTCGGCGATGCCGTGAAGTTTCTGGAAAAGAACGCAAAGAGCTGATTCAAGCGTGGACCTGATCAAGGCGCACGGCTGGTGTCCGTGCGCCTGCGGGCCGTCCGGTTTGGCGGGCGGCGCCGAAGCGGACGGGTTGGTTCCTTCAGTGCGGGGGATATGATTGGGCCCGGCGCGCGAGCAGCCGGGTCCTGCGTCTGTGGCAGGGCGATTTGTGCAGAGCCACAGAAAACAAAGAGGTTCGACCAAGGATGATGAGGCGCGTTGTCGTCACCGGAATGGGAATGGTGACGCCGCTGGGCTGCGGCGTGGAGCACAACTGGTCGCGGTTGATCGCGGGCGAGAGCGGCGCGCGCAAGATCGACACCTTCGAGGTGTCCGACATCACCTGCCAGATCGCCGGCATGATTCCAGTCGGCGACGGCACCAACGGCACCTACAATGCCGACCAGTGGATGGAGCCGAAGGAGCAGCGCAAGGTCGACAAGTTCATCGTCTACGCGATGTGCGCGGCCAAGCAGGCGCTCGATGACGCCGGCTGGCATCCCAAGACGCTGACCGCCGACGACCAGTACAACACCGGCGTGCTGATCGGCGCCGGCATCGGCGGCGTCGAGGGCATCGCCGAGACCGCGATCACGCTGAAGGAGCGCGGCCCGCGCCGCGTCTCGCCGTTCTTCATTCCCGGCCGCATCATCAATCTCGCCTCGGGCTATGTCTCGATCGAGCACGGCCTGAAGGGGCCGAACCACGCGGTGGTCACCGCCTGCTCGACCGGCTCGCACGCGATCGGCGACGCGGGCCGGCTGATCGCGCTGGGCGACGCCGACGTCATGGTGGCGGGCGGCACCGAATCGCCGGTGAACCGGATTTCGATGGCGGGCTTTGCCGCGGTGCGCGCGCTGTCGACCGGGTTCAACGACCGGCCGACCCAGGCGTCGCGGCCTTACGACAAGGACCGCGACGGCTTCGTGATGGGCGAGGGCTCGGGCTGCGTCGTGCTGGAAGAGTACGAGCACGCCAAGGCGCGCGGCGCCAAGATCTACGCCGAGCTGATCGGCTACGGCATGTCGGGCGATGCGTTCCACATCACCGCGCCGACCGCGGACGGCGACGGCGCTTTCCGCTGCATGAAGGCAGCGATCAAGCGCGCCGGCATCCAGCCGACCGACATCGACTACATCAACGCCCACGGCACCTCGACGCCGCTCGGTGACGAGATCGAGCTCGGCGCGGTCGAGCGCGTGGTCGGCAATGCGGCGAGCCGCATCTCGATGTCGTCGACCAAGTCGGCGATCGGCCATCTCCTTGGCGCCGCTGGCGCTGTCGAGGCGATCTACTCGGTGCTGGCGATGCGCGACGGCGTCGCGCCGCCGACGCTCAACCTCGACAATCCGTCGGTCGAGACGCCGATCGACCTGGTGCCGCACAAGGCGCGCAAGCGCGACATCGACGTGGTGCTGTCGAACTCGTTCGGCTTCGGTGGAACCAACGCGTCCTTGATCTTCCGCCGCGCCGCCTAGTCGTGGTCTTGGCCTCGGTGTGTCGGCGGTAAACCGGCGCCCAACCAAGCTTTCGCCACATTTACTTTGAACCTGCGTTGATGCGTTGCGACAAACGGTGGGCAGCGCCTGAAAAAAACTGTAAACATGCGTGATTGGGAGCCGCGCGTGTGATGAATTCCGGCGGTTCTGCCGGTGGTTATTGAAATTCGCTAATGGGGGCCCGGCAGGAATGAATTCGGGGGAGCGGCGGTGAGCACGTCCAATCAGCCGCCGGGCGGGAACGGCTCGGGCCGACCGCCGTCGCCCGGCCAGCCGGCACAGCGCCCGGCTGCTCCAGCCGCGCCGGCACGTCCGCAACAGCCCGCTCGTCCGCCACAAGCTGCATCGCGCCCGACACCCGCCAATGCGTTGCCGGGACGGCGCCCGGCGCCGCCGCAGCCGCAGGCTGCGCCGCCTGCATCGGCTCCGGCCCGGAACGGCCAGGCGGGGCCTCCGGCTCAGGCCAAGCCCTCGGCGCCGACGCAGCCGGCGGCCGCGCGTCCCTCGCGCGTCGCCATCAACGGCGCGGCATCGCCGCCGCGCCCGGGCGCCGTGCGTCCGCCGGCGTCGGCGGTCCAGCAACAGCAGCCGCAGCGCCCGCCGCAGCAGAGGCCGGCGCAGACCTCCGCCCCTCAAACCGCGGCGCCGCCGCCCG
>CAKZHN010000368.1 GCA_936924235.1 uncultured Rhodoplanes sp. | reverse complement strand
GGCGGCGGCTCTCGCCGGTGTCGCCGCGATGGGCGTGCAGAGCGCCATGGTGCGGCTGTTCATGCGCGACGTGCCGTCGACCAACGTCATGACGACCAACACCACGCAACTCTCGGTCGATGTGACGCTGGTGCTGCTGTCGTTCGGGCGGGTGCCGGCCAACGAGGCCGACGCCCGCCAGGATCGCGCGGCCCGCGAGCGGTGCCGCGCCTACTTCCCGCCGATGGCGGGCTTTGTGGCGGGCACCGCGATCGCCGCCGTGTGCTATCCGCTCGCCGGCAAGGTCGCGGTCGCCGTGCCGCTGCTCTGCGCCTGCGGATTGCTGGTGTGGTGCCTGCGCGGCACCGCGAAGCCGGCGCAGGCCTAAGCGCCTGAACGTCAGCCTTTCGCCTTCAGCGAGTTGAACATCTCGAAGGCTTCCTTCGGCTTCATGTTCTTATGCACCACCGCGCCGATCGCGGCGATCATCGCCTTCGGCGCGTCCGACTGGAAGATGTTGCGGCCCATGTCGACGCCGGCCGCGCCTTGCTGCACGGCGTTGTAGGCCATGGTCAGCGCGTCGAGCTCGGGCAGCTTCTTGCCGCCGGCCATCACGATCGGCACCGGGCACGACGAGGTGACGGTGTCGAAGCCATCTTCGACGTAATAGGTCTTCACGTACTGGGCGCCGAGCTCGGCGATGATGCGGCAGGCGAGGCGGAAGTATTTCGCGTCGCGCACCATGTTCTTGCCGACGGCGGTCACGCCCATCACCGGCATGCCGGCGCGGATGCCGGCATCAATGAGCTTGGTCATGTTGTGGATCGAGCGGGTCTCGTGCTCGCCGCCGATGAAGACCTGGATGCCGACGCCCGACGCGTTGAGCCGCACCGCATCGTCCATGTCCATGGCGATCTGCTCGTCGGACAGCTCCTCGCGCAGGATACTCGGGCCGCCGCTGGCGCGCAGCACCATGGGCTTGTGCGAATCCGCCGGCACCATGGAGCGCAGCACGCCGCGCGTGCAGAACAGCGCGTCGCATTGCGGCAGCAGCGGCAGGATGGAGAGGTCGATGCGCTCGAGCCCGGAGGTCGGACCCTGGAAGTAGCCGTGGTCAATGGCCAGCATCACGGTGCGGCCGGAGGCCGGATTGAAGGTGCGGGCGAGGCGGTTCTTCATGCCCCAGTCAAGCTGGTGGCAGCCCTTCAGGAAGAACCCCGGCGCGGCCTGCGGCACTCCGGCCTGGTAGCGTTCACCTTCCTTGTCGGCTTCCGGCATTTTTTCCGTCCTCGTGCAAAACAAATCGCGGGCCGCCAAAAGCGCGTTTACGCGCGTCTTGCGGCCCGCGACTGATAGCAAAGGCTCAGAAAAACGCCAGCGTCCGGATTTCGATGCTCTCGCGCGGCCGGGAGGCCGGCGTCGAGGTCGGATCGTCGAAGGCGGTGTGAGCGGTCCAGCGGGCGCGGCCGTCCTTGGCCGAGTCATAGACCTTGAACACCAGCGCCTCGTTGCGGGCCTGGTGCGGGAACCAGAACCACTTGTGCTGCGGATTGTAGGCCACCGCGTAGGTCTGGCCGATGCGGTCGGGATAGCGGCGCTCCGAAATGATGAAGTCGTCGAACGACACGCTGCGGGCGTCGGCGATGGCGAGCGGATGGGTCTCGACCGGATAGCGGATCGGCCGCCACACCTGGATGATGGCGAAAGCGGTGCTTGAGCAGCTCTTCGGCTTCGTTCGGCAGGATGTCGCGCACGCGCTGCGGTCCCGACCACTCCGTGTAGTCGTTGTGAGCGCGCCGCACCACCTCGCGGATCTTCTGCTGCTCGCGGAGGACGTCGTCGGCGGTGCGCAGCGTATGGTCGAACACCACGACGCGCTTGGCGCCGCTCTCGGCTTTGATCAGCGCCTCCATCTCCGGATAGTAGACGCGCTTGATTTCGGCCTCGTCGAGGAAGTTTTGCATCCGGGTGTCGTGGCGCACGAAGCGGAAACCGTCGATCTCGAGATTGAACTCGTTCAGGTGCGGCCGGCCGTTGTGCATCACGACCTTGTGCGGGTCCTGCTTGCCGCCGGTGCGGACGTCGAGCGAACCGGGCCCGCCGGTGTAGGTGAAAACCTCGGTGCCGTCGTTGGTGAGGTAATTGACGGTGGGCTCGATGGTCTGCGGCCCGATGGCATCGGCTTGCGCGAGTGCGGACATGGCGGCCTCCATTGGTGGTCGGAGAAATCTAGGAGCGGCCGGGCGAGGCGGCAATCACAGAATCGCGAACGATAGCTTTGTGCTACCGGAGCGCCGCCGCGATGTTGCCGCCATCCACGGTCGTCACATCGCCGGTGGTTTTCAACTCCAGCGCCTGGTGCAGGAAGGCCTGCGCCACGTCCTCGGCGGTCACCTCGCGGCCGAGCAGGTTGCCGCTCATGTAGTCCTTCTCCGAGACGCCGCGGGCCTTGGAGCGCTCCTTGATGAAGTCGTCGGTTAGGAGGCCTGAGCGGATGCGGTCGGCATTCACCGCATTGGCGCGGATGCCGTCCGAGCCGTAATCGAGTGCGTATTGGCGCACCAGCAGCAGCGTCGCGGCCTTGGGCAGGCCGTAGGGCCCGAAGTTCGGGCCGGGGTTCACCGCCTGCTTGGAGACGTTGAACAGCAGGCATCCGCCGGTGCCCTGCGCCAGCATGATCTTCACCGCGGCCTGCGCCACGCGCTGATGGCCGAAGAAGTTCAGCTCGAAGCTCTTGCGGAGCACAGCCTCGTCGATCTCGCCGATGCGGCCCTGCCAAGCCGCGCCGGCGTTGGACACGACGATATCGACGCCGCCGAAGGTCTTCACGACCTCGGCAAAGGCGTCGCGCACCGATGCGGACTCAGTGACGTCGCATTTCACCACCAGCGCGGCGCCGCCGATGGCCTTGGCCTTCTCGCGCGCGGCCGCCGGATCGAGATCGAGCAACGCGACTTCGGCGCCGGCTGCGGCGAAGGCCTTGGCGGTGGCGGCGCCGATCGCGCCGCCCGCGCCGGTGACGGCCGCGATCTGGCCGGCGAGCGGCTTCTCCGGCGTCTTGCCGAGCTTGGCCTGTTCGATCGGCCAGTATTCGGTGTCGAACATGTCGGCTTCGGTGATCGGCGTGAAACGGCCGATCGCCTCCGCATCCGTGATGACCTTGACCGCCGCTTCGGCGAGCTCAGCGGCAATGCGCGCGTCCTTGGCGGTGCGGCCGAGCCCGTAGAGGCCGAGGCCCGGCACGAAGACGACGCGGGGCAGGGGATCGAGCATGCGCTTGCCGCCGCCGACGCGCGCGTCATGGCGCGCGAAATACTGCTTGTAGCTTTCGACGAAGGCCGCGGCGCCGTCCTGTGCGGCGCGCTTGAACGCGTCGAGCTTGCCGGCCTCGGGCGCGGGCAGCATCAGTGGCCAGCTCTTGGTGCGGATCGCGAAGTCCGGCGTCACCACCACGGATGCGCCGTAGCGAGAAAGCTCCGCGCCGTTGACGAAGTTCAGGATCGCGTCGCTGGTGCGGAAGTCGGCGATGACGCGGCGGTGGGCGCCTTCGCCGCCGTCGTTCTTCAGGCTGCAGGCGCCGCGGATGATCGGCGCCACGTCGATGTTAGAGGCAGCTTGCTGCGGCAGTTGCGCGGTGACGAACACCGCCTTGCGGTTCTTCGCCAGCCGTTCCTCGGCGCGAGTGACCAGCTCGATCATCCGCTCGTAGGATTCTTTCGCGCTTGCGCCAAACGAAAAGATACCGTGCTTGTCGAGGATCAAGCCTTCGACCTTCGGGTTCTTATCGAAGGTCGTCGCCGCCGCTTTGGCCAGGCCAAAGCCCGGCCGCACGTAAGGCACGAGGCCGACGCGGCCGTCATAGACCTCTTCGCAAATCTTGGCGCTGTCCGGCTGATCGATCAGGCTCACCACGGCATTGGCATGGGTGTGATCGACAAAGGCGTGCGGCACGAAGGCGTGCAGCAACAATTCCACCGACGGGCTCGGCGCCGCAGGCTCGATCAGATAGGCGCGCTGCACGCGCGCCATGTCGTCGTCGGAGAGCGTATCGCGCGCGCGAAGTTTTTTGAGCGGATCGAGCCTGACGGCGACCATGCCCGCGGGCTCGACCGCCGCCATGTCGGAGCCGGTGCCTTTGACGCAGAGCACGTCGACCTCGTCACCGGCGAGGTCGCGCATCCGCGTCTTGAGCGAGGTGTTGCCGCCGCCGTGCAGCACGAGCGCCGGATCGCCGCCGAGAAGCCGCGTCGTGTAGACGCGCAACGCGAGATCACGCGTGATCCCGCCTTGCGCGTAGCGGTCGACCGCAGCTTGTGCGTCGCGATCGACCCAGCGGCTTTGCATCAGCTCAGCCTTTGTCTCCGCCGAGGAGGCGCTTCGCCCACCAGCCGGTGCGGCGCGGCTTGTTCGGATCCTCGGCCGGAGCCGGTTCCGCTGCGGCGGCAGGCTCGGGCGCCGGCTGCGGTTCAGGCATCGACGTCACGGCCGGCGCGCTCGAGCCGGACACCGGGGCGGCCTCGCGCACCGTCGAGCGGCGCCGAGCGGGAGCGGCCGGTTCGGACTGCGGAGCAGGGGCCGCGGCTTCGTGCTGCGCGGGCGCCTCGTCACGCGCAGCCGGCACCTCGGGCGGCGGTGACCACTGCGGACGCTCGTCCATGTCCGGACGCGAGTGGATCTCGTACTGCATGTCCGGCTGGCCGCCGGAACCCGGCGCAGGGCCAAACTCGCTTTGGCTCTCTTGTCCCTCATAGCCCGACGCCTGGTAGCCCGAGCCCTGGTGCGAGCCCTCCTGCAGGCCTTCCTGGCCGTCGCGGCCGCGACGGTTGCGGCGGCCGCCGCGGCGGCCGCGGCGCCGCCTCTTGCGATCGCCGTCGCCGTTGCTCTGGGCGCCATCGCCTTCGGCGTGACCTTCGCCGAAGTGCTCCTGAACCGGCATGCCTTCCGGCATCGGCTCATCGTCTTCCGACGAGGAGAAGCTCGCGGGCTGATAGCTTCCGTTCTGCTCGGCCGGGAATTCGCCAGCCTCGTGGCCGCCCTCGGCAGCGCCCTGATCATTGCCGCCCTGCGCGTGATGCGGCTGCTGGTACGAGCCGCCGCCTTCACGGCCTTCGCCGCCGCGACCGCCACGGCCCCGCCGCCGGCGGCGCCGCCGCGAACGGCCGGAGCCTTCGCGCGGTCCGTCGCCGCCTTCACGACTGCCTTCGCCCTGGGCGTCTTCGCCGTCCTGCGGCTCATGGTCGGAAACCTCGAACGGCTCGCGCTCGTCGGAATCCGCCTCCGCCTCGGTCTCGCTCTCCTCGTCGGTCTCTTCGACGAAGTCCGGCTCGTCTTCCTCGACCACGATCGGACCCGCAGTCTTGGCCTGCTCGGCAAGCACGGCCTTGGCCTGGTCGATCGACATCACCTGCTCGCCGCGGTCGATGGCAAAGCCGACCTGGCCCGCCACATCCTCGTCGGAGTTGACGGTGATCGCGATGCGGAAGCGCTCTTCGAGAGCGCGCAGATGCGCGCGCTTGTTGTTGAGCACATAGAGCGCAACGTCGGGACGGGTGCGGACAATGAGATTGTGCGTCGGGCCCTTGAGCAGCGTCTCTTCGATCGAGCGCAGCAGCTGCAGCGCGACCGAAGACACAGACCGCACGTGGCCGGTGCCGCCGCAATGCGGGCACTTCTCGGTCGAGCTTTCCAGCACCGAGGTGCGGATGCGTTGGCGCGACATCTCCATCAGGCCGAAGTGCGAGATGCGGCCGACCTGGATGCGGGCGCGGTCGTTGCGCAGCGCGTCCTTCAACCGCCGTTCGACGGTGCGGTTGTTGCGCTTCTCGTCCATGTCGATGAAGTCGATGACGATCAAGCCAGCCAGGTCGCGCAGACGCAGCTGCCGGGCGACCTCTTCGGCGGCCTCGCAGTTGGTCTTGAGCGCGGTGTCCTCGATGTGATGCTCGCGGGTCGAGCGGCCGGAGTTGACGTCGATCGCGACCAGCGCCTCGGTCTGGTTGATGACGATGTAGCCGCCGGAGCGCAGTTGCACGGTCGGCGAGAACATGGCGTCGAGCTGGCTTTCGATGCCGTAGCGCGTATAGACCGGCTGCGAGTCCTGATAGAGCTTCACGTTCTTCGCATGGCTCGGCATGAGCATGCGCATGAATTCCTTGGCGTCGCGGTAGCCCTGGTCGCCGGCGACGATGATCTCGTCGATGTCCTTGCTGTAGAGGTCGCGGATCGAGCGCTTGGCGAGCGAGCCTTCCTCGTAGACGAGCGTCGGCGCGGTCGATTTCAGCGTCAGATCGCGGACCTGCTCCCAGAGCCGCAGCAGATACTCGAAGTCGCGCTTGACCTCGGCCTTGGTGCGCGCCGCGCCGGCGGTGCGCAGGATCACGCCCATGCCCTCCGGAACCTCGAGCTCCTCGGCGATCTCGCGAAGCTTCTTGCGGTCCTCGGCGCTGGTGATCTTGCGGCTGATGCCGCCGCCGCGCGCGGTGTTGGGCATCAGCACGCAGTAGCGGCCGGCGAGCGAGAGATACGTGGTCAGCGCCGCGCCCTTGGTGCCGCGCTCTTCCTTGACCACCTGCACCAGCATCACCTGCCGGCGCTTGATGACCTCTTGAATCTTGTACTGACGGCGATAGCGCGGCGCGCGCTCCATCACCTCTTCGATGGCGTCCTGGCCGCCGACCGACTCGACGATCTCTTCCTCTTCCTCGGCGCCGTGGTCCTCGGCGCCATGACCGTTGGCCTCGTGGGCGTCGTGACCGTTGCCTTCGTGCTCGTGCGCTTCCTCAGCGTGCATGTCGGGCTGCTCGCCGCCTTCGGCGTGAGCGTGCTCCTCGGCATCGGATTCGCCGTGGTGCGCCTCATCATCGTCGTGGTGCTCATCGTCGTGGTGAGCATCGTCATCATGATGGGCGATTTCGTCGTGGTGCGGGGCTTCCGCCGGCGGATCGATCTGGGCCGCCGCGGCGAATTCGGGCTGCGGATGCTCGACCGGGGTTCCGATCTCGGCAGGGACCGGCGGATTGGCGGCTTCACCGGCTTGGTGCTCGTCGGCGGCCGCGGGCTCGTAAGGCGCGTCCTCGAAATGGTCGTCGGCCTGCGGCTCGCCCGCTGCGTAGTCTTGCGGCGGAAGGTCGCCGGTCTCGTGCGCGGCCTCTTCGCCGTTCACCGGCTGGCTGCGGACCGTCTCGTTGTTGCGGCTCTGGCTGCGATGCCGGCTGCGGCTGCGGCGGCGGCCGCTGCTGCGACGGCCGTCGCCGCCGCCTTCATCCTCGTCGCTTTCGCGGGCGGCGCGCGCCTCGTCCTCGAGCAGCGCCTGCCGGTCGGCCACCGGGATCTGGTAGTAGTCCGGATGGATTTCCGAGAACGCCAGGAAGCCGTGGCGGTTGCCGCCGTACTCGACAAAGGCCGCCTGCAGCGACGGCTCGACGCGAGTGACCTTGGCTAGATAGATGTTGCCGCGAAGCTGGCGGCGATGCGCGGTTTCGAAATCGAACTCCTCGACGCGATTGCCGCGCAGCACGACCACCCGGGTCTCCTCCGGATGGGTCGCGTCGATAAGCATCTTGTTGGCCATTGAACTGTCTCTTTACGGCGCGTCGGCTCGCAGCCGCCGTCATGGGGCAGCGCGAGAAGGGACGGGCCTGATCTGTCGGTGGAAGGGCGGGTCACTAAGCCACGCCAAGGCGCGGTGTTGGGCCGGCGGCAAGCGCGCGCGCAATGTTGCGAGCTGCGCTCTCGACGGACCTTGAAAAACGCTTCGGGCATGACCTCGACCCGTTGGAGGGCGGCGGCGCACCGCGCCACCGGTCGTTCGCCTGCGGCCGCCGCGGTCACGTCGCGTCCGGGCGAAGCTGCGCCAGGACGCGTTACCGCGTCATTTCCGGTGTCCTGAACAAGGGTCTCGGCTTCGACCGGCTGCCCCAATCGCGCCGAGGCGCAGGGCGGAGGACTGGTCGCGTAACGCCGGTAAGCGGTTCCCCAATGTCTCCTGAGGGGCGAAATCGCTGACCAACGCGCCGGAGGCCCGAACGCGGCACACCCGGTGATTCAACCGTAAGCACCACTTACTTACGGCGAGACCAGGGGGTTGGCAAGCATCCAACCGGTAAGCCACAGGAAGTC
>CAKZHN010000367.1 GCA_936924235.1 uncultured Rhodoplanes sp. | reverse complement strand
TCACCTGGGGCGTCCTCGACCGCCTGCTGGAGGAAGAGGCGCTGGAGGTGGAGGGAATCTCCGCCACCTCCGCCGGCGCGATGAATGCCGCCGCCTTCCACCGGCATGAAGCCGATGCGGCGCGGCTCGGCGGGTTTCGCGATGTCGTAGACCGCAAGCCCGGCCGACCAGTCGCGCGCGGCTTTCGGCTTTGCTTCCGCGGTGCCAACCACCTTGCCGAGCTGTCCCTTGTAGTAGGCCTTCTCGTCGGCGAATTCCGCGGCGGCGAACATGTCCTTGGCGTGGATTACAAGCAGCAAGTCGTCGTGGGCTTGCAGATGGATATTCCAGGTGCCGGGCGGAGCGGCGAGATAGTTCGCGGGCTTGGGATTCTTCGGGTCGCGGACGTCGACGATGGAGAAGCCCTTGGAGAACATGTGGCCGATGTAGGCGTGGCCGCGATGCACCATCACCTGCACGCCGTCGGGCCTTCCGCCCTGATCGGAATAGCCGACGATCCGCATGTTGCGGGCAAAATCGGGTTTCGGTAGATCGCTCATTGGCTAACGCTCATTTGTAAGCGTCCAAAAAGTTCGGCACCGCGATCCAGTCCATCATCGCGCCGTCGTCCTGCAGCAGCTCATGCATGCGGCGGTCTTCCTCGGTCTTGAGGTTCACGCCCATGTGCGTGCCGAGCTTGCGGCTGTGCATGACGATGGTGTTGCCGATCGGCTGGCGCTCGGCGTTGTAGGCCTTCAGCGCGGTGTCGATGTCGTCGTGGTCGCGCAGCGCGTTGGCCAGCGCGTGTGCGTCGCCACCCGCCTTGGCGACGCCGAAACCCATGTGCGGCCGCGCATTCGCCGCGGCGTCGCCGACCATCGCCACGCGCCCGAACACGATGCTTGGAGCGGTGAAATCGTAGATCGGCGTGATGAAGGGCTGCTTCATCGTCATCACGCAATCCAGCATCACCTCCGGCATGATGTCGCGCGCGTCGGCGTACATCTCGTCGATCAAATCCTTGCGGATCAGCGGCGGCGGCACCGAGAATTCGTGCTGATGGCCGTTCTCGTCGACGTTCATCTCGCGGAGCTTCGCGGCGTCGGCCACGCGGTACCAGATGAAGTTGTAGCGGCGGTGGCCGGGCCGCAGGTCGTTGTTGAAGCCCGAAATGGGGTAGGTGATGACCTCCTGCCGCGGCGGCAGGTAGAAGCAGAAATAAGGAAAAATCTCTTTCAAAGTCTTCGGCGCGAGATCGGCCTCGTTGGGCGCGCCGCGCCAGATGTAATAGCCGGCATAGTTGGGCTGCAGCTCCGGCGCGACCTCGCCGCGCACCGAGGAGCGGATGCCGTCGCCACCGACCAGGATGTCGGCATTCTCGACCCGGCCGCCGTTGAAGTGCACGCGGACGCCGTGGCCGTCCTGCTCAATGCGCTCGAACGCCCAGCCGAGATGGTAGTGCGCCGGATCGATGGTCTCGCGAAGCAGCCTCTGCAGCCGGTCCCATGAGGTCAGGATCTGCCGCAGCGGCCGCTCGTCGGTGACGCGGCCGTTCCGATCGAGCGCGATGCGCTTGGGCACCTCGATGCCGAGGTCACGGGTGCCTGCGCCGCTCGCCTCAAGCGCGGCAAGCAGCTCCGGATGCGTGGTGATGCCGGCGCCGCGGCCGACCAGCTCGACGCCGGAGCGCTCGTAGACGTCGCACTCCCAGCCGATCTGGCGCAGAAAGGCCGCGGTGAAAAGACCTGACATGGAGCCGCCAATGATGACGGCCCGGCGTTTGCGCGCTGGCGATGAGTGGGAACCCGGCATGGCGGCGCGGATGCTAACCTTCAGCGCAGCAGGGAGTCGAGCACCGGCAGGCTGACGAGAGCCGCAAGCGTGATGATCGCGTATGCGATGGTGCGGTAGAGCCGCTCCGAGGCGCCGTGGAAGAAGCGCGAGCCGATTGCCATGCCGACGAGGTAGGGAATCCCGAGCAGCACCGACAGCGCCAACGGCCGGGCCTCGAACAGTCCCTCATGGCCGAAGATCGCGACCAGCAGCACGTCGCAGATCATGAAAAACACCATGAGGTTGGCGCGCAATGTCTTCGGGCTGCTGCCGGCGCCGAGCCAGTAGAGAATGACCGGCGGGCCTGCGATCAGCACCGCGCCGGCGGAAACGCCGGAGAACAGTCCGACACCGATCGTCAGCGGCAGGCGCGGCGGGCCGTGATAGCGCCAGCCCGACGCGAGCATCGGCACCAGGCTCAAGACCACGATCGCGATGCCCCAGCGCAGCACGATCGGGTCGAGCACGATCAGAAGCCAGACGCCGACTGGCAGTCCGAGCGCCATCGCGATTGACAGCGGCGCCACCTCGCGCCAGGTGCAGCGGCGCATCTCCGGGATGGCAAACGGTGTCGCGGACACCAGATCGACCAGCAGTACTGTGACTGCGGCGATGCGCGGATCGTAGATCGCCGACACCAGCGGCATGTAGATCATCGCGCCGCCGAAGCCCGAGAAGCCGCGTGTGACGCCGGCCAATGCCGCGACCGCCATCGCGGCATAGATGCGCGGCTCGGCAATTGCGGCCGCAAATGTGGCGCTGTCTGGAAGTTCGATCACTTTGAGTTCCCGGCGGCTACTCCATAGCAGCCGGACGCGCGGCTTACGATTGGGGAGAGCGGGGAGCGGCCATGCGGATGCTTTGCCGCTTGCCGTCCGGACGGCTATCAACGAGGCCGCATGACCCGCCTGATTCGTATCCTCGGCATCGATCCCGGCCTTCGCCGCACCGGCTGGGGCATCATCGAGGTCGAGGGCAACCGCCTGATCTTCACCGCCTGCGGCTCGGTCGCGACCAGCGACAAGGCGAGCCTCGCCGAGCGGCTGGTGACGATCCACGACGGGCTGACCAAGGTTGTGGATGACTACACGCCGGACGAGGCGGCCGTCGAGGCGACCTTCGTCAACAAGGACGCCAACGCCACCTTGAAGCTCGGCCAGGCCCGCGGCGTGGCGCTGCTCATCCCGGCGCGCTCGGGCATCTCGGTCGCCGAATACGCGCCCAACCTGGTGAAGAAGACCATCGTCGGCGCCGGCCACTGCGAGAAGGAGCAGATCCGGGTGATGCTCCGCGTCCTGTTGCCCAAGGCCGATCCGCCGACGCACGATGCGGCCGATGCGCTCGCCATCGCGGTGTGCCACGCCCACCATCGGCAGAGCGCAGCGCTGACCGCCAAGCTCCGCTCGGCCGCAAGCCAGGTGTGATTCAACTTCGTTGAATCACACCCGTCGCCTCCTTGTCTTGTCAGGGCAGGGGCTTTTCCGAAAACCGCTTCACACTTTTCGGGATCATGCCCTCAGGCATCAAAGCCGCGCCGCAACAGTTGCCGCGCAATATGGAGCATCGCGGAAGGTGACCAGCCGCTGCTCCGCTTCGTCCCAAAGCGCGAGAGGCACGCATCGAAGGCTCTGCAGAAGAGTGAGTCGGCTGACGGTTCGCAGTTCGGGATGATCGCTCAGCACGCGCGGCAGCCGGTAAAACGGAATGCGGCTGCAAAGGTGGTGGACGTGGTGCATGCCGATATTGGCGGAAAACCAGCGCAGCACCGGCGGCAGATCGTAGTGCGAGGAGCCATGCAAGGCCGCATGATGATGATCCCAGTCCGGACTCTCGCTCCAGACAGTGCTTTCGAACTGGTGTTGAACATAGAACAGCCACACGCCCGCGGTGGCAGCGAAGATCATCGTGGGCAGATGAACAAGTAGAAACGCCCTCATTCCGATCACCGAGATGAGCGCCGCCGCGATCAGGGCAATCGCCGCGTTGGTCGCTTGCGTGCTGATCCAAGGCCGCCAGCCGCGCCATTGCCCGATCGGCAAACGGTGCCGCAGCAGGAACAGATAGGTCGGCCCAAGACCGAACAGCACGATCGGATTGCGATACAGCCGGTATCTCAACCGGCTCTTGCGCGGCAGCGCAAAGTACTCGCGCACCGTGAGGGTATCGACGTCGCCCGTGCCGCGGCGTCCGAGGTCGCCGGTGGTGGCATGATGAACGGCGTGGGTGCCGCGCCAATGGTCATACGGCGTCATCGTGAGAACGCCGATGATGCGGCCGACCCAATCATTGGCCCAGCGGCGCCGGAAGAAAGCGCCGTGCCCGCAGTCATGTTGAATCATGAAAAGCCTGACCAGAAACCCAGCCGTTGGAACGGTGATCAGCAAGGAAACCCACCAATATCCAAGCCAGTAAATGAACCAGGCCGTCGTCCAGAGTGCGGCAAGCGGGAATACCGTGATCGACAGCTCGATGATGCTGCGAAAATGGCTGGGCTCCCGGTACCCGTTTAGAGTTTTCGTCCAGGCGCGGTCAGTTGAATCCAAGTCAGGATGCCGGCTTGTCAAAATTTCAGTCCGCTTTTCGCGCTCCTGCTCAGCCAAGTTCGGACGATTTTGAAAGTCCGCCAAGAGACTGCCTCGACGGCTAGCCAGCAGCGGCAATTCGTTTTTTGTAGAGCTGAAAGCCTTGATCGGCGATGCTCTTTTCGATGATCTCACGGCTCATCTTGTGCGGCGGATCGGTGTCCTCGCGGACAACGCCGACCGCGGTCCAAGGGCCATGTCGTGATGGCAGCTGTCTGCCGCCGGGATCGCCCGCAAGCGCATGAAGCTCGCGATTGCTCTCCGACTTGAACATGAAAAGGCGCATGGCACGTCCTCCGGATGGGAGAAACCGCCGCTGTGAAAGCGGCGGCATCGCACGCTGTCGCGTCAGGCGAGTTCGATCGCGCCGACTCCGATCTTGCCGCTGCGCGGATCGCTGTGTGTGTCGAACCTGACCTTCTGTCCTTCACGCAGGCTTTGAATGCCGGCGCGCTCCAGCGCGGTGGCGTGAACGAAAACGTCCTTCTGGCCGTCATCGGGCTGAATGAAGCCGAAGCCTTTTTGCTCGTTGTAGAATTTCACGGTGCCTGGAGTCATGGAGGTGTTCCTTCGCTGTGGGCGTGCACGAGGGATTTGGCACACATGCGTTGCGGCCAATCTTCCCAGAGTGTCGATTTGAGCGTGTCTGAAACGTGCGGCCCGTCAGTGACGGAACAGGCGGCCCAGGTTGTCCGGCCAATATCGATAGCGCTGTATAGGTGTTTGCGTCGAAAGTTACAAGCTGACGGGTTCCCCGCGTCAATAACCGGGCGGATCTGCCGGCCTACGCAACGCGATGCAGGTCGTAGAGTTCGCGCATTTCGGCGACGATGGCGCGAAACAGCGCGCCATAGGGCATCATCAGATGTGGCTTGGCCGAGAACGTGGCCTGCCACTGGCTGCCGACGCCGAAGACGGTGACTTCTTCAACCTGCATCGTGGTCTGCGCGCGTTCCAGGATCAACGCCTCCAGTTGCAGCTTGGTTTTCTGTTCTTTCATGAAGGCGTGCCCGGTTTCCGTCGACATATCACGAACAAAGTGACATGGCTGAAAAATCGCGCCGGATGATTGTGATGGCAGCGCCGCCAGGCACCGGGTAGTAATGTGACTCGTGGGCGCACGGTCGGCCTCGGCTATGTTCGATACCGATCAGATCACCGCTTTAGCATCCCCGGCAGCAGCCCGTCAGCCATCGAGAGAAAGGCTCTCCCATGTCCTTTAAGTTCGCCGTCGGCCAAGCGGTTGAATACAAGCCGGTCGGCGCCAAGGTTGGGCTTTTCAAGGTGACACGACAAATGCCGGAAGAACTCCGCGCAATCGATCGCCGCTATCGCATCAAGAGCGAGCAGGAAGGGTTCGAGCGCAACGTGCTTGAATGCGACCTCAACGAAGCGACAAGTTCGGAAGACATGTATTTGCCGATGCGGCCGTTGCGCCGAAGTGGCGGTCACTGATTCAGTACCCATATGCGACTGACGCCGTCTTTGCGCGCGCGCCGCGTGCAGCGGTCGTTCATTCACCGGTGAAGTTTTTCACAGTACGTGCAACAGGAGCCTCTCCGTGGCCACCATGAACATGCCCAAGAAGGAGGCCGGCGAAGAGGTCATTCCGCCGGTCAATCAGGCGCGTCTGCAGCTCAATCGCTTCCGATTGCAGGTCGACCGTCAGACCAAGGCCACGTTCACCGAACTGGTCGATGCCGAGAAGGCTGGACGAGACATCAAGAAGGCTTACCCGATCGTTCAAGTCTCGATCTACGACTCCGAAAAAGGCGGGCAGACGGTGCTCGACTAGGGCGTGATCCCGAAAAGTGTGAAGCGGTTTTCGGAAAAGATCATGCCCAAGCAAGACAAGGAGCGATGGGCCTGATTCAACGAAGTTGAATCAGACCCTCGTGTCACCGAGGCCAGGGCGCGCTATTTCCTGAGCAGCGGATAATCTTCGCTGTCGTAGAGAAATTTGATGCGAAAGCCGTCGGCCCGTTCGTCTCCCGATTCCATCACCGTTCCATCCAGAAACTCCGAAGGCATCTGCTCGACGGCAAATCGGATGGCTTCCGCAGCGGTATTGAACCGGCGATAACCGACGGGGCGATGTCCGGACCTGCTGCGGGCGGGAAACAGATCGGCGGGCGCGTTGTAGTCGAAGCTGCTCATGCGCGGTCCTGAAAATTCATCGCAATAGTCCGGCTACTGCTCCCCCGCTTTGGGCAACGGCGCGGGCTCCGGCACCGCAGGACGTGCTGGGTAGATGCCGTCCCATGGGCGCTTGGTGTTCAGCTTGTATTCCCTCTCGAACTTCTCGCGGTCGGCTCTGATGCTGTCCGGCGTGACGACTGGTTGCGGCGGTCCGATTTGAGTGGGCTGCTGGTCCGCGATGACGGTGGCGCCCAGGAACGTAGCGCCAAAAAAAGTGGCGGCGAGAAATGTCGGGCCCATTCGTATCCATAGCAGCGTTTGAGTCTGCATGTCGCGGTATTTCGGCACCCGGGGTGAGCGCGTTTCCGCTCGACATCGAATCCCGCGAGCTTGCCGCGGCTCATTCTGCCGATTTCCCTGGACTTGCGTCCGCCTGACACCTAACGTCGCGAAGTCTCGACGCGAAAATATCGCGTCCGCATCGATTTCGACTCACGCTTGCGAATAGTTCCGCGAACCGCGCATCCGGACAACGGTGCCGCGGGTTGGGAGCGTTCGCTCAAGAGCATTTGGCAACAGCAAAGCCGGCGCATGCCCGCGCCGTTTCCGAAGCCGTTCCTCGAACCAAAGAGAAGGACGTCCATTGCAGGTACTCGTTCGCGACAACAACATCGATCAAGCGCTCCGTGTATTGAAGAAAAAGATGCAGCGCGAAGGCGTATTTCGCGAAATGAAGCAGCGGCGGTCCTACGAGAAGCCCTCCGAGCGCAAAACCCGGGAAAGGTCCGAGGCGGTCCGTCGTGCGCGCAAGCTCGCGCGCAAGAAAGCCCAGCGCGAGGGGCTGCTTCCGGCCACCAAGAAGAAGATCGACGACAAGAGGAACGCGCGGCCGGGTACGAGCCCGTTCGGGGGCGGGGCCGGGGCGCACGATCGCGCGAAGCCACCATTCAGATGAGATGCTTCAAGTGAGACCGATGTAAGCAAGACAAGGAGCGACGGTGCTGATTCAATGAAGTCGAATCAGCACCTATCGTTTGGCGCGGCGAAAGCCATAGAGGTTTGCGTCGACGTCGGGCTGCCCGGCGAGTGCGCCCGCGATGACGTCGGCAGCGATCCGCGAGTAGGTCGTGCCGTTGCCGCCATAGCCGAGCGCGGCCCAGCAGTTCGGCATGCGCGGAATAGGCCCGATGGTCGGCAGCCCCGTCGAACTCTGGCCGAATGAACCGGCCCAGGCAAAATCGGCGCGGCTGTCGATGCCGGGCAGCAGGCGTTTGAGCTTTCGCTCAAGCATCCGGGTCTTTTTACCGATCAGCGCGTTGCGTTGCTCCTCGTCGGAAAAATCCTCGTCCTCGCCGCCGCAGATCACGCGGCCGTCGGGCGTGGTGCGCACATAGAGATACGGATCCGCTGCTTCCCAGATCATGCATTGCGACGGCCAGAGCCTGCGCGGCTGCGGCGCGGTGGCAATCGCCCAGGTCGAGATGATCTTGTGGCCGCGTTGCGGCACCGGTTTGGGAAATTCGTAACCGGTTGCGAACACCAGATGCTTGGCACGAATGCTCCGGCCATTTTGGCACGTTGCCAGCACGCGGGATTTCCTGGCGTCGATCGCCGTGACGTCGACCGGCGCGTAGATCGCGGCGCCGGCATCGCATGCGGCGCGCAGCAGCGCGCAGGCGGCGGCCCGCGGATCGATCACGAGATCGCCGGAGCCCATGATCGCGCAGGCCGCGCGGACGCCGAAGTTCTCGCGCAATGCGCGGCGGCTGAGCATCCGGCAGGCAAAGCCTGCCGCGCGCCGAGCCTCGCACTCGAGAGTGAGCCCATCGGCATCGAGCAAGTCGCCCGCGAGATAAAGCGTATCGCGCCGCTCGATGTCGCGGACGCCGAGCTCGCCAAGCCGTGCCGCAATCGCGTCGACCGCGAGCCGCGAGCGCCGGAAGGCGCGGACTGCGTCGCGCTTGCCGATGCGAGGCGCGAGCTTGATCAGCGGCGTGTCGATCTCATATTGCACCAGCGCGGTGCTGGCGGTGGTCGAGCCCTTGGCCGGCCCGCGCCGGTCGACCACCACGACCTTGAAGCCTTCGGCCGAAAGGGCATCCGCAACCATGGCGCCGGTGATGCCAGCGCCGACCACCAGCACGTCGGCCTCGACGTCGCGCGTCAGCCGCCGGTGGGGCACGGGCGGCGCGCGGGTCGCCTCCCAGACGGAGCGGCCGGTCCGCAAGTCCTTGGATTTCGTGACCACGTCGGCCGCCATCCCGTTTCAAACCGGGGATACAATGCTTAGGTCGGCAATTCGATCCGGCGATTCGTGGTAACAAGCCCCCATGATCGGCAAGCTGAAAGGCGTCATCGACAGCTACGGCGAGGATTTCATCGTCCTCGACGTGCATGGCGTGGGCTACCTCGTGCAATGCTCGACGCGGACGCTGCAGGCGCTGCCGGCGCCGGGGGAGGCCGCCACGCTCGCCATCGAGACATACGTCCGGGAAGACCAGATCCGGCTGTTCGGATTTTTGAGCGACGCCGAGCGCGAGTGGTTTCGGCTCCTCCAGACCGTGCAGGGCGTCGGCGCCAAGGTGGCCTTGTCGGTGCTCGGCACCTTCAAGCCCGGCGAGCTGGCTTCTGCGATCGCGATCGGCGACAAGGCCGCGATCAAGCGCGCGCCGGGCGTGGGCCCGAAAGTGGCCGAGCGGCTGGTGATCGAGTTGAAGGACAAGGCGCCGGCCTATTCGGAGCTTGATCCTGCGGTGATCAAGCTTTCCGGTTCGGTCGCCGAGAAGCGCGCGCCGCAGCCGATCCTCGATGCGGTTTCGGCGCTGGTGAACCTGGGCTACGGCCAGCCGCAGGCCGCGGCCGCGATTTCTGCTGCGAGTCGCAATGCGGGCGAGGGCGCCGACACCGCAACGCTGATCCGGCAAGGCTTGAAGGAGCTGTCGAAGTGAGCGCACCGAAGAAACCGCCGGCAAAGGCGCCGGCAACGTTGAAGGCGCCTCCGCCGCCGAAATTGTCGAAGGCCGATCGCGATCTGATCGAGGCTGCCTGCGATGCCATCCGCAAGCGCTACCGCTACGACTGGCAGGAGGTCGGCGCGGCGATCCGGCTCCGCTCCGGAAAGGTTTTCACGGGCGTCAGCCTCGACGCCTATCTCGGCCGCATGGCGATCTGCGCCGAGGCGGTCGCGCTCGGCCAGGCCATCACGGTCGCCGGCGACTCCGGCATCGAAAGCATCGTCGCCGTGCGGCACCCGCCGCCGGAAGACGAGGACCTGCCGATCGTGGTGGTGTCGCCCTGCGGCGCCTGCCGCGAATTGATCTGGGACTATGCCCGCGACGCGCGGGTCATCGTGCCGGGGGCCGGCGGGCCTGAGTCGGTCAGCATCCGCGAGCTGCTGCCGAACAAATACAGCCGCGAGAAAGGAAACTAGCGTGGCGACCCAGCCCAAGCGCATGGTCAGCCCCGAGCGCCGCGAAGAAGACATCGCGGAGATGAAGCTGCGGCCGCAGCGGCTCGCCGAGTTCATCGGCCAGCAGCAGGCGCGCGCCAATCTTTCGGTGTTCATCGAGGCCGCGAAGTCGCGCAACGAGGCGCTCGATCACGTGCTGCTGGTCGGCCCGCCGGGCTTGGGCAAGACCACGCTGGCGCAGATCGTGTCGCGCGAGCTCGGCGTCAACTTTCGCGCCACCTCGGGGCCGGTGATCGCCAAGGCCGGCGATCTCGCGGCGCTGCTGACGAACCTCGAAGAGCGCGACGTCCTGTTCATCGACGAGATCCACCGGCTCAATCCGGCGGTGGAAGAAGTCCTCTATCCGGCGATGGAGGACTTCCAGCTCGACCTCATCATCGGCGAGGGCCCGGCGGCGCGCTCGGTGAAGATCGATCTCGCCAAATTCACGCTGGTCGGCGCGACCACGCGCGCGGGCCTGCTCACCAATCCGCTGCGCGACCGCTTCGGCATTCCGCTGCGGCTCAACTTCTACACCGAGGCGGAGCTCGAGCTGATCGTCAACCGCGGCGCGCGCGTGCTCGGGCTCGGCATGACCGAGGATGGCGCCAACGAGATCGCGCGCCGCTCGCGCGGCACGCCGCGCATCGCCGGACGGCTGTTGCGCCGCGTGCGCGACTTCGCCCATGTCGGCAAGGTCGACAACGTGGATCGCAAGCTCGCCAACAAGGCGCTGCTCGAACTTGAAGTGGACGCCGCGGGACTCGATGCGATGGACCGCCGCTATCTCACGACCATCGCCGAGAACTACGGCGGCGGACCTGTTGGCGTGGAAACGCTCGCCGCCGCGCTGTCGGAGCCGCGCGACGCCATCGAGGAGATCATCGAGCCGTTCCTCATTCAGAAGGGCTTCCTGCAGCGCACGCCGCGTGGTCGGCTGATCACCGGCCACGCCTTCAAGCATCTCGGCCTCGACGAGCCCAAGCGCGATGCGTCGCAGTTCGGATTGTTTGCGCAGGACGACGAGTAGAGTTTCGATGCTGAAGGTCTACGAAGGCGGATGCCATTGCGGCCGGGTGCGCTTCCGCGTCTCCGGCGATCTCGCCGACACCGTGTCCTGCAACTGCTCGCTCTGCGGCATGAAGGGATTTCTTCATCTCATCGTACCGCCGCAGCAGTTCGAATGCATCGGCGGCGAAGCCGAGCTTTCGACCTATCAATTCGGCACCAAGACCGCCAAGCACACGTTCTGCCGCGTGTGCGGGGTGCATCCGTTCTACGTGCCGCGCTCCGATCCGGATAAGATCGACGTCAACGTGCGCTGCATCGACGGCGTCGATATTGCGTCGCTGTCGCCGAAGCCTTTCGACGGCGGGAATTGGGAGCGCGCGATCGGGAGCGCAAGCTGGCGATGATGGCGTTCGCACTCGACGGCGAGATCCGCGACGGCCGGCACCTTCAGCCGGTGCGGGTCTATTACGAGGACACCGACTTTTCCGGCGTGGTCTATCACGCCAGCTATCTGCGCTTCATGGAGCGCGGCCGCACCAATTACCTGCGGCTCCTTGGCCTCGATCAGCGCGCGTTGTTCGAGGAGGTGGCAAAGGAGGCGCCGGGCTTCGCGTTCGTGGTGCGAGCCATGCAGATCGATTTTCGGAAACCCGCGCGGATGAACGATCTGCTCGAGGTCGTGACCACGCCGCATGAGGTGAAGGGCGCCTCGATCGTGCTGCATCAGCAGGTCAATCGCGACGCCGAGACGCTGGTCGAGGCGACCGTGCAGGTGGCCTTCGTGTCGGGCGGGCGGGCGCAGCGCATTCCGAAGGCGCTGCGTATCGCCATGAAGGCCGACCAGGATTCAGCCGGCCGTGTCTAAGCCGCTGTCGACGCGCCGCCGGGCCTGATGTAAATGCTCTTCACATGAGCTGGTCCAAGGACGGCGGCGGCGGCGGCAAGTCCCGCGGCTATCACCACGGGAACCTGAAGGAAGCGTTGATCCGCGCGGCGCTCGAGCTGATCGCTCAGAAGGGCCCGGCGGGCTTCACCTTTGCGGAGGCTGCGCGCTGGGCCGGCGTCAGCCCGGCCGCGCCGTATCGCCACTATCGCGACCGCGACGAGCTTCTGTCCGACGTCGCCAAGCGCGGCTTCGATCAGTTCGAGCAGGCGCTCACCCGCGCCTGGAACGACGGCAAGCCCAAGCCGTCCGAGGCGTTCGATCGGCTCGGCAGGGCGTATCTGGAGTTCGCCCGCACCGAGCCGGCCTACTATTCGGCGATGTTCGAGGCCGGCATTCCGCCTGACGCCAATCCGGAGCTGCGCGAGGCCGGGGAGCGCGCCTTCAACGTGCTGCGCCAGGCGGCCGAGGTGATGGTCGCAACCATGCCGGCCAAGAACCGCCCGCCGGTGATGATGATGGCGCTGCACATCTGGGCGCTGTCGCACGGTATCGCCTCGCTGTTCGGCCGCGGCGACACGGCGAGCCGCAAGCTGCCGATGACGCCCGAGGAATTGCTGGAGGCCGGCGTGCTCCTATATCTGCGCGGACTCGGCCTGTCCGAGGCGTAGCGGCGCCCGGCCGATTCTTGAGGCCGGAATCCCTGAGACTGCAGGCCGCAGCTGAATTTTCGGGCCTCCCTTGACACCCGGACTACCCCGATCTAGTTATGTAAATGTTATTAACATTCACACGCGCG
>CAKZHN010000366.1 GCA_936924235.1 uncultured Rhodoplanes sp. | reverse complement strand
CATTGTTTAACACACGCTGTCATTCCGGGGCGCGCCGAAGGCGCGAACCCGGAATCCATAACCACAGCTTGTTTGATGTTGTACCGTCCATGCCTATTCGCCACTTTGGGGTTATGGATTCCGGATCGCCGCTCACGCGGCGTCCGGAATGACGCCGGTGTAAAACAATGGCCATCAACTACGACAAGCTGCTCGCGCTGAAGATTCCCGACGTCGAGCACACCTACATCGACAAGGACACGATCCTCTACGCGCTGGGCGTCGGCCTCGGCCAGGACCCGCTCGATCTCAAGCAGCTCGACTTCGTCTACGAGAAGAACCTCAAGGCGCTGCCGACTTACGCCGCCATGCTCGCCTATCCGGGCTTCTGGGTGCGCGATCTCGACACCGGCATCGACTGGGTTCGGATCGTCAACGGCGAGCAGAGCGTGACGCTGCATCAGCCGCTGACGCCCACCGGCACTGTCGTCGGCAAGACCCGCGTCACCGAGGTGATCGACAAGGGCCAGGGCAAGGGCGCTCTGGTCTATGCCGAGCGCAAGGTGACCGACAAGGCGACCGGCGCGCTGATCGCGACCGTGACACAGACCACGTTCTGCCGCGCCGACGGCGGCTTCGGCGGCCCGCTGCGCGAGAGCCCGCCGGTGCATCCGATCCCGGATCGCAAGCCGGATCTCGTCTGCGATCTCGGCACCCGCCCCGAGCAGGCCGCGATCTACCGGCTGTCCGGCGACCGCAATCCGCTGCACATCGACCCGGACATGGCCAAGACCGCGGGCTTTCCGAAGCCGATCCTGCATGGGCTCGGCACCTTCGGCGTGGTCGGCCATGCGCTGCTGAAGAGCGTGTTCGATTACGACCCCGCGCGCGTCGCTTCGTTCGGCGGCCGCTTCTCGTCGCCGGTGTTTCCGGGCGAGACCATCCGCACCGAGATGTGGCGCGACGGCAATGTCGTGAGCTTCCGCGCCTCGGTGCCCGATCGGAACGTCGTGGTCATGAACAACGGCCGCGCCGAGGTGCGGTGATGACCGCAGCTCCGCACGACGCTGAGCTGGCGCCGATCCGCGAAGCTGTGCGTGCGCTGTGCGCGGAGTTCCCTGGCGAGTACTGGCGCAAGGTCGACCGCGAGCGCGCCTATCCGACAGAGTTCGTCGAGGCGCTGACCAAGGCAGGCTTCCTTGGCGCGCTCATCCCGGAAGAGTACGGCGGCTCAGGCCTCACCATGCCGGCCGCAGCCGCGATCATGGAGGAGATCCACGCCGCGGGCTGCAACGGCGCGGCCTGCCACGCGCAGATGTACACCATGGGCACCGTGCTCCGGCACGGCAGCGCCGCGCAGAAGCAGCAGTATCTGCCGGGCATCGCGTCGGGCGCGCTGCGGCTGCAGGCGTTCGGCGTCACCGAGCCGACCTCGGGCACCGACACGCTGTCGCTCCGCACCACGGCGATGAAGGACGGCAACAGCGGCTACGTGGTCAACGGCCAGAAGATATGGACCTCGCGCGCCGAGCATTCCGACCTGATGCTGCTGCTGGCGCGCACCACGCCGCGCGAGCAGGCCAAGTCGCGCACCGACGGGCTGTCGGTGTTTCTCGTGGACATGCGTGCCGTCAAGGGCAAGGGCCTCACCATCAGGCCCATTCGCACCATGATGAACCACGCCACCACCGAAGTGTTCTTCGACAACATGAAGATCCCGGCGGACAGTCTGGTGGGCGAGGAAGGCAAGGGCTTCCGCTACATCCTCGCCGGCATGAACGCCGAGCGGATCCTGATCGCGTCGGAGTGCATCGGCGACGCCAAGTGGTTCATCGAGAAGGCGTCGGCCTATGCCAAGGAGCGCGTGCTGTTCAACCGGCCGATCGGCCAGAACCAGGGCGTGCAGTTTCCGATCGCGCGGGCCTACATGCAGATGCGCGCCGCCGAGCTGATGGTGCACGAGGCCGCGCGGCTCTACGCGGCCGGCGAGGACTGCGGCGAGCAGGCCAACATGGCCAAGCAGCTCGCCGCCGAGGCCTCCTGGGCCGCGGCCGACATGTGTGTGCAGACCCACGGCGGCTTCGGCTTCGCCGAGGAGTTCGACATCGAGCGCAAGTTCCGCGAGACGCGGCTCTATACGGTGGCGCCGATCTCGACCAACTTGGTGCTGTCCTACATCGCTGAGCACGTGCTCGGTTTGCCGCGGTCGTACTGAACATGCCGCTTCCCCTCGAAGGCATTCTCGTCGTCGCATTGGAGCAGGCCGTGGCCGCGCCGATGTGCTCGTGCCGTCTCGCCGATGCCGGCGCGCGCGTCATCAAGATCGAGCGGCCGGAGGGCGATTTCGCCCGCGGCTACGACGCGCTGGCCAACGGGCAGTCGAGCTATTTCGTCTGGCTCAACCGCGGCAAGGAATCCGTCGTGATGGATCTCACGAAGGACGACGACAAGGCGCTGCTCGAAGCCATGCTCGCCAAGGCCGACGTGTTCATCCAGAACCTCAAGCCTGGCTCGGTGGCGAAGCTCGGCTTCGCGGTCGAGCGGCTGCGCCGCGATTATCCGAAGCTCATCGTCTGCTCGGTGTCGGGCTATGGCGAGACCGGGCCGTATGCCCAGCGCAAGGCCTACGACATGCTGATCCAGGCCGAGGCCGGCGTGGCGTCGGTAACGGGCGGGCCGGAGGCGCCGTCGCGGGTCGGCGTGTCGGTTTGCGACATTGCTTCGGGCATGAACGCCTATGAAGCCATTCTCGAAGCGCTGATCGCGCGCGGCCGCACCGGCGACGGCACGTCCATCTCGGTGTCGATGTTCGACGCCATGGCCGACTGGATGACGGTGCCGCTGCTACAGCACGAGGGCGGCTCGCCGCCCAAGCGCATCGGCTTGGCGCACACCTCGATCTCGCCCTACGGCGTGTTCAAGACGCGGGACGGCGCCGACATTCTGATTTCGATCCAGAGCGACCGCGAGTGGCGGATATTGGCCGAGAAGGTGCTGGGCGACAAAGCGCTGGCCGCCGATCCGAACTTCGCCACCAACATCGAGCGGGTGAAGCGCCGCGCCGAGACCGACGGCAGGGTCGCGGCGGCGTTCGGCGCGCTGGATGTGGAGGCGTTGCAGCAGAAGCTTGCGGCGGCGGATATCGCGTTCGGGCGGGTGAACGGGCCCGGGGAATTGGCGCATCACCCGCATCTGCGGCGGATCGATGTGGGCTCGCCGAGCGGCGTGCTGCACTATCCGGCACCTGCCGCGCAGCGCGAGGGTGCGCCGCGGCGTTATGGCCCGGTGCCGGGTGTGGGCGAGCACTCGGCCAAAATCAGAGCGGAATTCAAGCGTTAGCGGCTCAGCGCACCACTCGTGCAGCCGTCATGGCCGGCACAAGGCCGGGCATGACGTGGAGGGAGTAGCGCAAGACAACCTCAGTCCATCGCATGCACTTCAGGTGCACCACCGGCCGGCTTCGCCCGCGCCTTGCCGATCGCCAGCACCAGCGGCAACGACACCAAGGTCAGCAGCATCAAAAGCTTGAACGTGTTGTCGTACGAGATGATCGTCGCCTGCTGCGTCACCATCATGTCGAGCAGCGCGCGCCCCTGATCGGTCGCCATGTCGAGCATCGAGCCGGCCTGCTGCAGCGCGTTGTTGAACGGCGTCACATGCTCGGTCAGCCGCGCATGCATGATCGTGGTCGTGCTGGTGAGGTTCGCGATCACCATGGAAATGCCGACCGAGCTGCCGATGTTGCGCACGAGCGTCAGCATCGACGTGCCGCTGGTGCGCAGGTGCCCCGGCAGGCTGGTGAACGCCACCGTCGACAGCGGCACGAACACGAGGCCGAGCCCCGAGCCCTGGATCACGCCCAGAATCACGATGGTTCTGGCCGACGTGTCGGTGGTGAAGTTGATCATCTCGTAGAGCGTCACCGCCGAGATCGCCAGTCCGATGCCGACCAAGGTTCGCGGCTCGACGAACTTCATCAGCCGGCCGACCATCATCATCGAGATCAGCGTGCCGACGCCGCGGGCGCCGAGCAGGTAGCCCGCCGTCATGATCGGATAGCCGAGCAGGTTCTGCATGAAGGGGGTGATCAGCGCCATGACGCCGAACAAGACGACGCCGATCACCGACATGAACAGGCAGGCGGCCGCGAAGTTGCGGTCCTTGAACATCTCGAAGCGCACGAACGGCTGATCGGTGGTCAGCGAATGCGCGAAGAAGAAATAGAAGCCCGCCGCCGAGATGATGGTCTCGGTGACGATCTCGGCAGAGTCGTACCAGCCGACCTGCTCGCCGCGGTCGAGCAGCAACTGCAGCGCGCCGATGCCGATGGCGAGCGAGATGAAGCCGAACCAGTCGAAGCGCAGGTGATCCTGCTTCTTGGTCTCGTCCATGAACACGAGCAGGCCCAGCACGGTGACGATGCCGACCGGCAGGTTGATCAGGAACACCCAGTGCCACGAGTACTGGTCGGTGAGGAAGCCGCCCAGCGTCGGGCCCATGATCGGGCCGAGCATCACGCCCATGCCCCAGATCGCCATGGCCTGGCCGCGCTGCTCGGGCGGATAGGAGTCGAGCATCACCGATTGCGACAGCGGCACCAGCGCGGCGCCGAAGGCGCCCTGCAGCAGCCGCGCCGTCACCATGGCGCCGATGTCCTGCGACATGGCGCAAAGCATCGACGCCGCCGTGAAGCCCGCCGAGCAGATCACGAACAGGCGCTTCCGCCCGAACCGGTCCGACATCCAGCCGATCGGCGCCGTCATGATCGCGGAGGCGACGATGTAAGACGTCAGCACCCAGTTGATCTGGTCGAGCGAAGCCGAGAGGCTGCCTTGCATATAGGGCAGCGCGACGTTCGCCACCGTCGTGTCGAGCGCCTGCATGATGGTGGCGGTCATGGCGCAGACCGTCAGCATCGTGCGGCGCGCCGAAGGCGACATCCCGGCGGCGAGGCGGATCATGGCCTGGTGTCGTTCTGTTGCGGATCCTGCGCCGCGGCAACGCGCGGCGGCAGGGCCTGCGTCTTGGTGTCGATATCGACCGTCACGCTCATGCCGGCGCGCAGCCCCTTCAAGGCGGGGTCGCGGTCGAGCTGGATGCGCACCGGCACGCGCTGCACCACCTTGACCCAGTTGCCGCTGGCGTTCTGCGCCGGCAGGATCGAGAACTGCGAGCCGGTGCCGGGGCTCACCGCGACCACGGTGCCCCAGAAGGTGCGGTCCGGGAACGTGTCGACGATCACCTGGGCGCGCTGGCCGATCTTCAGATAGGTGATGTCGGTTTCCTTCGGGTTGGCGTCGACCCACGGCGCGGCGTCGTCGACCACCGAGAACACCGGCGTGCTGGCCATCACGAAGCGGCCGAGCTGGATGTTGTCCACTTGAGTGGCGGTGCCGTCGATCGGCGCCCGCAGCATGGTGTGGTTGAGGTCGCGCTGCGCCTGATCGAGCGCGGCCTGCGCCTGCTGATAGGCCGGGAATTTCTCCAGCGGCAGGTTCGGATCGCCCAGGAGCTGATTGAGTGTGGTGTTGCGCTGCTGGATCGCGAGCTGCGACTGCAGCTGCGCGGTCACCAGCCCCGTGATGGCGGTGTCGAGATCGGACTGCGAGCCGGCATTGGTTTTCGCAAGCTGCGCCTTGCGGTCGACGTCGCGCTGCTTGAGGTCGATCGCCTGCTTCGACAGATCGACCAGCCGGGTGAGCGACTGCAGGTTCACGATCAGGTTGGCGTGATCGGCGCGGGCGGTTTCGAGCTTGGCCTGTGCCTGGGTCAGCGCCAATTGAAACGGTTGCGGATCGATCTCGAACAGCTCGTCGCCGGCTTTCACGTGCTGGCCTTCACGCACCATCACGTGCAGCACCTTGCCGGAGATGTCCGGGGTGATCAGCACCTTCTGCGCGCCGACATAGGCGTTGTCGGTGGAGATGTAGCGGCCCGAGCCGAGCCAGATGAAGACGCCGATCGCGACCACGATCAGTGGCACCACGACCAGCAGGATGGTACGCAGGCGCTTGCGCGAGAACCACTTGCCCTTCGCCTTCGCGGCGTCGGGCTTCGTGTCGGCGCTGGCCGGCGCTTCGGTTACGACCTTGAGAGTGGGCTCAGCCATATTTCTTCACGTCTTTGTTGGCGTCGTGCGGGCTCTTCCCCGCGATCGCCTGTTTGAGGTTTTCGCGGGCGATGCCGAACTGCGAGAGCACGGCGTCCATCGTCTGCGGGTCGGTGCCGGCCAGGATCTCGTCGGCCAGCACTTCGACCTCGGCGGAAATCTTTTCGATCAGCGGCCGCGCCGCGGGGGTCAGGTAGAGGAGCTTGGCGCGGCGGTCGGCCGGATCGGGGCGGCGCTCGATCAGGCCGCTGTCGCAGAGCCGGTCGACCAGCCGTGTCAGGGTGATCGGCTGGATCTCCAGGAACTCGGCGAGATCGGACTGGTTCGCGCCCTCGTGGCGCTCGAGCTTCAGCAGGACGGCCCATTGGGCCCGGGTCATGCCGAACTGGCGGGCTTTCTGATCGGCATAGGTTCGCAACAGGCGGCCTACGTCGCTGATCAGAAAGAGGATTTCTCGGTTTTTGCTAAGTTTGATCATGATATGTGACGATAACATAAGCTTGCTTAATATTTCTGCCAAGTGGGCGGCCGGAAGGCAGCTATGCGTGAATTTCGGGGGCCAACCGGCCGGATGACGGCCGCGCCGCGGTCGGGCACTCTGCGCCGCGACGGCGGCCTCGGGCACGCGCAAGAGCAATCTGGGAGGAGTTGGAATGGAGATCGGATTCATCGGCCTTGGCAACATGGGCGGCCCGATGAGCCGGCGCCTCGTCGAGGCCGGCCACAAGCTCACGGTGTTCGACACCCGCAAGGAGGCGATGGACACGCTGGTGGCGCTCGGCGCGCAGGCCGCGAGCTCACCGGCCGACGTGGCGAGCCGGGTTGAGACCGTGATGACGAGTCTGCCTTCGCTCGACATCGGCATGAAGGTCGTCAACGGCGAGAACGGCCTCACCCGCGGCAACCGTGTCCGCCGCTACATCGATCTCTCCACCACCGGCTCGCGCGCCGCGATCAAGACCGCCGAAATTCTGAAACAGCGCAGCATCGTGCAGATCGATTGCCCGGTGAGCGGCGGCGTCGCCGGCGCCGAGAAGGGCACGCTCGCCGTCATGACGTCCGGGCCGAAGGACGAGGTGGAGCTGGTGAAGCCGGCGCTCGAGGTGTTCGGCAAGGTGTTCTACTGCGGCGACAAGCCCGGCATGGCGCAGAGCATGAAGCTCGCCAACAATTTCCTGTCGGCCACCGGCATGGCGGCGAGCTCGGAGGCGATCGCCATGGGCGTCAAGGCCGGCCTCGATCCGAGCCTGATGTGCGACGTGATCAATGCCGGCAGCGGCATGAACACCGCGACCACGCAGAAGTTTCCGCGCTCGGTGCTGCCCGGCACGTTCGACTACGGCTTCGGCATGGCGCTGATGGTGAAGGACGTGCGGCTGTTCCTCGCGGAGGCCGAGGACTACGGCATTCCGGTGGAGGTGGCGAAAGCCGTCGGCAGCCTGTGGGAGGCGGCCATGAAGGAGAACGGCGAGCAGTCGGACTTCACGGAATTGGCCAAGACCGTCGAGAAGCGCGCCGGCGTGACCATGCGCGCGGCGAAGAAGTCTTGAGGAATCGTTTGGTGTGGCAATTGTTGCCCCGGTCATTCCGGGACGGCGCGAAGCGCCGGACCCGGAATCCATACTCCGCAGCAGTGGTTATGGATTCCGGGTTCGCGAGCTTGCGCTCGCGCCCCGGAATGACCGCTGATAGAGGGAACATAAAATCATGAGCGACGACATCTGGGAGGTTTTCGCCGTCCGCTACGCCGAGCATCAGCGCAAGGCCGCGGAGAACTACATCGGCGGCGATCCGCACGACGTGCTGCAGCCGCTCGACTACTTCGTCTGGGTGATCCGCAACGACAAGCGCACCTTCATCGTCGACACCGGCTTCGACCAGCCGGTCGGGAGCAAGCGCGGCCGCACCATCATCACGCCGGTCGGCGAGGCGCTGAAGCGCTTCGGCATCGATCCCGACAAGGTCGAGGACGTCATCATCAGCCACATGCATTACGACCACTGCGGCAACGTCGATCTGTTTCCGCGCGCCCGCTATCACGTCCAGGACAAGGAGATGAACTACTGCACCGGCCGTTGCATGTGCCACAAGCAGCTCCGCTTCTCCTACGAAGAGGACTACGTGGTGTCGATGGTGCGGAAGCTGTTCGCCGGCCGCGTCACGTTCCATGACGGCGTGAGCGAGCTTGCGCCGGGCATCACGCTGCATCACGTCGGCGGCCATGCCATGGGCCTGCAGAGCATTCGCGTGAAGACCAAGCGCGGCACGGTGATGCTCGCGGCCGACGCGGTGCATCTCTATCCGCATCTCGACGAGGCCAGGATCTTCCCGACCACCTACAATCTCGGCGAGGTGCTGGAGGGCTACGAGACGCTCAAGCGGCTCGCGTCGTCACGCAATCACATCGTGCCGGGGCATGACCCCGCGGTGATGAAGCTTTATCCCGCGGCGTCTTCGGCGCTCGCGGGCCTGGTTGTGCGCCTCGACGTCGATCCGAAGGTCTAGCGAATCACGCGAGGCCGCGCCCGCGAAAAGCCTCCGTGTGGTGCTCGGCTGACTCGTCCGAGAAGCAGCAGAACACCACGTGCTCCAGGCCGCGCGCGCCGGCCTCGATCTCCGCCACCACGGTGTCGACCGCGATGCGCGCCGCGCGGTCGGCCGGAAAGCCGTAGACGCCGGTCGAGATCGCCGGAAATGCCACCGAGCGCAGCCGCCGGGCAAAGGCCAGCTCCAGCGAGGTGCGGTAGCACGACGCCAGCAGATCGTCCTCGCCGCTGCCGCCGCCCTGCCACACCGGCCCGACCGCATGGATCACATGGCCGGCTGGCAGCCGGTAGCCGCGCGTGATCTTCGCCGAGCCGGTCTTGCAGCCGCCGAGCGTCCGGCATTCCGACTTGAGCTCCGGCCCGGCGGCGCGATGGATCGCGCCGTCGACTCCGCCGCCGCCGAGCAAGGACGTGTTGGCCGCGTTGACGATGGCATCGAGCGCAAGCGTCGTGATGTCGGCCACGACGATGTCGAGCCGCGCGGTTTTGACCGTGGCGGAGACCAGCGGCGATTTCATCGCAGCACTCTAGCACAGCTCCTGCTTGACCGGACGATGCCGCGCGCGTTTGCTGGTGGTTCGCAAACCGGCGGCAAAGCCGGAGCAATTCGGGAGGAGATCATGGCTGCAAGTCCGGCCAGAATGGCGCTTGCCATTGCGTCGCTTTTTGCGCTTTCCGTCATCCCGGCCGCCGCGCAGGACGCCTCGACGTCGCGGCCGATCCGCATCATGGTCGGCTTTGGCGCCGGCGGCGGCACCGATGTCGCGACCCGGATCGTCGCCGAGCCGCTGGGCGAGGTGCTCGGCCAACGCATCGTCGTCGAGAACAAGCCGGGTGCCGGCGGCACCATTGCGGCCGACATCGTTGCGAAAGGCCCGAAGGACGGGACCAGCGCGCTGATGATCTCGACCGGCCACACGGTGGCGGCGGCGATGATCAAGGCGCAGCCCTACGACGCCGTGAAGGATTTCGCGCCGGTCGGCATCATTGCGAACTCGGCCATTGCGATCGTGGCGCAGAAGGACTTTCCGGCCAACGATCTGCAGGGCCTGATCGAGGTCATCAGGAAAGAGCCGGGCAAATACAACTACGCCACCGTCGGCACCGGCTCGACCCAGCATCTCACCGCCGAGCTGTTCCGTCAGCGCGCCGGGCTTGTCGCGCAGGCGGTGTCGTTCCGCACGACGGGCGAGGTGGTCACCGCGCTGCTGCGCAAGGACGTGGCGTATGCGGTGGATCTCGCCCATGCGGTGCGTGGCCAGGTGGCCTCCGGCGAACTGAAGCTGATCGCCGTCGCGACCGGCCGGCGCTTTCCATCGCTCGCCCAGGTGCCGACCATGATCGAATCCGGCATGCCGGGCTTCGAGGTCAACGGCTGGTATGGTTTCGTCTATCCGGCCGGCGTGTCGGGCGATGTGATCGCCAGGTCGCACAAGGCGCTGACCGAGGTGCTGGCGCGCGACGCCGTCAAGAAGCAGCTTGAAAACATCGGCGCCGAGGCGGCGCTGTCGTCGCCGGAGGAGTTCGGCAAGCTGATTGCCGACGAAGTGACGCGATGGCGAGCGGTGGCGAAGTCTGCGGGGCTCGAGCCGCAGTAACGGCCGGGCTACTTCGTCAGCCGGTCCATGCCCGCGGGCATGTCCTCGTTATGCTCGGCGCGCATCTGCTCGCGCAGGTCGATGGTGCTGCGCACGCCGATATCGTCGAAATGCTGATCGAGAAACCGCCGCCCGGCGCGCTGGCCGGCGCGGTGCAGCATCTCGAAGAAATCGAAATCAGTGTTGAGCCGGCTCGCCGGCGTCAGCTTCCGCCCGATGAAGCCCAGGTCGACCCGGTGCACGTTGATGCGGCGGTATTCGCCGGGACCCATGCCGCGCTTCAGCGCGCCCTCGTCGATCAGCCGCCGCACGAACTCGATGGCGCGGTACTCCGCGATCAGCGAGGCGTTGAAGGTGATCTCGTTGACGCGGTTCATGATCTCCTGCGCCGAATGCGGCTCGCCCGTCCGCACCACTGGATTGATCTGCACCACCAGCACGTCCTCGGTCTCGGTGGTGCGGAAGAACGGATAGATCGGCGGGTTCGAGGTGTAGCCGCCGTCCCAGTAGGGCTCGCCCTCGATCTCGACGGCGCGGAACACGAAGGGCAGCGCGGCTGATGCCATCACCGCCTCGGCGTTGATCCGGTCGCGCGGAAACACTCGCAGGCGCCCGGTGTGCACATTGGTCGCGGCGATGAACAGCGGGATGCCGCTTCCTCTCACCGCGTCGAAATCGACGAAGCGCACGATCAGGTCGTTCAACGGGTTGATGTTGAGCGGGTTGAGGTCGTAGGGCGACAGCATCCGCGACATGGCGTCGAACCACGGCTGGAACGGCGTCACGGCGATCGGGATCAGCGAGAACAGCCGCTCCGAGATGGCGCGGTTGAGCGTCGACATATCGCCGTCACGGCTCGCCGCGCGCCAGAAATCGGCGAGTCGTTTGCGCGCCTCCTCGCGGCCGCCGCGGGCGAGCCCGTCGGCGACCATGATGGCGTTCACCGCGCCGGCCGAGGTGCCGGACATGCCCTCGATCTCGATGCGCTCGTCATTGAGCAGTTCGTCGAGCACACCCCAGGTGAAGGCGCCGTGCGCACCGCCGCCTTGCAGCGCAAGATTGATCTTCTTCTTGCCGTCCTTTGCCGTTGGCGACTTCTTGGACGGGTTCTTCGATGCGCTGGGGCGGCGGAGCGCCCGGTTGAGCAATTCCATTATTCGGCAGTCCACCCGCCGTCGATCGGGAGGTTGGCGCCGGTGATCGAGGCCGCGGCATCGCTGGTGAGATAAAGCGCCAGCGACGCCACCTGCTCGACGGTGACGAACTCTTTCGTCGGCTGCGCCGCGAGCAGCACGTCACGCTTGACCTGCTCTTCGGTCATGTTGCGCGCCTTCATGGTGTCGGGAATCTGCTTGGCGACGAGCGGCGTCCAGACATAGCCCGGCGAGATGCAATTGCAGGTGATGCCGAAGGTCGCGGTCTCCAGCGCCACGGTCTTGGTGAGGCCCGAGATGCCGTGCTTCGCCGTCACGTAAGCTGACTTGAACGGCGAGGCGACCAGCGAATGCGCCGACGCGGTCTGGATGATGCGACCCCACTTGCGCGCCTTCATGCCAGGCACCGCGGCGCGGATGGAGTGGAACGCCGACGTCATGTTGATGGCGATGATCTGGTCCCACTTCTCCGGCGGGAATTCCTCGATCGGCGCAACGTGCTGGATGCCGGCGTTGTTGACGAGCACGTCGCAGGAGCCGAGCTGGGTCTCGGCGAGCTTGATCATCCCGGCGATCTCGGCCGGCTTGGTCATGTCGGCCGGGGAGTACAGCGCCTTGACGCCGAAGTCCTTTTCGATGCCCGAGCGCTCCTTCTCGATTTCGTCCGCGGGGCCGAAACCGTTGATCACGACATTGGCGCCGTCCTTGGCGAAGGCGCGCGCGATGCCCAGGCCGATCCCGGACGTGGAGCCGGTCACGACTGCGTTTTTCCCTTTAAGCATTTGTCAGACCTTATGATTTCGTGTTGAGGGCCGCCGCTGGGGCGGTTCCGGTGAAGTGCATCGGAAAGGTGGCCATTCGATTGTTGCAATGCAATAACAAAAATGAACCGCATGGCACCGGTGCGGCCGGAAGTTTCGCGCAATCCGGGCCCCAGGGTTACACTTTGCGAGCGGCGAATCCGGCCGCCGGACCTTATCTCAACGGCATGGCGCAACCGGTCTTCCACGCTCCCGATCACGATCATCAGCGTTGCACCGCGGATGCGCTGGCGCATGCCGAAGCGTTGTGCGCGCAGCGCTCGCAGCGGCTGACGCCGATCCGCCGCCAGGTGCTCGAGGTGCTGCTCGGCAGCCACAAGCCGCTCGGCGCCTACGAGATCATGGACCGCGCCGCGGCCGGCGGTGGCCGTCCGGCGCCGATCACGATCTATCGCGCGCTGGATTTTCTCCGCGACAACGGTCTCGTGCATCGCATCGAGAGCCGCAACGCCTTCGTCGCCTGCGTCAACAATCTCGCGGCGGGC
>CAKZHN010000365.1 GCA_936924235.1 uncultured Rhodoplanes sp. | reverse complement strand
GGGTGTGCGAAACTCGTGGCTGACGTTGGAGAAAAACATCGTCTTGGCCCGATCGAGCGCCGCCAGCGCCTCGGCACGTTGGCGTTCTTCCTCGTAGGCCCGCGCGCTGTTGACTGCCGTGGCGATCTGGGCTGCCACGAGTTCAAGAAAGCTTTGATAGTGTTCGTCGAGCCGCAGCCTCGGGCTCACGCCCGCCACCAGAAACCCCGAAAGCTGATTGGGGACGCTGGACCGGATCGGCACGACGACGGCCGTGTGGGGCGGATCGGTCCAAGGTCCGGAGGGGACTTTCGGCAGCCGCTTGCCAAGCTTCTCGACCGTGACGGGTGTCTTGGTCGCGAGCGCTTCTGCCAAGGGCCACACGCTGTCAATGTCGGCCAGCGTGATAACGGGCACGCTTGCGGGCTCGTCCGCGGTGGCGCCGACGGTTGCCGCGAGCTTGGCGGTCTCGCCGTTCGCATCGAGCAGATAAAACAAGGCGAACGGGACGTCCTTGTCGTGGCGTCGCAGGGCATGGGCCGCCTGCGCGCAGGCGTCCTCCGCGGTCCTGGCTTCGCCCGCGGTGGCGCCCAGGTCGCGCAGCGCGGCGATCCGGCGTCCGTCCACGATCTTCTCGCTGATCTCCACCACCGTGGCGATGACACCGCCGATGCCGCGTGGCGCGGTGTCGTCCGGCACCGGGCTGTAGGCGATGGTGAAATGGGTTTCCTCGGTGAAGCCGTAGCGGTTCACTTCGAGAAGGATGTCGTCCATCCAGGTCGCGGGTCCGCCATTGAAGGGCGTATCGATCAGGGGCAACAGGACGTGCGCGATCTCGGGCCAGACGTTCCGGAACGGCTCTCCCAGTGCCATCGGATGCTTGGTGCCGAGAACCGGGCGGTAGGCGTCGTTGTAGATGGAGACGTAGTCCGGCCCCCACCACAACAGGATCGGGAAGCGATTGGCCGCCAGGAAGTTGACGGTCATCTTCAGCGTCGGCGACCACCGGGACATCGGTCCGATGGGCGTCTGCGACCAATCCTTGTCCTGGATCAGCCGGCTGAGTTCGGAGGGCTCGGCCTGCGAACCGGGGAGGTCGGACCGTGCAGGTCGTTCGCTATCGGCGGAGCTCATCGGAGCCCGGAAGAGACGGAGTGGATACCGGACGCGGCGCGGGAGCGCGCGGAACGACTCTTTTTAATCATCATCTGCCCGCCCGGACTGGCAACCGCCTGGAACCCAAAAACGCGACAAGCCTATGAAGGTTCCACTTCTTTCGGCGGCGCGTCGGAAGGCGACCGCTGGCTACCTCTTGAGGTTCACACCCTCCCTTGACGTTGTCCAAATGAAAAAGGGCGCCATGAGGCGCCCTTCGTTTGTCGCGATAGGGATCGCGCCGGTTACTTGATTTTGCCCTCGACGAACTCGACGTGCTTCTTCGCAATCGGGTCGTACTTCTTCATCTTGAGCTTCTCGGTCATCGTGCGCGAGTTCTTCTTGGTGACGTAGTAGAAGCCGGTGTCCGCGCTGGAGACGAGCTTGATCTTGGTGCTGACGGCCTTGGCCATGACGGTCCTCGAAATCGAATGGATTTGGCCCGGAAACTAGCCACCGGACGGCGAAAGTCAAGGAATCCCGGGGAAGCCCGGAACCCTGTGGAATCTAAAGGAATTCCCGCACCCGCTTGCCGTTCTTGACCCGGTAGAACGGCACCGGCAGGTCGTGGCTGAAGCCTTCCTTGAGCTGCTTGTCGAGGTCGAGCAGCACGATCTCGCTGATCGCCAGGAGCTCGATCCGCTCCTTGATGCCGTCGAGCGGCAGCCAGACCAGCTCCACCAGCTCCGAATCCGGCCCGACCTTGCCCTCGATCCTGTGGGCGATGGCGGAGACGTCCGCGGTGAAGAAGCGGGTGTCGTAGCGCCGCGACCGGCGAGGGGGCGTGATCGCCCGCGCGATGAAATGCACGCTCGAGAGGTCCGGATGAATGTTGGCCTCGGCGAAGGCCTGCCACGGCCCGGCCGGGGCCTTGGGCGCGCTGTCGCGCTTCTGGCCGAGGAACAGCCCGGTCTCCTCGAAGGTCTCGCGGATAGCGGCCAGCGCCAGCGCCTGGGCCTTGCCGGCGCTCGGACGCTTCACGTGCTGCATCAGCTTCTGCTCGGTGCGCGGATCGAGCTTGGCGCCCGCGGTCATCTTGCGGTCGGCCGGGTCGACGCGGCCGCCCGGGAACACGAACTTGCCGGGCATGAACACGAGGTCGTCGCGCCGCTTGCCCATCAGCACCTTCGGCTGCGGCCCGCTGCGGTCGAGCAGAATGAGCGTCGCAGCGTCCTTCGGCGCCAGGTTCGGATGGCCCGGCTGCGCGTCGGTGGTGAAGCGTTGCATCAAATCGGTCATTTGCGACGCGGACCATAGCGCTTTTTGGGGCCGCGTTCAGGCCGCGATTTGGCAGGGCGGCGCTGCGATGGGCGCTGTTGCGCCCGCCCGACGATCTTGCCCTCGGAGAGCAGCTCGAAGCGGAGCGCGCCCGCAACCGGCGCGGCCTCGACCAGCTTCACGGTGACGCGGTCGCCAAGCCGATACGTCTCTCCGCTCGAATTGCCGACCATCGCGTGCATGTCCTCCTCGTAGCGGAAATACTCGTTGCCGATGGTGCGGGCCGGCACGAAGCCGTCGGCGCCGGTGTGGTCGAGCTTGATGAAGATGCCGGCGCGGGTGACGCCGGAGATGCGGCCTTCGAACGTGGCGCCGATCTTGTCGGAGAGAAAGTGCGCGATCAGGCGGTCTTTGGTCTCGCGCTCGGCCTTCATGGCGCGCCGTTCGCAGGCCGAAATGTTTGCCGACACCTCGGCGAGCGCCGCGTGGTCCTGGCTCTCGGGGAGGCCGTCGGAGCCGAAGCGCCCCGCCCGGATCAGGCCGCGATGCACGACCAGGTCGGCGTAGCGGCGGATCGGCGATGTGAAGTGCGCGTAGCGGCGCAGGTTCAACCCGAAATGGCCGATGTTGTCGGCCGAATATTCGGCCTGCGCCTGGGAGCGCAGCACCACCTCGTTGACCAGCGCATCGACGTCCTGGCCCTTGGTGCGATCGAGGATGTGATTGAACTGGTCGGCGCGGAGCGTGCCGCCCTTGGGCAGCGAGATGTGCAGCGTCTCGAGGAATTTGCGCAGCGCCTCGACCTTCTCGATCGAGGGCTCGTCGTGCGCCCGGTAGATCAGCGGCACGCGCGCCTTTTCCAGCGTCTCGGCGGCCGCGACGTTGGCGAGGATCATGAACTCCTCGATCAGCCGGTGCGACTCCAGCCGCTCCGGCGTAACGACACGGTCGACGGTGCCGTCGGCCTTGAGCAGGATCTTGCGCTCGGGCAGGTCGAGATCGAGCGGCCCGCGGGCCTCCCGCGCGCGCTTGAGCGCCTCGTAGGCCCGGTAGAGCGGCTTCAGCACGTTGTCGAGCAGCGGCCCGGTGTCGTCGTCGGTGCGGCCGCCGATCGCCATCTGGGCCTGCTCGTAGTTGAGCTTGGCGGCCGAGCGCATCAGCACGCGGTGGAAGGTGTGCGAGCGCTTGCGGCCGTCCGGACCGATGATCATCCGCACCGCGAGCGCGGCGCGGTCCTCGCGCGGCCGCAGCGAGCAGAGATCGTTGGAGATGCGCTCCGGCAGCATCGGCACCACGCGGTCCGGGAAATAGACCGAGTTGCCGCGCTTCAAAGCCTCTCGGTCGAGCGCCGAGCCGGGCCGCACGTAGTGCGCAACGTCGGCGATCGCGACGGTGAGGATGTGGCCGCCGGGATTGTCCGGGTCCGGATCCGGCCCGGCATGGACCGCGTCGTCGTGATCCTTCGCGTCGACCGGGTCGATGGTGACGAGCGCAAACTTGCGCCAGTCCTCGCGGCCTTCGAGCGTTGCAGGCTTTGCCGCGTGCGCCTCGGCTTCGGTCGCGACCGGAAACACGTGCGGGATCTCGTGGGCGTGGATCGCAATGATGCTCACCGCGCGCTCGGTCTTGAGCGAGCCGAGCCGTTCTTCCACGCGCGCCACGGGAAGCCCGAAGCGCTGCGCCTGGACTTGAACGGCGATCAGGTCGCCGTCTTGCGCGTCTTTCGTCGCGTCCTTCGGGATCGACAGCTCCTTGCCGAGCTGCTTCTTGTCGACCGGCACGAGGCGGCCGCCGCCGCCCGGCAGCGCGCGGAAGATGCCGAGGGCGCGGGTCTTGGCCTTGTCGAGGATCTTGATGACGCGGCCGTTGTAGGCGACGTCGTCACTGCGGTCTTCTCGGCGGGCCTCGTGGACGCGGAGGAGCGCGCGGTCGCCGACGCCGGCCACCTCGTGGGGCCGGGCCTTGCGGGGCGTGACGATGCGGATCTTCGGGACCGGGCCGTGCTCGTCGACGTCCCATTCGGTGGGCGTGGCGATCAGCTCGCCGTCGGAGTCACGGCCGGTGATGTCGGCGAGCGTCACGTCGGGCAGCGTGCCGGCCTTGTGCAGCTTCTTGCGCCGGGCTTCGACCTGGCCTCCGTCTTCGAGCTCGCGCAGGAGCCGCTTCAGCTCGGCGCGGCGGTCGTTCTTGAGATTGAAGGCTCGCGCGATTTCGCGGGTGCCGACCTTGCCGTGATGTTCGTTGATGAAGGCAAGGACTTGGTCCTTGCTGGGGAAGGGGATGTGTTTGGGTGGATTTCGTACCAATGAATAGCCTGAATGTGTAAAGCCGGGCGCGGCATCCGCGCTCCGGCGTCTTTAATGTAGGAACCCGGCGGCCGGTTTTCCAGCACGCCCGGTTCGCAGCCTTATTCGGCGGCCTCGGCCTTGGGCGCCTTCTTCGATTTCTTCGGCGCCTTGGCGGCGCTGGCGGCAACGGCCTTTTTCGGCTTTGCCTCAGTCTTGGCCGCCGCCTTGGGCGCGGCTTTGGCCTTCGGAGCCTTGGCTTTCGGCTCCTTCGGCGCCGCGGCCTTGGTGGCAGTTGCTGCGCCGCGGGCCGGACGCTTGCGCCGCGCCGACGATCCGCCGGTCTTCTCGGCGCGGGCGTCGATCAGCGCCGCCGCCTCGTCGAGCGTGATGGTGTCCGGCGTCTTGTCGTTCGGCAGGTTGGCGTTGACGCCGTCATGGCTGACGTAAGGCCCGTAGCGGCCGTTCTTGGCGACGATCTTGCCGCCCTTCTGCGGATGCTCGCCGAGCTCCTTGCCCGGGTCGGCGCCGCGCCGGCCCTTGCCCGGATTGGCCTTCTTCTCCTCGATCAGCGTCACCGCGCGGTTGAGGCCGATGCTGAGGATGTCTTCGTCGGCGCCGATGTTGGCGTAGGTCTTGCCGTGTTTCACATACGGACCAAAACGCCCCACGCCGGCGATGATGTCCTCGCCGTCGTCCGGGTGCTTGCCGACCACGCGCGGCAGCGCGAGCAGCCGGAGCGCGCGGTCGAGATCGATCTCGTCCGGCGACACGCCCTTGGGCAGGCTCGCCCGCTTGGGCTTCACGGCTTCGCCGTCTTCATTCTTAGTCGCTTCGCCGAGCTGCAGATAGCTGCCGAAGCGGCCGGAGCGCACCGTGACCTCGAGCTTGGTCTCCGGGTCCTCGCCCAATTTGCGCATGCCGCCGCCGGTGCCGTCCGGACCGGCCGTGAGCTGCCGGGTGAACTTGCACTCCGGATAGTTCGAGCAGCCGATGAAGCCGCCGAACCGGCCGAGCTTCAGCCCGATCTTGCCGGTGCCGCAGTTCGGGCACTGGCGCGGATCGGTGCCGTCGGGCTTCGGCGGGAACAGATGCGGCGCCAGCACCTCGTCGAGCGCGTCGATCACCTGCGCAACGCGCAGGTCCTTGATGCCGCCGATCGCGCCGGCGAAGTCGAGCCAGAAGTCGCGCAGCACGTCCTTGTAGGGCAGCTCGTTGTTGGAGATCTTGTCGAGCTGCTCTTCGAGGCCCGCGGTGAAGTCGTATTCCACGTACTTCTGGAAGAAGTTCTCCAGGAACGCGGTCAGCACCCGGCCCTTGTCTTCCGGAATGAGCCGCTTCTTGTCGAGCCGGACATAGCCGCGGTCCTTCAGCACCTGCAGGATCGAGGCGTAGGTCGAAGGCCGGCCGATGCCGAGCTCTTCCATGCGCTTGACCAGCGAGGCCTCCGAATAGCGCGGCGGCGGCTCGGTGAAGTGCTGGGTCGCGGAGATCTCGCGCTTCTGCAGAGACTCGCCGGCGCTCATCGCGGGCAGGCGGTTGGCGTCCTCGTCGTCGGCCTTGTCGTCCTGGTCCTCGTTGTAGAGCGCGAGGAAGCCGTCGAACTTGATCACGGTGCCGGTGGCGCGCAGCTCCAGGAGCCGCGACGCGACCTTGGCGACGATGTCGACCGTGGTGCGCTCGAGCTCGGCGGATTCCATCTGGCTGCCGATCGTGCGCTGCCAGATCAGTTCGTAGAGCTTGGCCTGGTCGGGCTCCAGGAGCTTCTTCACGTCGGCGGGACGGCGGGCGAGGTCGGTCGGGCGGATGGCCTCGTGGGCCTCCTGGGCGTTCTTCGACTTCGAGACGTATTGGCGCGGCGAGGAGGGCACGTATTTCGGGCCGTAGTCTTGCCCGATCACGCTGCGTGCCGACGTAATCGCCTCCGGCGCGATGTCGACGCCGTCGGTACGCATATAGGTGATCAGACCCGTGGTCTCGCCGCCGATGTCGATGCCCTCGTAGAGCCGCTGCGCGAGCCGCATGGTGTGCGCCGGCGCGAAGCCGAACTTGCGGCTCGCCTCCTGCTGCAGCGTCGAGGTCATGAACGGCGGGTAGGGGTTGCGCCGGGCGGGCTTGGCCTCGACCGACTGCACCGTGAAGGCCGCGGTCTCCAGCGCCTTCTTGAAGTCCTCTGCCTCCTGGCCGGAGCCGATGTCGAGCCGCTGGATCTTCTTGCCGTCGGCGCCGACGAGGCGCGCTTCGAAGTTCTCGTTGCGCGGCGTCGCGAGCATCGCCACCAGCGACCAGTATTCGCGGGCGACGAAGCGCTCGATCTCGAGCTCGCGGTCGGAGACGAGGCGGAGCGCCACCGACTGCACGCGGCCGGCGGAGCGGGCGCCGGGCAGCTTGCGCCACAGCACCGGGGAGAGGGTGAAGCCCACGAGGTAGTCGAGGGCGCGGCGCGCGAGATAAGCGTCGACCAGCGCCGCATCGATCTGGCGCGGGTTCTTCATCGCGTCGGCGACGGCCTGCTTGGTGATGGCGTTGAACACCACGCGCTCGACCGGCTGCGACTTCAGCGCCTTCTTCTCTTTCAGGACCTCGAGGACGTGCCAGGAGATCGCTTCGCCCTCGCGATCCGGGTCGGTGGCGAGAATGAGCTTCTCGGCGCCCTTCACCGCCTTGGCGATGTCGTTGAGGCGCTTGTTCGACTTGTCGTCGACCTCCCAGAGCATGCGGAAATCCTGCTCAGGGTCGACCGATCCGTCCTTGGCCGGCAGGTCCCGGACATGGCCGAACGAGGCCAGGACCTCGTAGCCAGGGCCCAGGTACTTGTTGATCGTCTTGGCCTTGGCAGGCGATTCAACAACAACAACTTTCATTGATTACCAATGGGTTGGGTGAATTTCTTAGTCTGAATTCCGATTGTGACCGGCCATTCGACTCGCCCGGAACATGGGTAACTCGGCGGCCCCTGTCAAATTGTGAAGGTTCCCCCCGTCCACAGGGCGGGGCTCATTTGCACGGTAAACAGCGGATTTTCAATGCGGTCGAGTGGACTTGGTTGCGGAGGAAACGGAGCTCTGAGCGGGCGGAATGGCGGACATTGGAACCGGATTGACGGTTGGTTAACCACGAGGCCGGACTGTGGTTTCAGTGAAATTGGACTGATTCTGCATCGAAACATTATCCCACGCTCGAGGTCGACCCTATGCACTTCCTTTCCAAATTCAGCTCGCGGTTCAAGATCGGAGTGCGTATTGCGGCCGGCTTCGCGGTGGTCCTGCTGCTTTTGGCGGCGGTCGCGGCGAAGAACTACTTCGCCCTCGATGAGGTCCGTGGCGTGTTCGCGAGCTACAGCCGCACCTCGGGCAATGCGATGCGCCTTGCCGAGATCGACACGAACTTCGGCAGCCTGCGCCGGAGCGTGCTGCTCTACTCGCAGAGCGGCAGCCAGCAGGCCCAGGATGCCGTGAAGGCCCAGTCGGCGGCACTCTCTACCAGCATCGACGAGGCGATGGCCGGTTTCACCAGCCCCGAGCGGCGCGCCATGCTGGACAAGCTGAAGGGCGAAGTCGCCGGCTTCATGAAGAACTTCGATCTCATCGTGCAGGCCCGGATCGATCGGGATCACGCGGTGAACGACGAGATGAACCCGCGCGGCGCCAAGCTCAGCGCGCTCGCGGACGGCGTCACCGACAGCGCCATCAAGGCCGGCGACATGACGGTTGCGGCTCATGCCGGGCAGATGTCCAGCCGGCTCATGCAGATGCGGCTCGCCGCCAACCGCTTCCTGCTGGCCCACGAGCCCAAGCTCAAGGTCGAGGTGGAGACCCACCTGAAGGAGGTTGCCGAGACGGCAACGAGCTTGGCGGGATCGGTGACGAACCCCGAATGGCTCGGCAAAATCCGCCAACTCGCCGCGGAGGCGCCCGGGTACAAGGCGGCGTTCGACAACGCCACGGCGAAGTCCGCCGAGCGCGAACGCCTGATGAGCACGGTCGCGGCCAAGATCGCCGAAGAGGTCGCGGCCACGGTCGTGACGCTGCGCCAGAGCCAGATGAAGAGCCTGGAGACCAACCGCGCCGGCGCCGAGCAGACCATTTCGAGCGGCATCCTGGTGGCGCTCATCGTCACGGGCTCGGCCATGGTGCTCGGAATCCTGGCGGCCTGGCTGATCGGGTCCGGGATCACGACGCCGCTGCGCGCCATCGCGTCGGTGCTCGACCAGCTCGCCCACGGCAACAAGGCGGTCGACATTCCGTACACCGAGAACCGCGACGAGGTTGGCGACAACGCCCGCGCCGCGCAGATCTTCAAGGAGAACCTGCTCCGCATCGAGAAGATGGAGGCCGAGCAGAAGGAGGCCGAGGCGCGCGCCGCGGCCGATCGCGAGGCCGCAGCGCAGCAGATGGCGGACGAGTTCCAGGCCGCGGTCGGCGGCATCGTCCAGGCGGCGGTCGCGGGCGACTTCAGCCAGCGCGTCGATCTCGCCGGCAAGTCGGGATTGGTGCTCAACGTCGGCACCTCGCTCAACACGCTTTGCACCAACGTCGCCCGCGCGCTGGGCGATTTCGAGCGCGTGCTCGGCTCGCTCGCCGAGGGCGACCTGACCAAGCGCATCGACGCCGAGTACCAGGGCATGTTCGGCCGCCTCAAGGCCGACGCCAACCGCATGGCCGAGCAGCTCACCAGCATCGTGTCGCGCATCAAGAGCGGGGCGGGCGAGGTGGCGGGCGCGTCCTCGGAAATCTCCCAGGGCACCACGGACCTGTCGCAGCGCACCGAGGAGCAGGCCGCGAGCCTGGAGCAGACCTCGGCGTCGATGGAGGAGATTTCCGCGACCGTGAAGAAGAACGCCGAGAACGCCCAGACCGCCAACCAGTCGGCGGCGCAGACCCGCGAGATGGCGAGCCGCGGCGGCGAGGTGGTCGGGCAGGCGGTCGCCGCCATGGCGCGGATCGAGGAATCGTCGCGCAAGATCTCCGACATCATCAGTGTCATCGACGAGATCGCGCGGCAGACCAACCTGCTGGCGCTCAACGCTGCCGTCGAGGCGGCGCGCGCCGGCGACGCCGGCCGCGGCTTTGCCGTGGTGGCGTCCGAGGTGCGGAGCCTCGCGCAGCGCTCCTCCCAGGCCGCGAAGGACATCACCGACCTGATCCAGAACAGCACGTCGCAGGTCCAGGACGGCGTGAAGCTCGTCAATGACGCGGGCGAGCAGCTCAAGGGCATCGTCGAGTCGATCAACGGCGTCGCGCAGATCGTCGCCGAGATCGCCGGCGCCAGCGCCGAGCAGGCCGGCGGCATCGACCAGGTCAACAAGGCGCTGTCGCAGATGGACGAGGTCACGCAGCAGAACTCCGCGCTGGTCGAGGAGAACGCCGCGGCGGCCAAGACGCTGGAGCAGCAGGCCGCCACGATGAACGAGCAGGTCGGTTTCTTCCGGCTGACGACGGATGGCGAGGAGAGAAGGGCTGCGACGGCGGTGGCGGCCTGAAGGCGGTGGTTGCGCGGGGCATAGCGCGGCTCTCTCCGCGCGTGTCCCGGATGCGGTGCAGCGCGTAACGAAGTGAAGCGGTGCACCGCTGATCCGGGACCCCGGTTGCTATCCCGGCAAAGCAAACCGGGGTCCCGGGTCTGCCATAGCGCGTCGAAGACGCGCGTAAACGCGCTTTTGGCACCACTTCGCGCTGGCGCGCTTCGTGCTGCGCCGCGCCCGGGACACGGGCGGAGAGAGTCCCGGTCCCAACAATCACGCACCGAAAGGTTCGGCATCGCGAGGTCTCTCTTCACCCTCCCCTGGAGGGGGAGGGTCGCGAGCGAAGCGAGCGGGGTGGGGTGACCTTCTTCGCATAAAAAGTTCACCCCACCCCGACCGCCTGCGCTTCGCTCCGGCGGTCGACCCTCCCCCTCCAGGGGAGGGTGGGCATCGCACTTGTGGCTCGATAGCGTGCTCCATCGCATTCACGCCACCGAAAGGCTCGGCATCGCGATCCGGCCGCGGAAGTTGTCGAGCGCCGCAGCCGTTCGCGCGTGGCGCAGCATCATCAGCGCGTAGCGCGTCGCGGCCATCAGGTCGTCGCCCTCCTTGACCACGCGGCCATCGCTCCGGTGATAGAGCCGGAATTCTTCGAACCAATCGTTGAGACCCCGCAGCACCTTGAAGCGCCCGGTCTTCATGCGGTCGAGCATGTCCATCAGGCCGGCCTCGACCGACACGCTGCCGTCCTCGAACTGCGCGGGTTCGGCGAGCATGTCGAGACCCTGCGCGCCGTACTGCCTGGCGAGCGCCACGCCCGCGCCCTCCAAGGTCTCGCGGCTGCCGTCGCGCGGCCACGCCCAGGGCAACTTCCCCCACGGGCGCAGCGCCGCGGCATGCAGCACCGGCGAGCCTTCGCGGTGGCGGAAGCTCCGCGTCACATAGACGGTGTCGGTGTCGCGGTCCCAGACGAGCTCGACCGCGGCGAACGGATGGTCGTAGCCGAAGTCCATGCCGCCGATGCGCGGCCAGTGCCGCGGAAACTCGCGCTCCGCGCAGGCGATGTCGTCCTCGGGCACCGGAAAGATGCGGCCCGAGCCGAGCACCGGCACGCCCTTGAGCCGCGCCTCGCGCTCGTGCGGCGGATAGCTCGCGATGATCGTCGCGCGCTCCTCCGCGCTGTAGTGCGTGACGTCGTCGATCGTCATCTGGGTGACGCTGCGATCCTTCGAGGGCTCCAGCAGAAACCGCCGCACCACCTCGGACATGCCGAGCAGCGGCGTGAAGGTGAGCCACACCGGGCCGGAGCCCACGTTGGTGCGCGTCAGCCCCTCGGTGTAGATGTCGGCCGGCGGCTCCTCGTCGAACGACACGAAGTCGAGCGTCTCGCCCTGGAAGGCCTCGCGGCCGGCCTTGTAGCTCTTGGTGATCGCGGCCGACACGCCGCCGCTGATATGCGCGACGCGGATCACGTCGTAGAGGCCCGCTGTGCCGCGCGCCGTGACGAGCTCGACGATGCTCTCCTTCGGAATCGCGCCGGTGCCGATCTGGCCCAGACGGCCAAGAAGAATGCGCTGCATGCCGCCGCGCAGATCCTCGCCGGTGCGCCCGCACACCCAGCCGGTCACCGGCTTCGCAAAGCGCCTGCCGCACCACCAGTCCGGATAGCGGCCGGTCATGTGCATGGCGCACTCGAAGCCGCCGGCGAGCGTCTTGCCGAGCTGGTTGCCGGCCATCAGCAGTCGTTCGCGCGCGGTCGCGCCCGCGGCGTGGAACGCGGATTGTTTGGGGTAGGGGACGTAGTAAGCTAGGCGGTCTTCGGTCGAATCCCGCTGCTGCTTTCCGTCCAGCGCGGACAAGGCCACCGCGGTTCGCGCCTCCACGTCCGGCGCATGCTGTGGCTCCGCGGCGGTGTTTCCGGCTGCATTGCGATTCATGCGGAGCGCGCCTCACACCTGCGGCGGATTGCGAATGATATCGAGCCGGAGCCGCCAATATTGCCGCTTGCTCCAGCGCCGCTTTGCGCCGCTCGCGTTGCAGGCGAAAGGCGGACCGAGACAAAGCCTGCGGCGCCGGCAATCGCCGTTCCGGCACACGCGCCATTTCTCTTTGAACGCCATGATCCGGCGGTCGAACTCGGCCATCATGGCTTGGTGCTGCTCGGCGGTGAGGCCGTCGCTGCGGCCCGCTTCGGCAGCCGTCTGTTGCTTGAACGATTTCGGTCGGAACGCTCTCATCTCGTTGTGCTCCGTTGCGGTTGAAATGCGCGCGCGCTTCCGGCTCCGCGCGGCGGATGCCGGCGGATCGTCAGCCCGTCTTGTCCTCTTTCCAGGCTTTCGCCCGGCCTTTTGTAGCCTCCCTGAGGGAGGCGGAGCGCCGGAACGGCGCAAGTAACAGGGGCACCTTTCAGGAAGGCGCCCCGCCTGCCGCTTCAGAGCGGCAGGCGCGCCTTCCGGCGCTCCACCGCGGCGATTTCTGACACGGTCACCGTACTTCTTCGTCGGACGGGGGGATTTTCACCACTCACCTGATCCAGGCAGCATTGGCGCTGCCCTTCATCCGATCGTGTCCAAGCCACCTAAGGCGGGCCCCTCATCGGCGATCGGAAG
>CAKZHN010000364.1 GCA_936924235.1 uncultured Rhodoplanes sp. | reverse complement strand
CCAGGCCGCATTGGCGCCGCCCTTCATCCGATCGCGTCCAGCCATTGAAGGCGGCTCCCTCATCGGGGGCGGACGATGACTGCGCCTCCCGGTCCGGGCTTACGAGGCTCGGATGCGGGCGCCGCCTCCCCGCTCCGCCAACGGCTCGTCTCCGGAGACGCCCTCAGTGAGCGGGGATGGCCAAGCCTATAGCCCAAGACGCAATGTACGTCAAGCGTACGTACGCCAAACGTACAAAATCATATCGACCACTTATTGATTTGCAGGCCGACCAGAAATCAAATGAACAGCGAGAAGCGGCCCCAATCGGAAGACCGCCGGACTTCAAGCGATCGATCATGCCGCAACCGGGAAGCGCCGCTGTTCAAATCATGCACTGGGCGAGTCGCACGCCGGTGCAGACCTTCATCCTCGTTCCGCTGGCCGTGATCCTGTTCGAATTGGCGCTTCGTCGCGGGGCGATCGCGTTTGTGCCGTGGGGCGTGCCTCTGCTGATCTGGGGCTACCTGCAGTACCTGTGGGTCGGCCGGTATAGGCTGCCGCTTGCCGGCGGCAGTTACGGCATGGAGGTGCCGCCGGAGCGGATCGTCTCGCAAGGCCCCTACCGCTTCACACGCAACCCGATGTATCTCGGGCATCTCATCTTCATGCTCGGTGTCGCGCTGACCTTTCGGTCATGGTTCGCGGTGATCATCCTCGCCGCTCGCGCGCTGTGGTTTCACCGGCGCGTGCTGCAGGACGAAGCCCGGCTCGAAAAAATCTTCGGCGCTGAATATGATTCCTATCGCGCGCGGGTGAAGCGGTGGATTCCTGGCGTGCTTTGATTTCGGCGAACGCGGTCGCCGACCATTCGAGCTTCATCGATCAGCTCGGGGTCGATAAGCTTGTGTGCCCCAGGTCTCCAACCAGCGCACGACATCCTCGTGCGGAACGGTCGGTTCACCAGCCTTGATCGCAGCCCATTGGCGGTCCAGTTCCGCAAGATCGCTGGATGAGAGCTTCGCCGGGTTGGCGCGGGTGTCAGACATCTGCACCATGCAATGCCTATTTCACATCCTTCAACTCCATCGGCACCATCGCGGCGTCCTTGGAGTTGCGCAGCACGAGCGAGGTCTTGACGTTGCGCACGTTCGGCGCGCCCGTCAGCTCGGCGACGAAGGCCTGGAACGTCTTCAAATCCGGCGCCACGCATTTGAGCACGAAGTCGATTTCGCCCGACAGCATCCAGCACTCGCGCACCAGCTGGGCGTTGCGCACGAAATCCTCGAACGCCTTCAGGTCAGGCTCGGCCTGGCTGGTCAGGTGCACCATGGCGAACACGGTGACCTCGTAGCCCAGCATCTTCTCGTCGAGCAGCGCCCGGTAGCCCTTGATGAAGCCGGCCTCCTCCAGCGCCCGGACCCGGCGCAGGCAGGGCGGCGCCGAGATGCCGACCCGGCGGGCCAGTTCCACGTTGGTGATGCGGCCGTCGTCCTGAAGCTCTTTCAGGATCTTGAGGTCGATGGCATCGAGGCGGTCGGACACGGCGGCTCCCAGGGTGGACTTGGGCGTCAAATCGGGGGGCAACGAGCGGCAAATCGCCCCATTATCCCCGACCCCGGACCCGCGCGAAAGAATATTGCGCGGCAATCCCCCTGAAACCTCCGCCAACTGGCGGATAGGCGAACAAAATCGGGACAATATCGGGAAACCCTGGCCCCCTCCTGTGGAGTCCGAGGGTTGCGGTTCTTGCATAGCTGCGCCGAACGCTTAAATTGGTCCTGGGGGAATAGACGCTGTGCGCCTAAAACGCCGGCAGCATCCCCCAATCGCGGCATGCCGAATCTGTGCCCCGACCGAGGGATGTATGAGCAAGAAAACCCATGCCAAACTTGTGATTATCGGCTCGGGCCCCGCGGGCTACACGGCCGCGATCTATGCGGCGCGCGCCATGCTGGAGCCGGTCCTGATCCAGGGCATCCAGCCCGGCGGCCAGCTCACCATCACCACCGACGTTGAGAACTATCCGGGCTTCGCCGACGTCATCCAGGGCCCCTGGCTGATGGAGCAGATGCAGAAGCAGGCCGAGCATGTCGGCACCAGGATCGTCACCGACCACGTCAACGATCTCGACCTCACGCAGCGCCCGTTCCGGCTGACCTGCGACTCCGGCGACGTCTACATCGCCGAGACCGTGGTGCTCGCCACCGGCGCGCAGGCGCGCTGGCTCGACCTTCCCTCGGAGCAGAAGTTCAAAGGCTATGGCGTGTCGGCCTGCGCCACCTGCGACGGCTTCTTCTACAAGAACAAGGAAGTGCTGGTGATCGGCGGCGGCAACACCGCGGTCGAGGAGGCGCTGTTCCTCACCAACTTCGCCTCCAAGGTGACGATCGTGCACCGGCGCGACAGCTTCCGCGCCGAGAAGATCCTGCAGGACCGCCTGTTCAAGAATCCGAAGGTTCGCGTGGTCTGGGACAGCGAGCTGGACGACGTGGTCGGCCATGAAAATCCGCTGAAGGTGCGCGGTGTCGTGCTGCGTAACGTCAAGACCGGCGCGAAGCAGGAGATGGCGGCCGACGGCGTGTTCATCGCCATCGGCCATCAGCCCTCGACCGATCTCGTCGCCGGCAAGATCAAGATGAAGCCGTCTGGCTACGTTTGGACGGCGCCGCATTCCACCGCGACCTCAGTGCCCGGGCTGTTCGCGGCGGGTGATGTCACCGACGACGTCTATCGGCAGGCGGTGACGGCGGCGGGCCTCGGCTGCATGGCCGCTCTCGAGGCCGAACGCTTCCTTGCACAACACGACACACAACAACAAGCGGCTGAATAGAACGGGCGACGATGCCAGGCGGTAACGGAATGGATTGGGACAAGCTGAAAGTGTTTCACGCGGCCGCGGAGGCCGGCAGCTTTACCCATGCGGGCGAGCAACTCGGACTGTCGCAGTCGGCGGTGTCGCGGCAGGTCAGCGCGCTGGAGCAGGAGCTCGCGGTGTCGCTGTTTCACCGCCACGCCCGCGGCCTGATCCTCACCGAGCAGGGCGAGCTTCTCTACCGCACCGCCCATGACGTGTTCATGAAGCTCGAGGCGGCGCGCGCCAAGCTGACCGACAGCCGCGAGAAACCGCACGGCGAATTGAAGGTGACGACGACGCCAGGCATCGGCATCCACTGGCTGACGCCGCGGCTCGGCGAGTTCATGGACCTGTTCCCCGACATCCGCATCACGCTGATCACCACCGACGAAGAGCTCGACCTCGCGATGCGCGAGGCCGACGTGGCGATCCGTCTGCGCCAGCCGACGCAGCCCGACCTCATCCAGCGCAAGCTGTTCTCGGTGCACTTCCACGCCTACGCGTCGGCGGACTACCTCAAACGCACCGGCACGCCGCGCACACTGGAAGAGCTCGACAACCACCGCATCATCCAGCTCGGCGGCACGACGGTGCCGGCCTACCTCGCGAATCGCACCTGGCTCACCGAAGTCGGCCGCAACGGCAAGGGCCCGCGCCAGCCGGCGTTCCTGATCAACAACATCCTGGGCTTGCTGCGCGCCTGTCAGCGCGGCATCGGCGTCGCGCTGCTGCCGGACTATCTCATCGAAGAGAACGTCGGCTTGGTTCAGCTGTTCGGCGAAGAGGAGAGCCCGGCGCTCGACGCGTATTTCGTCTACCCGGAAGAGCTCAAGTCCGTGGCGCGCGTGCAAGCGTTCCGCGACTTCCTGGTCAGCAATGCGCAGCGCTGGAGCTTCTAGAACCGTTTCCGTTCCTTCGGAATCGGAAACGGTTCTGGTCTTTTCAGTTGGTCGCATTTTCTGCGGCGAACCGCTTCACACTTCGCCGGAAAATGCTCTAAGCGCCTTCAGCGGCACGCGAAAATTTCCACACATGCACAGCGCTGATTGATCGCGTCAGGCCCTATTATTCCAGACTTATTCAACGCTGCATGGCAGACATGCTGCCCGACATTTTTGCGAGCGTCGCATGGCTGGCATGTCGCGCTTCGCGTTGTGCGAGCATGCCTCAACGCGCAGTATGTTCTTGCGCTGTCGGCACTGGGGTTGTCGCATCCCCCCAGATTCAGCCAACCCGGTTTCGGCAGCTGTTCCCCTCTGGAAGGTGATTGTCGGCAATCCCGCGCCGACATACTCAGCCGGGTCCGCAAGGGCCCGGCTTCTTCCTTTTTATGCGTCAGAAATTTCTGTTGCTGTAACGCGCGCAGCCTCGGCACAAATATCGCTGACTTCTTTTGTGCAGGACTGGGTCCCGCTTTCGCGGGGACCCAGGGCTACAAATTCAAAATTCTAAATTCGAGTGGATCAGGCCTTACGCCCACAGCCGCTCGTTCTCGAGTCCCTTATAGAGATCGGCGACGAACTCGCCGTAGCCGTTGAACAGCAGCGTCGGCCGGCGTTCGCCGAGACCGATCAGTTCCTCGTTCGCCTGGCTCCAGCGCGGATGCGCGACCGCGGGATTCACGTTGGCCCAGAAGCCGTATTCTGAGTCCTGCAGGTCCTGCCAGTAGCTTCGCGGCTGCTTGTCGGTGAACGACACGCGCACGATCGACTTGATGTGCTTGAAGCCGTACTTCCACGGCACCGCGAGCCTGATCGGCGCACCGTGCTGCTTGGCGATCGGCTTGCCGTAGGCGCCGGTGGCGAGGAAGGTGAGCTCGTTGGTGGCTTCCTTGATGGTGAGGCCTTCGACATAGGGCCACGGAAACCACGATTGCTTCTGGCCGGGCGCGATCGACTTGTCGAGGAAGGTTTCCATCCGCACATACGTCGCCGACGACAGCGGCTTCGCCAGCTCGACGAGCTTCGCCATCGGGAAGCCCGACCATGGCACGGCCATGCTCCAGGCTTCGACGCAGCGGTGGCGGTAGAGCCGCTCCTCGATCGGAAACTTGCGCACCAGATCGTCGATGCCGATCTCGAACGGCTTCTCGACCATGCCGTCGATCTTGATGGTCCATGGCCTGATCTTCAGCGCCTGGGCCTGCTTGGCGACCTGCTTCGACGAATTGAATTCGTAGAAGTTGTTGTAGTTGCCGTTGACCTTCTCGTCGGTGACCGGCCGGTCGAGCGTGAACTTTTCGTTGCGCTTGCCGGGATAGAGATCCATCGACGGATCCGGCTGATCGGTGAGGCGCTGCGCGAAGGCAGCACCAGGCACGAGGCCCGCGGCCGCGGCTCCCGCAGCGGCGCCGAGCAGCGTACGGCGGTTGAAGAAAAGGTGCTCAGGTGTGGCGAGGCGTTCGGGCATTTCCCAGCCGCGCCGACGGATGATGTTCATACCTTAATCCCTCCGGATATCGGGCTACCTCCAGCAGTAAGGTCCGCGCAAATCACACGCAAGTCACGGATCGGAGAGAATTTCATAGCTTCCGGACATCGTCGGGCCAAATGCCGCTCGCGGCTCAACCGTTCCGTCGATGGCCAAGCCCCGCAGCCTCGCCTATACCCTTTCCGCAATGCAGAACTTTTTCGCATCCGGGACGGCCATTACGGCGGCCCCCGCCTCGGCGGGCCGCTTCGAGGAGGACCTGCCCGCCATGGCGGCGCAGGCCTATGCGCTGTCGGAACGCCTCTGCGTGCGCTGCCGGATTCATCATGCCGTGTGGCCGTACCTGCGGCTCGCGAACATGTGCGGCGGCCCCGAAGCGGGCGCGCCGGTCGTCGAAGGCACGCTCCGCAAGCTTCTCGCCCCGGGCGGCCGCCGCGTGCTGATCGCAGGCGCATGCGACAGCGGCCTCGTCGGCACGGTGGCGCGCGCAGGCCTAGACCTCAAGCCCGAGATCACGCTGGTCGACCGCTGCGAAACCTCGCTCGAGCTCAGCCGGCGATTCGCCGCGGAATGGTCGCTCCCGATCCGGACAAAACGGCTGGACCTGACCGGGCTTGAGCTGGAAGGCTTCGACATCGTCTACGCCAACTCGCTGCTGCAGTTCATTGCCGAGGATCGCCGCGTGGACGTGCTGGCGCGGATGCGGCGCGCGCTGCGGCCCGGCGGGCATCTGGTCAGCGTGGACAATACGGGCGCCCGCATCGAAGGCGAGATCGCGCCGGGATATCACAGCGGTTATGCCGACTGGCTCATCGCCGAGCTGGAACGGCGCGGCATCCCGCTGCCGGACACGCGCGATGCGATCCAGCAGCTGGCCACGGATTACAGCCACGAGCGTCTGAGCCGCGAAGGGGCCTTCGCCGAGCCCGCGATCATCGACGATCTGATGACCAAGGCCGGCTTTGTCATGCGAAGCCGCGAGCTGCTCACGATGCCGCTGACGGCGTCTTACAAGAGCTTCGTCGCCAAGCTCGCGAAGCGGCGGTTTCTCGCGGTGGCGCAATCGCCAATCCCGTGAGACGTTAGCGAAATGGTGCCGATCCACCACAAGTATCTGGAGGTGGTGCGCAAGAGCCAGTGGCTCGCACCCGGCGACCTGCTCGCCTATCAGGCGGGCCTGATCGCGGGCATCGCCCAGCATGCGTTCGAGCACGTGCCGTTCTACCGGCCACGGCTCGCCCCATTGTTCGGCAGCGGCGGTATCGACCTGCAGGCTTGGCACGAGATCCCCATCCTGTCGCGCGCCGAGGTGCTGGAAAACCTCGACGCCATCCGCGCGCTCGCGGTGCCTCTGGCGGCCGCGCGCGACAGCGAAGGCATCACCTCGGGGACCAGCGGCGCGGCGCTGCGCTTTGTCCAATCCGAAATCGCCGGCATCGCGTCGCGCTGCATGATCGAGCGGATGTACGAGTCCCACAAGATCAACAAGACCGCGCATCTGGCCCGCATCTATCTGCCGCCGAAGGGCTCCTCCGCGGACTATCCGGACGGCGCCGAAGATCACGGCTGGAACCTGACGCATCCGACCGCGCGGCACTCGAAGCTCAGCATTCATTCGACCGTCGCCGAGCAGGCCGAATGGCTCGAACGGCGCGCGCCCGCTTATCTTACGACCTACCAGTCCACCGCGGCGGCGCTGGCGCTGCATTTCATGTCCCGCGGACGCACCCTGCCGCTCCGCGCCGTGTTCACATCGGGCGAGACGGTCGACGCCGCGACGCGCGACGACGTCAGGAAGGCGTTCGGCTGCGCGATCATCGACCGCTACGCCACCAACGAGATCGGCCACGTGGCGTCGCAATGTCCGACCGAAGGCGGCTATCACGTCTGCGCCGAGTCGGTGCTGCTCGAGCTGCTCGACGCCGACGGCAACGACGTGGCGCCCGGCGAGCCGGGCCGCGTGGTGCTGACATCGCTCTATAATTTCGCCATGCCGTTCATCCGCTACGACATCGGCGATTTCGCGATCGCGGCGGAGGGCGGGTGCTCCTGCGGCAGCGTGTTGCCGCGTCTCTCAGCGATTCTCGGACGGCAGCGCAACGTCTTCACTTTCCCCGATGGCTCGCAGCATTCGCCCTGGAAATGGCGGGCCATGTTCCGCCAGCATCTGCCGGCGGCGCAGATGCAGATCGTGCAGACGGCGCCCGACTGCATCGAGCTCCGATATGTGCCGCAGGCCGGCGCGGCGGCGCCGGACGCCGCTGCCATCGAAGCGATCGGCCGCAAGGCGGTGCATCCCGGCGTGACGGTCAAGCCGGTGCCGGTCGACAAGATCGAGCGACACGCATCCGGAAAGATCGAGGATTGCGTGTCGCTCGTTACACCGGCTCGGGGTTAGTTACCCTCGGTCGGCGGCGGTGGTGGCGGCTGCGGCACCGGCGTCTGGGTCGTGTGATTGGCGATCGTCGCCAGCGACTCCGGCGTCCACTGCACCGGATCGTCCTCGCGGTGACGCCGGATCAAGGTCTTGTCCTTCTGGCCAAGATAGACCTTCAGCCCGCCCCAGACACCGGTGTACTCGCCGGCCCGGCCTTCGGCGAACAGCGAAGCCATCGCGCCCGTGCCCGGAACAGGCAGAGCCACCTCGCCGCCGAATGCCGCGGCGTGCTTGCCGCCGAGGTAACGATGACCGACGTACAGCTGAACGTTGTCGACCGGGTAGAAGCTGAGATTGACCTTGTCGAAGAACCGCGTGCTGATGTCGATGGTGTTGACCAGCCCGCTGATGGTGCCGCTCACGTTGTTGCCGAACTCGACACCGGCGATGCCGTCCGCCGAGAAGCGGCCCCAGTAGGCGGCGGCTTCCGCCGCGACCTGCCCGACCCGCGACTGACCGAAGCCGGAGTCGTAGTTGGTGAACGAGCCGTACAGGCCGAGCAATCCGACCGAGGGATTGCGCGTGAAGAAGTGACCGGCAACCACCGCAAACGGACGGCTGTCGAACTTGCCGCCCGAACCGTCGATCTGAACGCCGAAGCTGTTCGCAAGCGGCGCGCTCCAAGAGCCTCGGCCGCCCCAGAACGACTTGTGATTCAGTTGGCCGCCGAAGGCGTCGTACTTGGCGTTGAAACCATCGACCGCGAGCCATGACTCCGCGGTCGAAAGCGGCGGTGCTTTCGTCCACATATCTGCGGCTTGCGCAGACCACACGGAAAGAAAGGCAGCTCCAATGGAGCCGGCAAGCATGGTGCTGGAGCGCCACTGCGGCGCCCGGCGTGTAGCCATGGGAGTAACCTCACTACCACTGCAGCCACACACCCCATGGGCAACCTATGCATGCGACGCAGCCAGCACGTCATCCGTTTGCTGGACGTCTGCCGGTTTTCCACCTCCGTTGCATTTGTGTTGGGGGCATGATCCCGAAAAGTGCGAAGCGGTTTTCATGCCCAGACAAGAGAATGCGCTAGGGTCTGATTCAACGAAGTTGAATCAGACCCTAGCGGTGCCGCGTTACTCCGCGGCGCGACGCGCCGCGACGATCTGATCGGCGGTCTTCCCGGTCAGCTCGGCCATGTGGTCGAACTTGAACGTGAACGAGCCGGCGCCTGCGGTGGCCGAGCGCACCTCGATGATGAGATCGCCGATCTCAGCCTCGGGCATCTTGGCGCGCACCACGTCCCAGCCGTCCCAGCCCTCGCGGGTGTCGAAGCCGAGAATCTGGCCGCGGCGCCCGGCAAGGATCGCATTCATCCTCGCGGTGGCGTCGGTCGGACAGACGATCTCGACGAGATGGATGGGTTCGAGCAGCACCGGCTGGCACTGCGGCAGGCCTTCGTTGATGCCGATGCGCGCCGCGGTCTGGAACGCCATGTCGGATGAATCGACGGTGTGATAGGAGCCGTCGATCAGCGCCACCTGCACGTCGACCACCGGGAAACCCAACGGCCCGTGCTTGAGTGCGTTGATCGCGCCCTCCTCCACCGACGGAATGTAGTTGCGCGGCACCACGCCGCCGGTGATCTTGTCCTCGAACTTGAAGCCTCCGCCGCGCGGCAGCGGCTTGATGTCGAGCACCACGTCGCCGAACTGGCCGTGACCGCCAGACTGCTTCTTGTGGCGGCCGCGCTGCACGATGCTTTTGCGGATGGTCTCGTTGTAGCCGACGCTCGGCCGGCTGGTGACGATGCCCACGCCGAAGCGGTCGGCGAGACGTTCGGATGCGACCCGCAGGTGCATCTCGCCCTGCCCCCATACCACCACCTCGTGGGTGTCGGCATTGTGCACGACGCAGATCGAAGGATCCTCCTCGATCAGCTTGTGCAGCGCCTGGCCGAGCTTGACGTCGTCCTTGCGCTCCTTCGCCGACACCGAGATCGCCAGCACCGGCGCATACGGCGTCACCTCGACCAGCGCCGGGTGCGCCTGCTTGCCGGCGGTGAGCGTTTCGCCGGTCTTGGCGTGTTCGAGCTTGCCGAGCGCGACGGTTTCGCCGGCCGCCGCCGGCCCGCGTTTTTCGCTCGACGAGCCTAAGACCTTGAAGGTTCCGGACACCCGGCCGACCTCGCGCTCCGTCGACAACAGCGTCGCGCCGTCGCCGATCTGGCCGGACAGCACGCGCACCACCGACATCTTGCCGGCGTGGCTGGAGTTGAAGGTCTTGAGTACATAGGCCACGGGGTCACTGCCGCTGACGCCGAGCCGCTTGGCGGTGGCCTCGACGCTGGGCGCCTCGTGGCGCAGCGCCTTGAGAAGCCGCAGCACGCCGTTGGTGCGGGTCGCGGCCCCCATCAGCACCGGCACGACGAGCCCGTCGCGCAACTCCTTGGCGAGATCGTCGAACACCTTGTCGCGCGGCGGCGGGATGTCCTCGAGCAGCTGCTCCATCAGCTCGTCGTCGTGGTCGGCGAGCTTCTCGAGCATCGAGAAGCGTGCAGTCTTTTCGCGCTCCAGACTGTCGCCTTCGAGCGGTACGACCTCGGACGCCGCGTGCTCCTTGTAGACATGGGCGCGTTCCAGCGCGAGGTCGACGAAGCCCGAGATGATATCGCCGTTCCAGATCGGAATCTGACGCAGCACCAGAGGCTTGCGCGAGGCAGGCTGCAGCAGCTGCAGCGCCTCCACCAGATTGGCTTCGGCCTTGTCGATCTTGTTGAGGAACAGGAAACGCGGAATGTTCTGCGCCTCGAGCTCGCGCAGGATGAGCTGAAGCTGCGGGATCTTTTTCTCGTCGGCCTCGCAGACCACGACCGCAGCATCGACCGCGGGCAACGCCGCGCGCATGTCGTGGACGAATTCGATCGAGCCGGGACAATCGATGAAAGTGTAGCTGTCGCCCATGAAGGTCGTGGTGGCGACCGTGAGCTCCACGCTCATCTTGTGATGACGCGCCTCATGCGACGAATCGCCGACCGTGGTACCGGCCTCGATCGTGCCCTGACGCTGGATCGCGTCGGTGCGCGCCAGTATCGCTTCGAGAAGAGTGGTCTTTCCAGCCTGGAAGGGGCCCACCAGCGCTATGCACCGGGGACCCTGGGCTCTTGTGCCGCCATTGCCATTTGCAGCTGCCATCGACGCCTCCCTTCGGCGCCGGACGGCCGGTCTTATCCGGCCGCTCTATGTGACGCCGGTATGTCATCGTCTCAGGGGATTGTGGCGCTGGCAAGGGGCGACTATCGCCGCAGTGCACTAAACAAAACTCGGCTCGCCTGCGGTTTTTGTCTGTTCGCTCTTGAACGCAGGCATGATTTCGCGCGCAAACCGGCGCAGTTGCTGCGATCCGCCGAGAGTCGTGAGCAGAATATAGGCGACACCGGCTTTACGAAGCGCCTCAAGCTTTTCACAAATTCCTTCGGGCGTATCGTAAAGCGTGTGCGCTTCGGTCGCGCCGGGGGTGTCGGCGTAAGACAGCACATGGGAACCGGTCTTGCCGCCGGGCAGACGCGAGACGTCCACGGTGCGCTGGGTGTAGCCCGCGGCGCGCTTGAGCTGCTGCTCGGCCTCAACCTTGTCGTTCGCCACGTGCATCTGCCGGGCCACCGCGACCTGCAGCGGATCGAATGGCAGTTCCGCGGCCTGTCGTTCGGCGCGAAAGAGCGCGATGCGCTGGCCGAGCTGTTCGGGCGAGGCGTATTGATCGAGGATCAGGTTGAAGCCGCGGCGCGCCGCGCGCTTGATCGAGGCTTCGCTCGCCGCCGCGACCCAGAACGGCGGATGCGGCTTCTGCGATGGCGGCGGCTCGACCACGATGTCGTCGAACTGCCAGAACCGGCCACGATGGGAGAAGCGCTGGCGCGACACGAACGCCTTGGTCATCACCTCGACGCATTCCTCGAAGCGGACTTCAGCCTCCTCGATCGGAATCTGGAAGCCCGCGAACTCGTTGTGCCGGTAACCCTTGCCGATGCCGAAATCGAAACGGCCGTTGGAGATCAGATCGAGCGTCGCAGCCTGCTCGGCGAGCAGCACCGGATTGTGCCAGGGCAGCACGATCACCGCGGTGCCGAGCCGCAGCGCCTTGGTGCGCATGGCGAGCGCGGTCTGCAGCATCAAGGTGGCCGAGACCTGGTTCCAGCCGGTGAAATGATGCTCGACCAGGAAGCTCGAGCGATAGCCGAGCGCCTCGGCCTCGACTGCCATGTCGAGATAATCGCGGAAGCCTTGCCCGGTTTCAGGGCCGAGATCGGCGGTGCTGGCCTGGGCGGAGCCGAAAATTCCAAATTGCATGACAGGCCTGCCTGCTCGTTCTTCCCGGGCCGGAATTCAAGGCCGCCATCGGCGGCAAAGCAAGCGGTTCGCCGCGCGGCCATTGGACCTACGTACAATCGCATGAACCGGCGTGGACCTGCATAAACTCGCAACTGGGCAAATCAGTCAGGGGTATTTCCGTGACCGTCATGTCGAGGATTTCAAGCCGTCCGATGCAAACCGGGCTGTTGCTGCCGCTTCTTGCAGCCGTCGCGATGACCGCGCTGATCGCAACAGCATTCGGAGAGGACACCCCTCCCCCGAAGAGCCCCAAAGTCATGGGCCTGCCTGCGATCCGCGCGTGGACGGGCGATTTCGACGGCATGCTGAAACGCCGCGTGGTGCGGATTCTTGTTCCACACAGCCGCACGCTGTTCTTCCAGGACAAAGGCACGGTGCGCGGCGTAAGCGCCGAGGTCGCACTCGATTTCGAAGCCTGGCTGAACAAGCGCTATGGCAAGAAACCCTACAAGATCGAGGTCGCTCTGATCCCGACTCCGCGCGACCGATTGCTGGCCGCACTACAACAAGGTAAAGGCGACATTGTCGCCGCCAACCTGACAATCACGCCCGAACGCAGCGCTCTCGCCGATTTTGCCCGCCCTTGGGGTTCGGGGGTCAAGGAAGTTCTGGTGACCGGGCCTGCGGCGCCCGAGGTCGCGAAACTCGCCGATCTCGGCGGCAAGCAAGTCAGGGTTCGCAAGTCGAGCAGCTACTACGAGCACATCACCGCCT
>CAKZHN010000363.1 GCA_936924235.1 uncultured Rhodoplanes sp. | reverse complement strand
CCCTGCTCCGCCAACTAAGCGTCCCTAGAAGACGCCCTCAACTGAGCAAGGCATGACCGGAATACATCGTCTGGAAGAGAAGAAAAGATTGTTGTGATTTTCGGGTGTGAATTCACTGGGGACACAGCGGCCACGTCCAAAAAACCGCGGGTCGCCATGCAGCCAAGTGTGTGCGGACACAGCAATGGTTTCTTAGCGCAACCGAAACTTTGAGCGATAGCTGAACTCATTGTGACAGCATCGCGTTGGCTCTTCTCTCAACAGAGGAGAACGCCATGCCTGTGTTTGTCGTCCCGATCCTCATCGGTATCCCCGTCATCGTCGGCGGCGGCTACCTCCTGGTTCACGTTCTGCATCACTAAAGCGAAAGACCGATCCAACCTCGATCGGAAAGAAAGCCATCGCTCATCACGACTAGCGCGAAAAGAAGTGCCCCGATTCGTCAGGGCCTGCTTTATCCTTGGAAAACAATCATGGACGTCACCAGATCAGAACGGCAAACGGGTCGCGTTTTTGCGTATTTCTCAAGCCTCCTGTTTCTCGGCCTGCTCATCCTCCAGGCGCTATGAACAGCTGCCCGCGAGCCAATCGCAACAGCCACTCATCCGGTTGTCAGCGCCAAAGAGGCCGCCACGGACGGCGGCCTTATGCAGTGATGATGCCGAGGCTTGCCAGCGCCATGCCGGCGATCTTCTGCGGGTCACGTTCACCGAACGCCACAAGATCGATGATCCGCCTCGCGATGATCTCCTGCACCAATGCCGGCTGCCCTCGATCGTGAAGGCTTTTGGTCGCGCGCTCATAGGCTTCGCCCATGATCTGCGTGACCTCCGGAGGGAACACCCTGTCCTCAAGAAGCCTGTCGATGATGGGCACTCAGCAGCACTTTCCTTCGAGGGCTTTCAGAATGGCGCAATTTGCCGCGACTCCATCGGGGCATCCATCAATCGCCTTGGCGAGTTGCGCCTCCAGTTCGAGAAGCCGCCGCAACCGGGATTTCACGTCCGCCAGATGCTTCCGCGCTATGTCCTTCACCGCGTGACAGGCCGCGCCATCACGGGACGCAAGAAGCTCTCGTGTATCCCGGAGGGAAAAGCCCATGTCGCGCGCGCGCCTGACGAAGCTGATCGTCTGGAGATGTTCCGGGCTGTAGGCACGGCGACCACTTGCGGTTCGCGGCGGTTTGGGGACGAGCCCCTCTTTCTCGTAATAGCGGATCGCTTCGATGCTGACGCCGCAGCGGCGCGCGACATCTCCTATGCTCAAATCCATTGTCGCCTCCAGGGAAACCGCCACCCATCTAATGTCGGGATCGGACTAGCCCTAATTAAAAATTCAGCATGTACATGAAGGCGCGGTCATCGCGGACTGAACACTTGTTCAGAGGATGTTGCCGAGCTCAAGCGAGCCGGAGTTTTTAATGCCGGGCCTGGAGTCCAGCCCGGCGCTCATCCGGAAAAAATCGGCAGCCCTGCGCCTGGAAGATGTGGTGCGTGCCGCAGCACGGACATTCAAGGCTGAAGGGCGTTTCTGACAGATAGGATATCGGGGTGCCGAACCGGGCGAGAACGTGGGTAATGATATCAATGCCGGTGCGGGGGCAACGATAGACCAAAGGACGACTATCACTCCGGCTATTCATATCGCACCGCACGATCGCTCTGATACTGCTCCAGCTTTGATAAAAACCGAACCGCGATGACTTGGTTCCGCGCGCTGCTCCGGCCCGATCCGTTAAACTTTTACGCTCGGAGGAGATTGTCCAACACGCTTCGTGTCCAAACGTTTCGTGTGCAAGACGCTTCGAAAGGACGGCCGGGATGGACGTGACGACAATGACGGGTGTCCTTGCTGCCTGCTGCACGACCGCATCCTATTTTCCGCAGTTGAAGAAGTGTTGGGAGACCGAGGAGACCGGCGATCTCTCTCTTGGGATGTTTTCCACGTTGTTCGCCGGCCTCACGCTCTGGGTCGTGTACGGCGTGTTGCGCAGCGATGCCGTCGTCCTGATCGCGAACGCCATCAGCCTGTGTTTCCTCGCGGGAATTCTGTTTTTCAAGATAAGACAAGTGATGCGAGGTTCGCGCGGAGGTGCTTAGGCGCCGAAATCAACCATCAACACGCTCCTGCGCCAGTGCGCGGCCCGCAACCTTGCTTCGATGAACGGACTGACAGGAAATTATTCGGAACCAAGCCCGCTCGTTTCGGATTTTCCAGAGGGTTCATTCAAAGGAGGCCCCCATGAGGATCCTGATGGCAGTTGCCGTGACCGCGGCGGTGTTGGCGACCGGTATGTCGGCCGAGGCCGCGACCAGGAAAGACCCTGCGATGGCGCAGCGCGAGGCGTCGTGCAAGGCGCAGGCCGCGAAGAAGTATTCGGCGATCCATTTCCTGAAGCGGCGCGACTTCGTCAACCAGTGCATGGGCCGCAGCGAAAGCGCCAAGGCGGCGAAGCCGACACCGACGACGACCGGCAAGGCTCAGTAGGGAGCCTCAAACACTCAAGAGCTCCGCGCAAGCGGGGCTCTTGATGCATGAGCGCTTGGACGCCAACCGGGAGGCTAGCGGCGACCGACGCGGTTGACCGGACCCCCTTGGTTGATTGCGCTGCCTTGAGTCACCGATCCGCGCACAGCGCGCGCAACCGGGCGCGGCCTGAGCACGACACCGGGTTTTACGACGCAGCCCGCCGGATAACTGATGTACTGGCAGTACACGACCGCATTCGCGGTGTCCGTGGTCGTCGCCATGAAGCCGATTGTCAGAAGGGCAAGCGACATGGCGGCAATCGCGATTTTCATGGTCTTCCTCCCCTATGCGGCCAAAAGGTCAGAAGCGGACTATGGGTCGGCTGTCAGGTTTGCAGCCATTATACGGACGGATAGCGGAAGCCCTCGGTGAGGCAAAGCCTTCCAAACCTATTCCTGAAGCGAAATTCCGAGACGCTTCACCAATGACGCGTAGCGCTCGACGTCGTCCTTCATGAACTGCCGATAGTCGGCGGTGCCCTTTTCCTGCATCTGCATGCCGAGCACATCCATGCGGTCCACCAGCGCCGGCTCGCGCATCGCCTTGGCGACGACCGACTGCACCTGCGTGACGATGCCGGCCGGCAGCCCCGCGGGCCCGAGGAAGCCTATCCTCGCCGCGACATCGAAGCCCGGATAGCCGAGCTCCGCGCAGGTCGGCACGTTCGGGATGGTCTTGGCGCGATCGGCGGTGCTGATGCACAGCCCGCGCAGCTTGTCGGTCTCGATCAGCGTCTTGATGTTGGGGATACCCGACCAGCCGGCCTGCACGGTGCCGGCGAGCACCGCACCGACCATGGCGCCGGCGCTGCGGAACGGCACGTGCTGCAGCTTGATGCCGGCGCGCTCGGCGAAAATCTCGTGGGTGACATGATGGATCGAGCCGACGCCAGGCGATCCGAAGTCGAGCTGGCCCGGCTTTGATTTGGCGAGCGCGACGAACTCCGAAAGCGTGGTGGCCGGCAACGTCGGCGGCACCACGAGCACGGTCGGCACGTTGATCAGGCCGGTGATCGGCGTGAAGTCGCGCAGCGGGTTGTAGGACGGGCTCGGCTTGAGCGCCGGATTGATGGCGAGCGTGCCGGAGTCGCCGAGATAGAGGATGTATCCATCGGGCTTGGCCGAGGCCACGTATTTCGACGCAAGCATGCCGCCGGCGCCGGCCATGTCCTCGACCACGAACGATTGTCCCAACGCGGCCGACAACTCCTTGGCCAGGAGCCGCGCCAGCAGATCAGGATTGCCGCCCGGCGAGTTGACGATGATCCGCACCGAACGGCTCGGATAGCTGTCGGCCGGCTGCGCCACCGCCGGAGCTGCGAACGCCAGCGCCAGCAACGCAAGCGCGATCCGCAGCGGCGTCGATCTCGTGACATCTTTCGGCATGGCTCAGTGCCTCCACAACGCCGCGGAGGCCTGGCGCGCGCCCTCCGACAGCGACTTGAGCTTGGCCCAGGCGATCTGCGGATGCACGCGATAGCCCAGCCCGCAATCGGTGCCCGCGATGATGCGTTCGCGCGGCGCGACGCTCGCGAAATTCCTGATCCGCATGGCGACGAGATCGGGATGCTCCACCAGATTGGTGGCATGCGACACCACACCGGGGATCAGGACCTTGTCCTCGGGCAGCTTGACCTCGCCCCAGACCTGCCATTCGTGCTCGTGGCGCGCGTTCGCGGCCTCGAACACATAGCCTTGCACGCGCACCTTCAGCAGAAGGTCGATGATGTCCTTGAGCGGCAGATCGTGGACATGCGGTCCGTGCCAGCTCCCCCAGCAGATGTGATAGCGCATGCGATCCTCCGGGATGCCGCGGATCGCGTGATTGACCAGCTCGACGTGGCTTTCGGCCGCCTTTCGAAAGTCGGCGACCGTGGTCGCGTCCGGCTGCCGGTCCCAGAGCTCCGGCAGATACGGATCGTCGATCTGCACGATGAAGCCCGCGTCGACAATGGCCTGGTATTCGGTCCGCATGGCCTCGCCGACCGCGGCGAAGTAGTCCATATCCTTCGGATAGTATGCGTTCATGTCGCGCCGCACCGGACCTGTCGAAGGCATGAAAGCCTCGGTCGCGCCGCTCGCATCGAGCGCGGCGCGCAGATGCGCGAGATCCTGCTTCAGCTCGTCGTGGCCGCGATAGCTGACCGGACCGGTGCAGGCCCAGCGCAGGCCTGCCGGCGCGGCCTGGCCGGGATTCTTGTAGTAGTGCGCGCCGTGGCTTTCGAGCTGCCGATAAAACTCGGCGAACTCCCGCCGGTCGCGCCCGGTGCGCACGGGCGCCGGCAGCCGCGACGTCGGCACCAGCTCGTGGCCGGCCAGCCGTCCGTTCAGATAGGTGTTCCAGGAGAGCTTGCCGAACTCGCCGTCGTTGACGACATCGACGCCGGCCTTCGTCTGCTCTTCGACGATGCCTGCGACCGAGCTCTTGAGCTTGCCGACAAAGGCTGCGTCCGTAGGCCGCCCGTCGGGATGCTGCTCCATCGCGGCGGTGATGGCCTCCGGCCGCTCCAGCCGTCCCGTGTGGGTGGTCAGGATGCGGTCGGTGCTGCGCTTCATCCAGGGCCTCCCGGGCATTTTGTTCTTCTGGCGTTGGACGATATCGATTTAGCGTGGCCGTCGGAAGCCATGCACGGTGGCGCCCACTGCATGACACCCGCTGCATTACACCTAGGTACAATGTTCCTAGGCGGCCCGCCGATGCCTCAATCAGCCGCACAAGGATTGCCCACACACGCTGCACACCAGGAGGCGTCTGCCATGTACGCGCTCGTCATCGTGATCGGAATGGTGTCGCCGAGCAGCGGCGCCGTGACGCCGGTCGGCGTCACGTCTCAGATTGTCGGGAAGTTCAAGACCGAAGACGAGTGCAAGAAGGCCGGCAGCAGGCCCGCCCCCGGAGGCGTCATCTCGGAGCTGAATCTCTCGAGAGGGATCTACTGGTACTGCGTCTATTCGGGCTCGCGCTGAGCGCCTTAAGAAACTGAGCCCTAGTTTCCGAACAGGTTTCCGAAAATCGCGCCGAACGGGCCGCCGCTGTCACGTTCGCGGCGGATCACGATCACGCGGCGGTCGCCGCCGCGGTCGGATACGCGGTCGCCCTCGTCGTCATCATCCTCGCTGCGAACGATCACGCGGCGCGAGCGATCCGGCCGGACCTCGCGGCTGTCGGCGCGCAGGCTCCGGCGGTCGTTGCGGTCGGCCTGCTCGCCGTCGCGATCGTCGCCTGGCGCATAGGCCAGCGCGCGTTCGTCGGCCTCTTGCTTCCTGGCCTTGCGCTTGGCCTCCTTGATCCTGCGCTTCTCGGCCTTCGCGGCCTCCTTCGAAGGCTTGGGATCCGTCACTTCCGGCGGGTTGCTCGGAGCCGAAACCGGTTGCGCTACGGGCGGCGGAGCTGCCGCCGGCTGGACGTTCGCAGGCTGCGCCGCAGGCACCGCCGCGATCGGAGGAGCGATCGGGTTGGCCGCCACCGGAGGAGCGACCGGGCTGGCTGCCGGCGCACTCGCGACCGTGGTGTTGGGTGCGCTGGCCGCAGGCGCCGGGCCTGCGGTACTGTTCGACGGCGCCGGCTTGTCGATGCGATCGGTCGAGACCGTCTGCGCGGGCTTCTGGCTCTTCATCTGCTCCATGCAGTCGCGCGTCAGATTGGGCCAGGTCTGGCCGGCGCAGCGATCGGCCGACGCAACGTCATCTTTCGCGGGCGCCGAGCCGGTGGTCTCGGGCGCGGGCTTGGCGCTGGTGTCGGCCTTGGCCTGCGCGATGGGCTGCGGCGCCGGCTGACCCGGGCCGCGCAACTCGACAGGCGCCGAAAATATCTGGAATGCGACATAGCTGCCGAGGATGACGCCGGCACTCGCCGCACTTGTGGCGATGAGAAATGGATGTTTGCTGATCAATCCGGCCACGGTCGTCTCCCGATGCAAGGCGTCGCTGCCCCATCAATGTCGACTATCCAACGCGGATTCTCCGGCGAGCGTTCCGCCGGAACCCAGGATCGGAAGATTAAAGGTTGCGATTGGGCCCGATCAGGCTTCGCGCTGCCAGACCACGATCACGCGCACGGTCTTGCCGTACATGTTCGGATGGGGCATCGGCGGGCTTTCGATGTAGAGCTTGTCGCTCTCGAACCGGATGTGGCGGACCTGTTCGCCACCGACCCAGGATTCGTTCCAGGCCGCCTCGACCTTGGTGGTGATGGTGCTGCCCTCGACCCGGTAACGGCCCGAATAGGCGATCATGGTGCGGAACGCCTGCGCCCGCTCCTCGTCGGTCTGCGGCGCGGTGCGGCCGGACGGCGTCGCCAGCGCCAGCCAGCGGCCGTCTTTCGTCGCGATCTGAAAGCCGCGCGGGTTGTCGCCCATGATCGGCGTCAGCGCCTTGGTCTCCTGGTCCTCGTACATCACCGAGACGAGCTTCCAGGTGCCGACAATCTGCTGCGCTTCGTTGGCCATGGGAAATGCTTCTGGAGGGTATGCGGGTTCAGCGACAGAGCACGACCGGCTCGCGGCCGACCAGACGCGCCAGGTTCTTGAGCCGCGACGAGACGCGCTCGCCGGCCAGCGCCGCGCAATTGCCTTCGAGGCGCAGCACCAGGCGATGGCGCTCGACCTTGAGCGGCGCGCGCGGCAGCACGCCGGGCTGCGAGGCCGAGATCATGTAGGCGACGCGGAACGCAGCGCCGAGCACGCGGGCGCGGTCGAGCGTGCGCGTCGAGGCGAGTTCGCGGATGCGCGGCGACAGCTCTTCGTCGTGCATCAGGCCCTCGTGCCGGAAGTAGATCGCGAGCGCGATATAGGCGCGGCCCGGATGATCGATCGACACGAACGCGGCGTGCGAGATGATGTTCAGCGACTGCTCGCCGCGGTAGTCGGGATGCGCGCGCCAGCCGATGTCGGCGAGCAGGCAGGCGGCGCGGCGTAGCCGCTTCTCCTCGGCGGTCTCGTCGATGCCGGAGCTCGCCATGAAGGCGTCGGTCCACTCGATCAGCTCCTCGCCGTGCTGCGGCGAGCGCGAGCGCAGCAGGTTCAGCTCCTGCGACGCCGCGATCAGCGCGTCGCGGCGCTTCTCCTCGCCGTCGAGCAGCGAATAGAGCAGGCCCTCGCGCACGCCGAGCGCCGAGAACACCACGTCGCGCGGCTCGGCCGTGCGCACGATCTGCTCCAGCACCAGCGCGGCGTAAGGCAGCAGCGCGCGGCGGGCCGGCGAGACCACCTCGATCTGCGACAGCGATTCCGGATTGACCCGGTGCACCAGCCGCGCGAACTCCAGCGCCTCCTTGGCGCGAATCACGTAGCCGTGCATCACATGCAGCGGATAGCCGGTTTGCGCCATGTGCAGCTGCGCGAGCGAGCGCCAAGTGCCGCCGACCGCATAGAAGTTCCGGCCTTCGCCGGCCTTCAAAAGCTTCACGTCGTCGAGCGTGTCGCGAACGATCTTCTCGGCCTTCTTGATCGAGCCGCTCGAGCGGTCCTGCAAAGCGAGCCCGCCCAGCGGCACGGTGGTGCCGGGCCGGATGCGGCTGCCGTGCACGTCGACCAGCTCCAGCGAGCCGCCGCCGAGATCGCCGACGATGCCGTCAGGACGGTAGAAGCCGGACACCACGCCCTGCGCGGTGAGCTCGGCTTCGCGCTGGCCCGAAATGAGATCGACCTTGGCGCGGCAGATCTTCTCGCACGCCGCGATGAACTCGCGGCCATTCTTGGCGTCACGCGCAGCCGCGGTGGCAAGCACATAGAGCTTCTCGACCCGCATGGTGTCGCACAGCGCCCGGAAGCGCTTCAACGCGCCCAGCGCCTTCTCCATCGCGTCGGCGGCGAGCAGCCCCTTGGTCTGCACCTCGCGGCCCAGCCCTGCCAGCGTCTTCTCGTTGAACAGCGGCGTCGGGCTCCTCGTGATGCCCTCGTAGACGACGAGACGCACCGAGTTCGAGCCGATGTCGATGACAGCGACCGGCGGGCCGTAATCGAGCCGGCCCTGGGCGAACTTGCTGAGGTTGGTGAGCTTCTCAAGCACGCTCGGACCGCCGTGTGAGGTTGCGGGGTGAGGATTCCTTGAACGACTTGCCGCGCCCGGACAGGCTCGGATTGGTCATGAAGTACTTGTGGGCGTTGAAGGGCTCTTCGCCTGCGGCGGCCTTGATGCGCTTCGATGAGCCGTCGGGCAGCAGCATCCAGCTCTGCTCGTTGTCCTTGAAATTGGCCAGCATGATCTGGTCGAGCACCTGGTCATGCACCGTCGGATTGAGGATCGGGCACAGCGCCTCGACGCGGCGGTCGAGATTACGCGGCATCATGTCGGCCGAAGAGATATAGACCGAGGCCTTGGCATGCGGCAGGCCGTGGCCGCCGCCGAAGCAGTAGATGCGGCTGTGCTCGAGGAAGCGGCCGATGATGGATTTGACGCGGATGTTCTCGGACAGGCCGGGGATGCCCGGCCGCAAGCAGCAGATGCCGCGCACCACGAGATCGATCTGAACGCCGGCGCGCGAGGCGTCGTAAAGACGGTCGATGATGTCGGGATCGACCATCGCGTTGTCTTTCATCCAGATCGCCGCGGGCTTTCCGGCCTTGGCGTGGGCGATCTCCTGGCTGATGTGCTCGCAAATGCGCTGGCGCAGATTGACCGGCGACACCGCCATCTTTTCCAGTTCGGCGGGCTCGGCATAGCCGGTGACGAAGTTGAAGATGCGGCCGATGTCGCGGGCGATCGCCGGGTCGGTCGTGAAATACGACAGGTCGGTGTAGATGCGTGCGGTCAGCGGGTGATAGTTGCCGGTGCCGACGTGGCAGTAGGAGACCAGCGAGCCGCCCTCGCGCCGCACCACCTGCGACAGCTTGGAGTGGGTCTTCAGCTCGAAGAAGCCGTAGACCACCTGGGCGCCGGCGCGCTCGAGGTCGCGGGCCCAGCGGATGTTGGCCTCCTCGTCGAAGCGCGCCTTCAGCTCGACCACCGCGGTCACCGACTTGCCGGCTTCGGCGGCCTCGGCGAGCGCACGGATGATCGGCGAGTCCTTCGAGGTGCGGTAGAGCGTCTGCTTGATGGCGATGACGTCGGGATCGCGCGCCGCCTGGTTCAGGAACTGCACCACCACGTCGAAGGATTCGTATGGGTGGTGGACGATCAGGTCCTTCTGGCGGATCGCGGCGAAGCAGTCGCCGGCGTGGTCGCGGATGCGCTCGGGGAAGCGCGGATTGTAGGGCACGAATTCCAGGTCGGGCCGGTCGATGGCGAGCAGCTGCGACAGCTCGCCGAGCGCCAGCATGCCATCGACCAGGAACACCTCGTCGTCGGCGACCGCGAGCGCGCGCTGCACGAAGCGGCGCAGCTCCACCGGCATGGCGGCTTCCATTTCCAGCCGGATCACCGAGCCGCGGCGGCGGCGCTTGAGCACGGTCTCGAACAGCCGCACCAGATCCTCGGCCTCTTCCTCGACCTCGATGTCGGAGTCGCGGACGATGCGGAACGCGCCCTGCCCCTTGACGGTGTAGCCCGGGAACAGCCGCGGCACGAACAGGCCGGTGGCCTGCTCCAGGGTCATCACCCGCGCCGGACCGCCTTCGACGGTCGGGAAGCGGATGAAACGCTCGATCTTCTGCGGCACGCGGATCAGCGCGTCCATCGCCTTGCCGTCGCTCGTGCGCTGCAGCTGATAGGCGATCGAGAAGCCGAGATTGGGAATGAACGGGAACGGGTGCGCCGGATCGATCGCGAGCGGCGTCAGCACTGGAAAGATGTGCTCGAGGAAGTAGTCCTCGAGCCAGGTGCGGTCGGCCTTCTTCAGGCTTTCGGTCCCGAGCAGCAAGATGTTGGCGGCTTTGAGCTCGTCGCGGAGCTCGCGCCAGCGCGCCTGCTGGTCGGAGGCGAGGCTCGACACGCCCTCGCCGATGCGGGCGAGCTGCTCAGACGGTGTCAGTCCGTCGGGGCTGCGATCGACGATGCCTTCGCGCACTTGGCCCTTGAGGCCGGCGACGCGGACCATGAAGAACTCGTCCAGGTTATTCGCCGAGATCGACAGAAACCGGACCTTCTCGAACAGCGGATGGTTCGGGTTCTCGGCCTCCTCCAGGACGCGGCGATTAAAGTGCAACCATGACAACTCACGGTTGATGAATCGCTCCGGGCTCTCGCGGAGGTCAGGGGCGGATTCGGTCCGGCGGGCCGATGACGCCGCTGGTGCGTCGGCGGTTTCCGCTTTCAAAACAACGTTCTGCGCGGCTTCGCTCATGTCGTTCATGACAGCTTTGTGACGGTCCATCATGACCGCGGTTGGTGACCGGGCCATGACATGACCGCCGGAATATGGGGCCGTCAAGGCACCTTCAAGGCTCGCGGAAAAGTTCTCCCGCAAGACTTCGGGTGACCGGGCGCTTCAATCGCAGCGCCTCCTGATCGAGCTTTCGCACGGCCTCGCGCGCCGCTCCAAAGGACCGCTCGATGCGGTTCAGCAGAAAGCCCACCAGGTTTTCGTCCACCGCGAGCTGCCGGTCGGCGAACAGCTTGACGATGACGGCGCGAAGCAGCGCGTCGTCGGGCGCCTCCAGCGCCACCACCGGCAACGCCCGCAGCCGCGAGGCGAGATCGGGCAAGCCGATGCGCCAGCCCGCCGGCGCGCTCCGCGCGGTGATCAGAAGGAAGGCGCGCTCCTCGCGGGCAAGGTTCAGCAGGTGAAACAGCGCAGCCTCGTCGAAGTTGCCTTCGGCGAGGTTCTCCAGCACCAGCGCACCGGTCGCGAGCGCGATCGGCACCTCGGCCGCGCTTTCCAGCATGCGCGGCGACAGAATGCGGGCGCCGGCCTCGCGCGCCCAGATCGCCGCGAGATGGCTCTTGCCGGAACCTTCGGGTCCGCGCAGCAGCACGGTGCGCGACGGCCAGTCCGGCCAGCGCTCGATCAACGTCAGCGCCGCGGCGTTGGACGGACCTTCGAGGAAATCCTCGCGCGCATGGCTCTCGGCGTGGTCGAGCGCGAGCGCAAGCTGCATCGGCGGCCGATGCGGTCCACTGGTCATGGCCCCGGTATTGGCATTCGCGCCCGCCATGGTTCAACGCGGTCCCTGCTTCGAATCCTGCCCGGTGTAGAGCGGGCTCTCCATGTATTTGCGGATCGCAAAGCGCACCAGCACGCCGATTGCGGCGGCGGTCGGGACGGCGATCAGGAAACCGACGAAGCCGAGCAGATAGCCGAACGCCAGCAGCGAGAACATCAGCCAGACCGGATGCAGGCCGACCTTCGCGCCGACCAGATTGGGCGACAGCACGTAGCCCTCGAGCGCCTGCCCGATCAGGAACACGCCGACCACCAGTCCCATCGACATCCAGTCGGGCCAGAACTGCGCCACCGCGACAATGGCAGCGACGAGAAATCCGGTGGCGGCGCCGACGAACGGAATGAAGCTGAACAGTCCCGTCATCAGGCCGATCAGGAAGCCGGAGTTGAGGCCGACCAGCGTCAGCCCGATGGCATAGAACGCGGCGAGGATCAGGCAGATCAGCGCCTGGCCGCGGACGAAGCCTGCGATCGCTGCGTCCATGTCGCGAAGGAGCGCGTGCACCGTGTCGCGGTGCTGGCGCGGAATCCAGTTGTCGACCGTGACCACCACGCGGTCCCAGTCGCAAAGGAGATAGAACGCCACCACCGGCGTGATGACGACGAGCGACAGCACCGAGAATACCGCGCGGCCGCCCGACCACACCGAGGTGAGGAACGTCCCGAGGAAGCCGGAGCCCTGCGACACCAGGCCGCTGAGCTGTTTCTCGGCGTCCGGCTCGGCGCCGCCGAAGATCTTGGCAAGCCAAGGCCTGCTCGGATCGGCGAGCAGCGACCGGACCTTGTTAATATAGCCCGGCATATTGTCGATGACGGCATTGAACTGGTCGGCCGCGACCGGGGCCACCGTCATCGCGGCGATCACGATCGCAACAATGACCACGACCAGCACGATCAGCGCCGAGCCGGCCCGGCCGATGCCGAAGCGCTCGCCGCGGCGCGCCAGCGGATCAAGCAAATACGCCAAGGCCATGCCGGCGACGAACGGCAGCAGCACGGGGCTGAGCAGCCAGACGACGCCGCAGAACACCGCGAGCGCCACGCCCCAGAAGATCACCTGCCGTTCGAGCGCCATCGGTTACGCCGCCCCACCTCAACTCACGTACAGCGCTGCGCCAGAACTGAAAATGCGGCTAAGTGCCGGTTTCCGCGGAGTTCATGTGCCGAACCCACTCGGCGAGATAGAGGGCGACCGAAAGCAAGGTCAATACCGCGACCAGCGCCATCACCATTGTCAACACCGG
>CAKZHN010000362.1 GCA_936924235.1 uncultured Rhodoplanes sp. | reverse complement strand
CGATCTCTCAACGGCACGGTCCGCTCGCAGCATTCCGGCCTGCCTGCCGGCGATTTTCAGGCGGGGGAAATGTTCTACGAGCCGTACGGGACGACGCACGTCTTTCTTGAGAACCCGAGCCCGACCGAAAGCGCCGATATCCTCGCCGTCACGGTCCACGACGAGGGCGCGCCGCTGACGACATTCCTGGATTGAGGAATCCTCGGCGATTCCTGAAGCGCTGCTACTTCTTGAACGGCTTGCCAATCGAGAGCAGGCGGCTCGAACTCTCGTTTTCCGGGCTCTGGCCGCAGAACACCTCGCCGGCCTCGTAGGTGGCGCCGGTGTGATTGTCGAACAGGCTGCGCCGGCAAACATCGCTGCTCATCGCGGTGAACAGCACGTGGCCAACGCCGGTCTTGACGAAGTTACGCACCGGATCGTCTTCGGGGAGATTTGAGCCGCCGGTCGGCAGGTCCGGCCGGCTGGCATTGGCGAGGGTGCCGCTGCCATTTCCCTTCAGCGAGGCGAGCCACTGGAACAGCGGGACCTGGGTGGGCATCAGGTACGCGCCGCCGAACAGCACCGTCAGGAACACCACGGTCGAGATCGCGGTCCGCTGCACGGATGTCCGCCGGGCGAACTTGCCGATCTTTCCAAACATGCTTTTTGCGACTGCCATGATTGACGCGGCCTTACTGGGTTGTCCGACTATAGGCGGCAGCGCCTTACCGATCCGGTAACGGGACCCGGACGATTTGCATCAAGAGATTTGCTGGGAATCCGAAAAATACCAGCAATCCCCGGCTGTTAGCTTGCCGGGGGACGCCGCCGCACAGGCCCGTTTGCAGATTTAATGAATCTCCGGCTCGGGCATCTTGGCCTTACCCTGCAGGAAATCCAGGTCGCAGCCCTGGTCGGCCTGGTTGATGTGCTCGGAGAACATCGCGCCATAGCCGCGCGGGTATTTGGGTGCCGGCGGCGTCCAGGCCGCCTTGCGGCGGGCCAGCTCGGCGTCGCTGACGTGCAGGTGGATCATCCGCTTGTCGACGTCGATCTCGATCTCGTCACCGGTCTGCACGAAGTTCAACGGACCGCCGACGAAGCTTTCCGGTGCGACATGCAGGATGCAGGCTCCGTAGCTTGTACCGCTCATGCGGCCGTCCGAGATGCGGATCATGTCACGCACGCCCTGCCCCAAAAGGCGCTTGGGCATCGGGAGCATGCCCCATTCCGGCATGCCCGGGCCGCCCTTCGGCCCGGCGTTCTTGAGGACGAGAATATGGTCCGGCGTGACGTCGAGATCGTCGCGCTCGAGCTCGCGCATCATGTGGTCGTAGTTCTCGAACGCGATCGCCTTGCCGCGGTGCTTGAGGAACCGCGGATCGGCGGCCGCCGGCTTGATGACGCAGCCATTGGGCGCCAGGTTGCCCTTCAGCACCGCGGTCGCGCCCTCGGCATAAATCGGATCATTGAGCGAATGGATCACGTCAGGGATATGGACCTTGGCGCCTTCGATGTTCTCGCCGACGGTCTTGCCAGTGACGGTGATGCAGGACAGATCAAGCTTCTCGCGCAGGTTCTGCATCATTGCGCGCAGGCCGCCGGCGTAGAAGAAGTCCTCCATCAGGTATTTGCCCGACGGCCGCACATTGGCGAGCACCGGGATCTGCCGCGACAACCGGTCGAACGTCTCCATGTCAACCGGGATGCCGGCGCGCCGCGCCATCGCCACCACATGGATGATGGCGTTGGTCGAGCCACCCATCGCCATGTGAACCTTGATGGCGTTGTCGAAGGCGGCGGGTGTCAGGATCTTGTCGGGCGTGAGATCCTCCCACACCATCTCGACGATGCGCCGTCCGGCCACGCCGCACATGCGCGGGTGGTTGGAGTCGGCCGCTGGAATGGACGACGAACCGGGTAACGCCAGCCCCAGCGCTTCGGTGATCGCCATCATGGTTGCGGCGGTGCCCATCACCATGCAGGTGCCGAACGAACGCGCGATGCCGCCTTCGATCTCGTCCCACTGCTCGTCGTTGATGTTGCCGGCGCGCTTCTCGGTCCAGTATTTCCAGACATCCGAGCCCGAGCCGAGATACTGGCCATTCCAGTTTCCGCGCAGCATCGGACCTGCTGGAATGTAGATCGCCGGAATCCCCATGCTGATCGCGCCCATCACCAGACCGGGCGTGGTCTTGTCGCAGCCGCCCATCAACACGGCGCCGTCGAGCGGATGGCTGCGCAGCAGCTCCTCGGTCTCCATCGCGAGGAAGTTGCGATAGAGCATGGTCGTCGGCTTCACCATGGTTTCCGACAGCGACATCGCCGGCAGCTCGATCGGGAAGCCGCCGGCCTGCAGCACGCCGCGTTTGACGTTTTCGGCGCGCACCCGCAGGTGCGCGTGGCACGGATTGATCTCGCTCCAGGTGTTGATGATCCCGATCACCGGCTTGCCGGTCCAATCCTCCGAGTCGTAGCCGATCTGCCGCAGCCGCGAGCGGTGGCCGAACGAGCGCATGTCGGACACGCCGAGCCAGCGGTGGCTGCGGAGGTCTTCGGGCTTCTTGCGGGTCATCGTTTCCTCGTGAACTCTTTGTGGCACGAACTCTTCGGCGTCGCGCAAGTGTCGCACCATCTTGGTCTCATTCCAATCCATAGAGGGCGCCGATAGACTTCAGCCAGAGCAAAAGCTCGGCAGAAAAATCGGGAGGGGACGATGCGGCGAGGAAACCCGTTGCGAAGCCTGTTGTTGGCCGCCCTGCTGCTCGGCACCGCGGTCGCCGCTTTTGACGACGCCTCTGCCCAAGCGAAGCTGCCCAACCGTCCGATCCGCCTGCTGGTGCCATTCGCGCCCGGCGGCGGCGTCGATGTGGTCGCCCGCATTGTTGGGCAGAAGATCAGCGAGCAGACCGGCCAGCCGGTGCTCGTCGAATCCAAGCCCGGCGCAGGCGGCGCGCTCGCGGTCAACGAGCTGATGCGGTCCGAGCCGGACGGTACGACGCTGCTCGCCACCACCAACTCGCACGCGACGCTGCCGGCGCTGTCGAAGCTGCCCTGGCATCCGAGCAACGATTTCACGCCGATCGCGAGCATCTATTCCACCATGCTGGTGATGGCGACGAATCCGGCGAGCGCATCGCGCTTCAAGACCTTCGCGGAATTTCTGGCCTACGTGCGGGCCAACCCGGGCAAAATCAACTGGGGCTCATCGGGCATTGGCGGTCCGCAGCATCTCCCCGGCGCGCAATTCGCCAAAGTCGCGAAGCTCGACATGGTCCACGTGCCGTATCGCGGCAACGCCCCGATGGTCCAGGCGCTGCTGCAGAATGACGTGCAGCTCACCTTCGACACGCCGACGCTGTCCCTGCCGCATATCGTCGAAGGACGGCTCATCGCGCTCGCCGTGACCGGCGAGCGGCGCCTGGCGAAGCTGCCCGACACCCCGACCGTCAAGGAATCGGGCATCGACTACACCGCCGACATCCGGATCTTCGTGCTCGGCCCCAAAGGCATTCCGGAGCCGATCCAGGCTGCTCTCAACAAGGAGTTCACGGTCGCGCTGGACAACAAGGAGGTGCGCGAGCGCCTGACCGGCTTCGGACTCGATGTGGCCGAGGCTCGCGAGAACACGCCCGCGAACCTCAAGCGATACATCGACGACTTCACCGCGACCTACGGCAAGCTGATCGACGAGATGGGCATCAAGGCGGAATGACCCGTCCGGCTATTCGACGGACGCGCCGGAGAACTCGACGACCTTCTTCCACTTCTCGGTCTCGGACACGATGACCTTGCCGAAGTCCTCCGCCGAGCCCTTCATCGGCACGCCGCCGAGATCGGCCAGTCGCGCGATCAGCTTCGGGTCGGAGAGCGCGTCGTTCATCGCCTTGTTCATCACCGCGATGACCTCCGGCGGCGTGCCCTTCGGCGCGCCCATGCCGAACCAGGCGCTGGCCTCGTAGCCCTTCACGGTGTCGGCGACGGTCGGCACATCGGGCAGCGCCGGCGAGCGCACGTCGGTGGTCACGGCGAGCGCGCGAAGCTTGCCGCCGCGGATATGCTCGATCGACGACGGCAGATTGTCGAAGAACACCTGGCACTGGTTGGACAGCATGTCGATCAACGCCGGAGCCGCGCCCTTGTACGGCACGTGGGTCATCTTCACGCCGGTCATCGCCATGAACAATTCGCCGGAGAGATGCACCGAGGTGCCGATGCCGGACGACGCCATGTTGATCTTGCCGGGGTTGGCCTTGGCGTAGGTGATGAACTCCGCCACGGTCTTGGCCGGAACGTTCGGATTGACCTCCATCACGTTCGGCACGCGGGTGATCCCGGCCATCGGCGCGATGTCGGTGACGAAGTTGAACGGCAGCTTCTTGTAGAGCGACGTGTTGATGCCGTTCGCCGGATTGACCAGCAGCACCGTGTAGCCGTCGGGCGCGGCGCGCACCACGGCGTCGGTGCCGATGTTGTTGCCGCCGCCGGCCCGGTTCTCGATCACGAACTGCTGGCCGAGCCGGTCCGACAGGAATTGTGCGACCAGCCGCGCCAGGATGTCGGTGGTGCCGCCCGGCGGATAAGGCACGATCCAGTGGATCTGCTTGTCCGGATAGGCTGCCCAGGCCCGCGTGCTGATAAACGGCGCGGCGATCAGGCCTCCGGCCGACACTCGCAGAAAGTCACGGCGCTTCATCATCTCGGTCGCTCCCTGTCGCGGGCGCGGAATGCCCGCACCGGCCTGTCGTTCGTTTCTTGTTCGTTGAAATTACGCGGCCCGGCGCGGAGCGCCAAGCCCAAACCGCCTGCGGCCTATTGAACTTTAATGTTATTGGTTTCGATCAGTTGCTTCCAATTGGCGATCTCGCCAGCGATCTGGTCGCGCATTTCCTCCGGCGTGGTGGGCGTCGCGATGTTGCCGCCCTCCTTCAGCTTGGCCTGCACGTCGGGCAGCGCCAATGCGGCGCGGAGTTCGGCGTTCAGCCGCTCGACGATCGGCTTCGGCGTGCGCGGCGCGGTCGCCATGCCGAGCCAGGACATGTAGTGCACGCCCGGCAGCGTCTCGGCCACGGTCGGCGCCTCCGGCAGCAGCGGAAAACGCGCGGGCGACGTCACGGCGAGCGCCCGGAACTGGCCGTTGGCGATGCGCGGGAAGCCCGAGGTCGCGGTGTCCAGCATCACGTCGACGCGGCCCGACAGCACATCGGTCACCGCCGCGGCCGAGCCGCGATACGGCACCGGCACGATGTCGACGCCGGCCTTGGCGTTCACCCAGCTGCCGATCAGGTGGTAGATCGAGCCGAGCGAGGTGATCACATAGGTGATCTTGCCGGGGTTCGCCTTGGCGCGCTCGAGCAGATCGGGAAACGACTTGATCGGCGAGTCCTTCGGCACCTGATAGACGAACGGATAGGCGCACACCATGCTGAGGAAGCCGAAGGTGTCGTCGCCGTCGAACGGAAACTTGCCGACCGCAGCGCCGCTGGCATAGCCCGCCGTCAGGAGCGTCATCGAATAGCCGTCGGGCGGCGCGTGCGACACGATGCTTGCGGCAATCCCGCCCCCGCCGCCGGTGTTGTTCTCGACCGTCACCGACTGGCCGAGCCGCTCGGCGAGCTTGTCGGCAAGAAGACGTCCGACAATATCGGGGCTGCCGCCCGGCGACGTGCCGATCAGGATGCGCAGCGCACGCTGCGGCCAGTTCTGTTGTGCGAAAGCGGGACACGCCAAGCCCGCGGCGAAAGCGCCGGAGAGCGCCAGCGCGCGGCGTCGATTGAGTTGCATGAATGAAGTGTTCCCGGGCCTTGAGTGCGGCAAGGTTAGCAGGGTTCTAACGCCGCTGAAAACCGCGCCGCACTTGCCGCAAAGCGGGCAAAGCGACGCAGACGATGCGAGTTCTTCTCCCCGGGAAACGACACCACGCGCCGCACAACAAATTTTCGATTAATGCGCTCCGCGCAATTGCACCGAGCGCTTCAAGCCGATCTCCACGTCCGTGGTGTAAGCATGTCAAAAGTTCGAAGACGGGGCGGATCGTCCAGTGGACAGGCTTCTCAACAATCGCACCTGGAGTGCGTTCGCGGTGGGCGCGGTGATGATCGCGCTCGCGCCGGCCCTCATGATCAGCCAGACCGGCAGCGCCAGCGAGCCATGGGACAATCCCTGGGTCGAGGAATGGCCGAGCCTGCTCGACCGCCCGATCGCTACGGATCGCGAGATGGCCGCCCTGCAGCAGCGCATCGACGCGTCGCTCCAGCGGCTGCTGAAAGACGGCACCGCCACGCCGCCATCGAAACAATTGTAGGTCTTGAAGCCGATCACAGGATGGGGACCATGATCAGCAATAACACCGCTGCAGAGCAGTTTGAAACCGTCGAGGCGCAGATCGACGAACGCCGCGACGCGCCGCGCGCCAGCGTTGCCGGACGCTACACCATGCGGCTCGATCCGGGTGACGGCCGCGATCCCATGACCTGCGCGGTCCTGGATTACTCGGTCACCGGCGCCCGGCTGCAATTGCCGCAGGACGTGGCGCTGCCGAAAGACCTGCAGGTCGTGATCGGCACGCTGGCGCACAACGCCCGCATCGTGTGGCGCGACGGCGTGATGATCGGCATCGACTTCGTCGACGAGCATCACAGTCTGTACTGAGAATCCAGGCTATCGAGCACGACCGCCCTGCTCGCGGTCCCGCCCGGCGTCAACGCGCCGCGGCGCGATGGCGCATGATTGACCTGCATCAACGGGCTTGCGGCCAGCGGCCTTCCCTCGCCTATACTCGGGTTGTCGAAAACCCGATGTTTCAACCGGCGATGGATCGATGCAGCGCGGGCTTTGGTTGTTATCGCTTTTCATATTGGGCGCGACGGTTCGGGCGCCTCAGGCGCAGGAGCGCGACTGGCCGTCACGGCCGGTGACGATCGTCAATCTGTTCGGCGCCGGCGGCAACGCCGATGTGGCCTCGCGTGCCGTGGCCCAGGCGCTGAGCGAAAAGTTCGGACAGCCCTTCGTGGTCGAAAACCGGCCCGGCGGCAGCGGCCTCGTCGGCACGTCCTATGTCGCCAAGGCCAGGCCCGACGGCTATACGCTGCTCACCACCTCGATCGGACCGGCGGCACTCTATCAGTTGCTGTTCAAGTCGGTGCCCTACGACACCGACCGGGATTTCACGCCGGTCGTCATGCTGGGCGACGTGCCGAACGTCATCGTGTCGACTCCCCAGCTCGGCTTCAAGACACTGTCGGACCTCGCGGCCTACGGCAAAAGCCATTCGGGCGGTCTCAACTTCGGGCATGCCGGCGTCGGATCGATGGGCCATCTCGGCGCCACGCTGTTTGCGACGAAAGCCGGCATCAAGGCGACTTACGTCGCCTATCGCAGTCCCGGCGCGGTCGTGACCGACGTGCTGAGCGGTCAGATTCAGGCCGGCACGCCGACGTTCGTTCCGGCGGTGCAATCCGTCACCGCGCTCGCCGTCATGGCCGAGCAACGCATGGACTTTCAGCCGAGCATTCCGACCGCCCGCGAAAGCGGCTTCGACGTCGTGGCCGTATCCTGGATCGGCCTTCTCGCGCCGGCAGGCCTGCCCGACAAAATTCGCGACCAGCTCAACGCTGCGATCAACGACTATCTGAAATCCGACGCCGGCCGGCAGGCGTTCACCAAGGTGAACGTCCGCGCCATCGGAGGCACGCCCGAACAGATGGCCGAGACCATCAAAAAGGACCGCGCCCGCTGGGCGCCGATCATCACCCAGGAAAACATCCAGCTCGAGCCCAACTGAGGTCGGAGCGGCCCCGATGATCGAGTCGATCACCGACATTGCAACGGCCGACGGCCGGATGGACACCTTCGTGTGCCATCCCGAGCAAGGCGGCCCGTTTCCGTCGGTGTTCGTGCTGATGGACATCTGGGGCCTGCGCGAAGAGCTGTTCGACATCGCCCGCAAGATCGCAGTGACGGGCTATCACTGCATGGTGCCTAACTTCTGGTACCGGCAAGGCCGCGTGCGGTTCGAATTCCGCGACGCCAGGGACCGCATGCTGTCGCTCGATCAGATCCCGGACGAAGCGAGGGAAGCGATGCGCCGGCAGATGGCGCTGACGAGCGACGAGATGGCCATGGCCGACGTCAAGGCGGCGCTCGATTTCCTGCGCACGCAGCCGGTGATCGACGGACCGAAGGGCGCGGTCGGCTATTGCCTCGGCGGACGCTTCGCGTTCCAGGTCGCGGCGCTCTATCCGGACGACTTTCGCGCGGTGGCGAGCATGCACGGCACGCGGCTTGTCAGCGACTCGCCGCTGTCGCCGCACAGGCTCGCGTCGAAATGCCGGGGCGAGATCTACTGCGCCTTCGCCGAGCACGACGACTTCGGCGCGCCGCCGATCCGGCAGGCGTTGCTCGAAGCCTTCAGCGCGTGTCCGAACGTGAAATATCATCCGATGCTGCACCGGGGCGCCATGCACGGCTACGCGTTGCCGGACCGCGACATCTACACCAAGCAGGCGGCCACCCGCGACTGGGAAGCGATCTTCGCGATGTTCAGTCGGAACCTGGGCGCTTCTCGGACAGCGCATGCTGCCGCATGAACTTGATGAAGGCCTGCGCGGCGGGCGACGACTCGTCGCTGCGGAAGATGAATGACGACGGCGCCATCGGCGGCTTGCTGGCGAAATCGCGATAGACCACGTTCGGCATGCTGACCTGCTTGAAGGCCTCCGACACCACCGCGACGCCGTGGCCGGCCGACACGCAAGCCAGCACCGTGATCGCATCCTTCACGCGCGCTGTGATCCGCGGCGTGAAATTGCCGGCCTCGCCGATCACGTCGATGTGCTTCCAGAAGCCGACATCGAGCTCGGGCGAATAGTTGACGAAGGATTCCGACTTGAGCTGCGACGGATGAATGCGCTCGAAGCGAGCCAGCGGATGCTCGCTGTGCAGCGCCAGCATCATCGCACGCCGGCAGACGACGAAGCCTCGAATGTTGTGCGGATAGCGGTTCGGCGTGCGCACGAAGCCGAAGTCGAGATCCCGCTGCAGCACGGACGTGATCGTGTTCATCGTCGGTGACTGCTTGAGACTCACCTCGATGCCCGGATGCAGATTCTGAAAACCGCGCACGAACTTATCGATCAGGCCGAACAGCGGCATGATGGTCATGAAGCCGATGGCGATGCGGCCGATCTCGCCGCGCGCAGCCTGGCGCGCGATCGCCTCAGCCTCCGCGGCTTCGCGCAGCACCGTGCGCGCGCGATCGAGAAAGCGGCTGCCGACATCGGTCAGATCGATGTCGGTGTTGCCTTTGCGCGTGACGAGCCTTGCATGAAGCTGCGTTTCGAGCTTCTTGATCTGATTGCTCAGAGTCGGCGTGCTGATGCCGAGGCTCAACGCAGTGCGACCGAAGTGTTTGTTTTCGGCCAGCGCCACAAAATAGCGAAACAGCCGCGTCTCGATTTCAGCCATCGTTAGATGCCATCTAACAAAATTATGACATGCCTTTAATGACTTGGGCAAATGCCTGTGGTTGAGATGGAACCACTATCTGTAACCAGCAGAGCGTTTCCGGGGGGATGCGAGCTGGCTTGAAAGTGAGCGACTTCCAGCAGATGGCCGCGGAATTCATGGGGGATGCCGGCGGACCGGGGGTCCGGAAGGTTAGGATATGTCGGAGCTTTGCTCGGCACGTCCGTCTCGCTCCACGATCAAGCATCTCAAGCATATTAAAACCCGCCATATCAATAACAGTCAAAAAGGCGAGATAATCCGATGCCCAACAGCAAATTGCGAATTGTCGCCCAAAGCAGCGCCGCGATCGCTCAACGTGAAGACGACGGGGTCGCTCCGGTCAGTTGTATCGACAAGAAGGCAGCCAGCGCCGAGGAGAATCTGCGTCTCCTCAAGGCATTTAGCCGCATCGACGACAGCCGCCAGCGGGCCTGGCTTCTGGAGTTGGTAGAGCATTTCGCAGGTCTCGATCCCGCAGCGCACTGATGGCCAAATCCCAAGCAGTCCTCCTCAAGAAGAAGAAGCCGAACCCGATCGACCGGCATGTCGGCGCTCGCGTCCGCATGCGACGGCTGATGCTGGACATGACCCAGACCCAGCTCGGCAACAAGCTCGATCTGACCTTCCAGCAGGTGCAGAAGTACGAAAAGGGCACCAACCGGATCGGCGCGTCGCGGCTTCAGCACATCGCCGAGGTGCTTCAGGTACCGGTGTCGTTCTTCTTCGAGGGCGCGGTCGGCGAAATGAAGTCGAGCGAGCCGCGCTCGCTGTTCGTATCGGAGTTCCTGGCGTCGTCGGAAGGCATCGCGCTGGTGAAAGCCTACATGAGCATCAAGGACACCAAGATCCGGCGCTGCATCGTGCAGCTCGTCGAGCAGATTTCGCCGCGCGCGTCCTGACCACGCATTTCCTAAATCTCTTCGCTCTTTGAATCTCGCCGTCGTCGCTTGACCGGCAACCGGTGCACCGTTGCCGAACGCCCAGCACTCTTGCGGAGCGCGTCACGCAATCCGACCGGCCGGTCGTGCTTCTTGAGCACATCGGCGAACGCCTCTTCCGCCAGTTCCTGAAACGTCTGCACCCGGTCCTCGGCCAGCTGCTCGAGCGCCGTCAGCGTCTCGTCGTCGAACTGCACCCGCTTGCCGGGCATCGTTTTCGCGCCCCGTACGGAACCATTTGATCAGCGCCGCCTTGTTGCAACGCCGGGCTAGCCGCCGGATTCAGAAGCCTCAGGCTTGTCGTCGCCGCCGAGAATGAGAATGGCGTCGTCCCAGATGCCATCGTCTTCCTCGGTCTCGCGGCGGATGCGCCGAGGCAGAACCGGGCGGCTTCGAAACAGTTTTGGCTGATGTCTGTGCATCATGATCAACCAAAACGCCCGCGCCGAAGTTCCTCACGGCCGCGTGCCCGATGACCAAGGACGATTGGAGGATTGAATGGCGAAGAAGCGAAAGCGGAAATATTCACGAAGCGCGCAGAAGGATGTCGAGAGCGAGATGCGCCGTTACAAGCGCGGCACCGCGAAGAGCGGACGCGGCGGCAAAGCCGGCAAGGTGAAGAGCCGCAAGCAGGCCATCGCCATCGGCCTGTCGAAAGCGCGCAAGAAGGGCAAGAAGGTGCCGCGCAAGCGCCGCTGAGCCCCGCAACAGGAGCCCGGCCAGGGATTCGTTTCGAACCTTGGCCGGGCTCCTGTTCGCCGGTAAACTGAAGGCAGCAAGCGAGCGGCCGCTTACGCGGCCTTGCGGTTGACGTTGGTCTCCGCCATCGCGGTCAGCTTCTTGTCGGCCGCCTTCTCCTCGTCGAGGTTTTGCTGGAACAGCGCCGCGCAGTCGCTGCGGCCGAGTTGCTTGGCCCAGGCGATCAGCGTGCCGTAGCGCGTGATCTCGTAGTGCTCGACCGCCTGCCCCGCCGCGATCAATGCCGCGTCGAGCACGCGCGGATCGTCGACCTCGCCCGCGACGTCGTCGGCCTCATCGAGAATGCCGTCGATCGCCGGGCAATCGACGCCGGACGGTTCCTGGCGCAGCAGACGGAACACCTCCTCGAGGCGCCGCACATGTCCCTTGGTCTCGGCCAGATGGCCTTGGAAACCCTGCTTCAGCGCCGGGTCGCCGCTCTTCTCGATCATGTCCGGCAGCGCTTTCACGATCTGGTTCTCGGCGTAGTAGATGTCGCGCAGCGTGTGCACGAACAGATCGTCCATAGTCTTGATGTCCTTGGTGAAAAGGCCCATGGCAAAGTTCCTCTGATGGGAGTGTTGTTTTGAACGGTGCGCACGTCAGTGCGCTCCCAAGAGGCCAACGTCACAGCGCGAGGCATGTTCCGGCGCGGCCGATGACGGCTATTCCGCGGCGATGCGCTGCACGCTCGCGATCGGCATGATCTTCCAGTCCCACCAGGCGAAGTCGAGGCGGAAGTCGTTGCCCTCGATCACGCAGCCGTAAGCGGTGCGGTTGGGACCGCGCGGAAATTTCTTCTCGCTCGGACCGACGAGCGTGCCTTCGAAGGTGTAATTCCCCTTTCGAACCCGCACGCGACGACCCAACAATGAAATCAATTCGTGATCTTCAAGCCGAAACACAGTCACGCCCTGCACTTCACACGCAACGGGACGCAACCTACTCACGCGCGTTGTTAAATCCAGGGGCGATTGTGGATAAGCCTAACGGCGCGACGCGATTCTTCGCGCATGCGTGCCGATCGACACACACTCCTGCAAAGCTTGATTGAATGGCCGTTAAGAATTCGCGCGATGTTCTGTTGACATGCGCTCAACGCGCGACACGCGCCGTCACTTCATCGTCGATTTGAGATTGGCGATCTGCTCGGACTGCCGCACCAGCCAGGTGCGGCGCTGGGGGTCTTGGATGCGGAGGAAGGCGCGCATCAGCCGCAGGCCCTCTTCGGGCAACGCTTCCGGAACCGCGACGCCGGCCTTCGACTGCAGATGGGCGAAATCCTTGAACGCAACAATTTTGCTGTCATCTGCCATTTGGGATTTCCTCCCGCGGTTCGATGTTACCCTAGCCGCAGGACTGGGGGGAGTCGCAGTCGCAAGCCCATCAAGCGACTCGTTGAATTTTCAGGCAGAACGCATCCGGCGTCATTAAAGGCGCAGCAAAACTTCATTTGCTGGCATCGAATGTGCGTGCCGGCACGCGGGACACACATCGGGACACTGTGTTTTAAGCGCTCGCCGACGCGACGCTCCACCGAACGGCGGATCGCAGGCGCCGCCTGGAGATGGTCTCAGATTCACATGTCAAACAGCGGACGTGATTCATCGGCCCCGGACAAAGTGCGGCGCTGGGGCGGCGCCTTCTCTTCTT
>CAKZHN010000361.1 GCA_936924235.1 uncultured Rhodoplanes sp. | reverse complement strand
TTACGGCGAGACCAGGGGGTTGGCAAGCATCCAACCGGTAAGCCACAGGAAGTCCAGGAAATGCCGCCGGCCCTTTAAGTTCCCGTTAACCAACGGGCTTCTAATGGGATAACAAGGGGCTCGGAGGCTCTGGATTCGTGGCATTTCGGGCGAGAGACCTCATCACCCTGGTGGTTTCGGCGCTGCTCGTGGTGGCTCATGTAGGCCCCTCGGCTGCGCAGGATGCCGCGCGCCCTCCGCAGGGGCCGTTTCCGGTCGCGACCGATGCCCGTGTCGGCGGCGACGACGGCATGACCCGCTTCGTCATGGATTTCTCCCGGAAGGTCGAATTGCGGGCCTTCACGCTCGCCGATCCGTACCGGGTGGTGATCGATCTGCCGCAGATCACCTTCAACCTGCCGCCCAAGACCGGGGACAGCGGGCGCGGGCTGGTCAAGGCGTTCCGTTTCGGCCTCGTGATGCAGGGCGGTTCCCGCATCGTGATCGATGTCGGCAAGCCGGTGCGGATCGAGAAGGCCTTCGCGCTCGAGGCCCAGGCCGGCCAGCCGGCGCGGGTGGTGGTCGACCTCGCGGCGACCGATCGTGACAGCTTCATGAAGACGGCGGCGGTCGAGAAGTCGGCGATGCGGACCGCCGCGACCAATCCGACCAGCGCGGTCGAGGAGCGGCCGCCGGAGCTGCGCCATTCCGGCAGCGATCCGCGGCCGATCGTGGTGGTCGATCCGGGCCATGGCGGCATCGACAACGGCACCGTGGCGTCGACCGGCATCATGGAAAAGCAGATCGTGCTGGATTTCGCGATGCTGCTGCGCGATCAGCTCGAGGCGTCCGGCAAGTACCGCGTCGTGATGACGCGCACCGACGACACCTTCATTCCGCTGGCCGACCGGGTGCGGATGGCGCGCATCCGCCAGGCGTCGCTGTTCATCTCGATCCACGCCGACGCGCTGAAGAAAGGCGAGGGCGAGGCGCAGGGCGCGACGGTCTACACGTTGTCCGAGAACGCATCGGACGCCGAGGCGGCGCGGCTCGCCGAGGACGAGAATCGCGCCGACGTCATCGCCGGCATCGATCTGTCACACGAATCGACCGATGTGGCCGACATCCTGATCGATCTCGCCCAGCGCGAGACCAAGGCGTTTTCGATGCGGTTTGCCAAATCGGTGGTCGGAAGCATGCGCAAGGTCGCGCGGATGCACAAGAATCCGATGAAATCGGCGGGCTTCCGGGTGCTGAAGGCGCCTGACGTGCCCTCGGTTCTGATCGAACTGGGCTATGTGTCGAACGAAGCCGACCTCAAACAGCTCGTTTCCGGCAACTGGCAGGCCAAGACGGCGGGCGCGATCGTCCAGTCGGTCGATGCATTTTTTGGCACCCGGGTCGCCGGCGCCGGGGCAGGGACTGCCCCTGGCGCTGCGGTTGCGCCGGCCACTGCTCCCGGCCGGGCCGGCCGATGAAAAAACAGCCTCAGTTTCAACATAAAAGCCCGCGATTTACGGGCGTTGGGAGCGGGGCGCTGTGGGATTCCCCGGCGTCCGGGAGAGAACTCTTTGCGCCGGTGCCAGACAAAATCGTACAATGGCGCGGCTGTTCTTGAGTTGAGCGCGGACCCGGAGCGCGGCGCCGCCGTGCAGGGTCAGGCCGGACAGGTGGGAATTCCGCAATGAGACTGTTGCTGCGCTTCTGCGGCTTCATGTTTGCGGTGGGAACGATCGTGTTCCTGGTCGGCGTCGGCGCCGCCGCCGGCCTGCTGTGGCATTTCTCCAAGGACCTGCCGGATTACTCGCAGCTGCAGGACTACGAGCCGCCGGTGATGACGCGCGTGCACGCGTCCGACGGCTCGCTGCTCGCCGAATACGCCAACCAGCGCCGGCTCTACATTCCGATCCAGGCCGTGCCGAAGATGGTGATCAACGCCTTCACGTCGGCGGAGGACAAGAACTTCTACGAGCACAACGGTCTCGACTTCGGCGGCATCATCCGCGCCGGCGTGCTCTATGTGCAGATGATGGGCACGGGACGGCGGCCGCAGGGCGCCTCGACCATCACGCAGCAGGTCGCCAAGAACTTCCTTCTGACCAACGAGGTCTCGTTCCAGCGCAAGATCAAGGAGGCGCTGCTCGCGCTGAAGATCGAGCGCACCTACTCGAAGGAAAAGATACTCGAGCTCTATCTCAACGAAATTTATCTCGGCGTCGGCGCCTACGGCGTGGCTGCGGCGTCGCTGCTCTACTTCGACAAGTCGGTGCACGAGCTGACCATCGCCGAGGCCGCTTATCTCGCGGCGCTGCCGAAGGGGCCCAACAACTACAACCCGTTCCGCAAGCGTGACGAGGCGATCGCGCGCCGCAACTGGGTGATCGATCAGATGGTCGTCACCGGCTCGATCAAGCAGGCCGACGCCGACAAGGCCAAGAAGGAGCCGCTCGCGGTCACGGCCCGTCCGACCGGCGCCCACATCTTTGCCGCGGAATATTTCGCCGAAGAGGTCCGCCGCTGGATCTATGAGAAGTACGGCGAGAAGACGCTCTACGAGGGCGGGCTCTCGGTTCGCACCACGCTCGATCCGAAGCTCCAGGTCGTGGCGCGCAAGACGCTGGTCGATCATCTGGTGAAGTTCGACGAGGCGCAGGGCTGGCGCGGCCCGGTGGCCAAGATCGCGCTCGCCGGCGACTGGGGTCCGAAGCTCGCGGACCTCAAGCAGCTCAATGACGTGGCGCCGTGGCGGCTCGCGGTGGTTCTGGAGTCGACCGATCAGTCCGCGCGTATCGGTCTTTACCCGCCGCGCGATCCGGGTGGCGTGCTGACCAAGGAGCGCGAGACCGGTCTCATTCAGCTCGACGGCCTCAAGTGGGCCAAGCCCACCGACGGACCGCTGAAGGGCCGCGTGCCGGCCAAGGTCAACCAGATCCTCAACGTCGGCGACGTGGTCTACGTCGAGCAGGTCAGCAAGGAGACCAACACTTGGCGGCTGCATCAGGTGCCGGAAGTCTCCGGCGCCATGGTGGTGATGGATCCGGCGACCGGCCGCGTGCTGGCGATGGTCGGCGGCTTCTCGTTCGACCAGAGCCAGTTCAACCGCGCCACGCAGGCGCAGCGCCAGCCCGGCTCCTCGTTCAAGCCGTTCGTCTATTCGGCGGCGCTGGACAATGGCTACACGCCTTCGACCGTGGTGATGGACTCGCCGATCGAGATCGATCAGGGCCCCGGCATGCCGCCGTGGCGTCCGGAAAACTATTCGTCCGGCACTTTTTCCGGCCCGCGAACGCTGCGCTACGGTCTTGAGCAGTCAAAAAACGTCATGACGGTGCGGCTCGCCCAGGACGTCGGCATGCCGCTGATCGCCGAATATGCCCGCCGCTTCGGCGTGTACGACAACCTGCCGCATTACCTTTCGTACGCGCTCGGCGCGGGCGAGACGACGGTGCTGCGCATGGTGACCGCCTATTCGATGTTCGATAACGGCGGCAAGCGCATCATCCCGACCTTCATCGACCGCATCCAGGACCGCTACGGCCGCACCGTCTACAAGCACGACCAGCGCGAATGTCGCGGCTGTAATGTCGACAAGTGGCAGAGCCAGGGTGAGCCGAGCTTGGTCGATCGTCGCGAGCAGGTCATCGATCCGATGACCGCCTACCAGATCACCTCGATGATGGAAGGTGTGGTGCAGCGTGGCACCGCTACGGTGGTGAAATCCGTCGGCAAGCCGATCGCCGGCAAGACCGGCACCACCAATGACGAGAAGGACGCCTGGTTCGTCGGCTTCTCGCCGGACATCGCGGTCGGCGTCTATCTCGGCTACGACAAGCCGCGCCATCTCGGCCGAGGCGCGACCGGCGGCCATGTCGCGGCGCCCGTGGTGGCGGATTTCCTCAAGGTGGCGCTGGCCGACAAGCCCGCGGTGCCGTTCCGCGTGCCCGCCGGCATCAAGCTCATCCGCATCGATGCCAAGACCGGCATGCGCGTCGGCCCGGGCCAGACCAGCGGTGTGATCCTCGAGGCCTTCAAGCCGGGCACCGCGCCGCCCGACAGCTATTCGGTGATCGGGTCAAGCGATCAGCAGCAGGCGCCGCAGCAGGAGCAGCCAGGCTACGTCAGCGGCGGCGGTGGTGGTGGATTCGGCGGCGGGTTCTTCGGCGGTGGCGGTGCGTCGCCCGACCAGGACCGCGCCGTGCGCCGCGGCACCGGGCTCTACTGACAGCCGTTTATTTTGAAGGCGAGGCTCGCTACGGCACGCAGGTGCCGTCGCGCTGCATGTAGCAGACGACCGGACGGCGCGGCGCCTGCGGGTGTCTGTTGGCGACCGGCACAAGGAAAGCTGACCGCGACCGTACGGGTGCGCGCTCGGTGCTTGCTGGCTCGCTCCTGGGTGGCTCGGCTTTTGCCGGCTCCTGAGCCGCCACCGTTTCCTTCGCCGGCTCTTTCATGACGCAATCAGTGCTCGGCGCCGCGGTCAATTCCTTCGGCGCTTCGGCCTTGCTGTCGGTTGGCGCGGGTTTCGCCTCGGCCGAGACCGGCGTGGGCTTGTAGAGCGACGGGCCCGGATCGCCGACCGCCTGCTGTGGCGTCGCGGTCTCAGGCCGGCTGCCCACTGCAAAGAAGACGCTGCTGCGCGAGGGGGCTGCCGCCGCGGCGGCAGGCTTCACCGGCACGATCTTGGATGCCGACGAGAAGAACCGGAAACCCGGCCGGGCGTGGCTGGGGGTGCTGACGAGAACGACCGTGCAGGCAAGGGCTGCGGCAGCGGCAAATCGGGACACGGCGGGCCTCCGTTGTTCGCACCATCAAAGCCCGGTCATGGTTGCAACCGGGTGTCGGGCGCGAAACAACGGCTCGCCGTGGTCAGGGCGGCGTTGCCGGGATCGATAAAATTTTACCGATGGTTGGCCTAGGCGAGTTTTTCCCAGGTGATGGTGCGGACGCTCATCTTGCCGCTGATCACATCGGGGGCTGGGTCTCCTGACAGATGTACGCGGTTGCCGTCGAACCGCGCCTTTCGCACCTGGCGCGTGCCGGTCCAAGACTCGTTCCACGATATGTCGACGTGGTGGGTCACCACATCGCCGTCGACCGTGTAGGTCCCGGCATAGGCCAGCATCGACTTGAACAGGTCGGCGGCCTCGGCCTCGGTCGGCGCGGCGCCGCGAGGTTTCTCACGGCGCGAGGCCGCGTTGATCACCATCATCCGGCCGTCCGGTCCGTAGTTGATGTAGCCCGATGCATCGCCGCCCCAGGGGCTGGTCTTCTCTCCGGTCGAAAGGTCCTCGATCACGGTCGAGACCAGCCGCCAAGTGCCGATCATCCGCTCTTTGGTCGATGTCATGAAACCTGTGTCTCCCACCACGGAGGGCATATTCTGCGGGGCTTTGAGCACGGTCAATCATGCACAGGCGGGCCGGCGCCATTGCACCGGCTCGCCTGAGGGGCTACATCGCAACCCGAGCCCGGCGCGCCGAAACCACGCGGGGCGGCAATGGAACGGTCATGCGCAGCGAAACTGAATCGGTGGTCGAAGACATCAAGCGGTCCGTCGGACTGCTGAGGAGGCATCTTTGACTTCGACAGGTCGAAGGCCCGTTTAGCCGAGCTCAATGCGCTCGCCGAAGATCCCACACTCTGGAACGACACTGCACGCGCACAGCGCGTGATGCAGGAGCGCACCGCCCTCGAGGATCAGCTCAACGCCATTGGCCGGATCGAGCGCGACCTCGAGGATCAGATCGGCATGATCGAGCTCGGCGAGGCCGAGAACGACCAACAGGTCATCACCGAGGCCGAAGCGACGCTGAAGGGCCTCAAGACTGAGGCCGCACGGCGTGAGCTCGAGGCGCTGCTGTCGGGCGAGGCCGACGGCAACGACAGCTATCTGGAAGTGCATGCGGGCGCCGGCGGCACCGAGAGCCAGGACTGGGCCGGCATGCTGCTTCGTATGTACACGCGCTGGGCCGAGCAGCACGGCTACAAGGTCAGCATGCTCGACGAGTCCGCAGGCGACGGCGCCGGCATCAAGTCGGCGACCATCCAGGTGAAGGGCCACAACGCCTATGGCTGGCTGAAGACCGAGGGCGGCGTGCACCGGCTGGTGCGGATCTCGCCGTTCGACTCCAACGCGCGGCGGCACACGTCGTTTGCCAGCGTCGCGGTGTTCCCGGTGATCGACGACCGCATCAAGATCGAGATCGAAGAGAAGGATGTGCGCACCGACACCATGCGTTCGGGCGGCGCCGGCGGCCAGCACGTCAACAAGACCGAGTCGGCGGTGCGGCTGACGCATATTCCGACCGGCGTCGCCGTGGTGTGCCAGCAGGAGCGCTCGCAGCACAAGAATCGCGCGCAGGCCTGGGACATGCTGCGCGCCAAGCTCTACGAGATCGAGTTGAAGAAGCGCGAGGACAAGGCCGCCGCCGATCAGGCGGCCAAGAGCGACATCGGTTGGGGCCACCAGATTCGCTCATACGTGCTGCAGCCGTATCAGATGGTGAAAGACCTTCGCACCGGCGTGACTTCGCCGACGCCGAGCGACGTGCTCGACGGCGATCTCGATCCCTTCATGGCCGCGGTGCTGGCGCAGCGCGCGTTCGGCGGCGGACCTGAGGCGGTCGAGGACGTGGAGTAGGGAACTACCAGCCGCATTTGATTCATTCTGCGGTGCAGTGCCCAACCGCGTGTTTAGCCTTCCATCCGCAGCGTTGAAAAAATATCGATCGGGACCGGTTCCATTTGGAACGGCCGTTCAGCATCCGCGTTGTCTGTCGCTTGGCGTCGACAAAGCCGGTGGAACTTTGGGAACTCCGGTGGAACTCGCCGCCAAACGCATCGGAACGATGGAGGAAGGCCCCATGTGGTTTGCTCTCTTTTCGATCGCTTCTGCAGCCGCGATTTGCCTGAGTGTGGCAGCCGTTGTGCTTCAGGCAAGCCAAGGCGATGCGTTGCGCAGCTAGTGCTGCGCGTGTTGTGACTGACTGAGCAGCTTGTCCCTCGCGGGACAAAAACTCGGGCGGCAGTTGGTTCTGCCGCCCGATTTTTTTCGGGAAATGCCGACGCTGGCTAAAGCGCGTTGCCGAGGCGAAGTCCCGCGCGCAGGAACTTCTGCGGATCGACAGCGTCGCCGTCGATGCGGGTTTCATAATGCAGATGCGGGCCGGTGGAACGGCCGGTCGAGCCGACGCGGCCGATGATCTGGCCGGTCTTGACCTGCTGGCCGACCTTCACCTCGATCTTCGACAGATGGCCGTAGCGCGTCGCAAAGCCGTTGCCGTGATCGACCTCGATCATGTTGCCGTAGCCGCCGCTCCAGCCCGCGGATTCGACGGTGCCGTTGGCGGTGGCCCGCACCGGATCGCCGGTGTCGCTGCGGAAATCGAGGCCTGAGTGCATCGCCGGCCGGCCGAGGAACGGGTCGGGCCGTACGCCGAAGCCCGACGACAAGTCGATCTCTCCCTCGATCGGCTTTCGCACCGGCACCGCGGTCATGGTGCGCGTCAGCCGCTCGACCTCGGCGCGCGTCACGTGCACGCGATAGAGCTGGCGCTCGAAGGCGGTGGCGTCCTTGCGGAGCGTCACCGGGATATAGGGGCCGCCAACGCCGGACGGCGGCGGCGCGATCTTCTTCGCATCCATGCCGAGATCGGCCATCACGCTGCGCATGCGTTTGGCTTTGGAGTCGTAGCGCTCCTCCAGGCTGTTGAGCGCCGTGGTCTGCCGCGCTTCGACGCGGTCGAGCGAGGCGTTGAGCCGCGCCAGCACGCCCTCGACGCCAGCGGCCGGTCTGTTGAGCGCTGCCGCGGGCTTGGGCGCCGCGGCAAAGCGCTTGATCGGGGACTGCGGCAGCTCGCGCGATTCAAGCCGCGCCTCGCGATCGGGCGGCGCCGTGAAGGTCACGGTGTCGCTGATCGGTGACGGCCTCGGCCGATCCTCGGATTGCGTCTCGTTGAGCGGCGCCGGGCGGCTCCGGTTGATCGATCCGGTCGGCATGGAGTCCGGCAGGGTCGACATCGTCGTGGCGCGGTTTTCGAGCGCCGACTGCCGCCGCATGATCTGGTCGAGCTTCTGGTCGAACTGCTCCTGGTTGAGCAGCTGACGGCTGGTGATGCGGTCGACCTGGGCGCGCAACTCGGCGATGCGGTCCTCGTAGGCGAACTGCTGTTCCTTCTGCCGGGCGATGAGCCGCGTCAGCACATCGTCGTGGAAGGCGAAATAGGTGCCGGTCGCAAGCGACCAGCCGGCCATGATCACCAGGCTGCCGACCGCGATCCAGAAGGTGATCGGCGCGATGCGGAACTGCCGCCCGGAGTGACCCAGCGTGTAATCGGCTTTGCGTCCGTGGTGGCGCGCAGGGGCATGAGCCTGGGCGTGAACCTGCGGATGCGCGTGCGTGTAGGCGGCCGCCCGCGGCGTCCCCGCCTGAACGATCTGTCCGGAGTCGGCGCGGTAGTGCTGCCCACTCGACCGGTGCGACATCGACGCTCCCCAACCGCAGCCCGTTGGCCGGGACTGCACGCGTGAGGCCCGATTTCAGCCCGTCATGGTTAATATTCCCCAAAGAGAATCAGGAAAATCCGCACGGGCGGTTAAGCAACCGTGCACGGAGCGGACTTTCGAGGGGTTCTAGAAAGCCAGGTTTCTAAAGAGCCTTGGCGGCCGCCAGCACCTCATCGGCATGGCCCGCGACTTTCACCTTTTCCCAGATCTGGGCGATCTTGCCGTCCGGCCCGATCAGGTAGGTGTTGCGCAGGATGCCCATGTATTTGCGGCCGTACAGGGACTTCTCGGCCCACACGCCGTAGGCCTCGAGCATCTCGTGGGTCTCGTCCGAGCCCAGCGCGATCGTCAGCTCGTGCTTGGTCTTGAAGCGGTCCTGCTTCTTCACCGGATCGGCTGATACCCCGAGCACCGCGGTCTTGGCCCGGGCAAAGGCCGATGTCAGCCGGGAAAAGTCCTTGGCCTCGATCGTGCAGCCCGGGGTGTCGGCCTTCGGGTAGAAATAGAGGACGAGCTTTTGGCCCTTGAAGTCGGCCAGTGACACTTCGCCGCCACCGTCGCGGGGCAGGGTGAAATCAGGGGCCTTGCGGCCTACGGCAATCTTTGCGCTCATGGGGGTACTTTGCGCCTTCCTTTCGTCGTTTTCACCGGTTCAAGCTGTAGCGGGCATAAGGGTACAAGGCAGTGGCGGGACACGAGGATTTCGTGCGAAATCCTTGAGCTGCCATAGGATTCGTTTGGCTGGCAGGTCGTGACTAACGCGGGGCCAGGGGCAACGGGCTCCGAATCAAACCGGCGGACGAGGGGACGGCCGATCGGGCATGACACGTAAGGATAGCAGTCCGCGCGTCGCTGCGCTCCAGGAAATGGAGGCGGCGCTCGATGCGCATCGGCGTACAGGGGCGCCGCCCGGCGTGTCCCGTCGCACACGCGTGTGGCGGGGACTGCGCCGCGCGTATCTGCGCGTCACGCGCGTGCTGCCCTCGCTCGATCCACGGATTTTGTTCGGCCGCCAGCATCCGATCCTGCGCCGTGCCGCCATGACGGCCGCGGCAACCCTCACGGTGATTTTCATCGCCGGGGGACTGCTCTGGTGGCGGCTGCTCAGTGGGCCGATCGCGCTCGATCTTGCGACCCCCTGGCTCACCTCCGCGGTCGAGCAGAACTTCGGCAATCGCTATCGCGTAGAGGTCGGCGGCACGGTGCTGGAGCGCGACGCCCAGGGCCGCACGGCGCTCCGTCTCCGCGACATCGTGCTGCGCGACACCACTGGCGCATCGGTCGCGGTCGCTTCCAAGGCTGACATCGGCATTTCGGGCGCGAGCCTGCTGATGGGCAGCCCGCGCGTCGAGAGCTTCCGCCTGGTCGACGCGAACATGACGGTCCGTATCGATCCCGATGGGCAGATCAACGTCATCCTCGGCGGCCAGAAACCGTTCACCACCATCGCGCCGACGCCCGACGCGCCGCCGCTGGCTCTCGCTGCCCCCGCTGGCGCACCGGCCCGATCGGGAGTGGCGGCGGCGGCCCGCGGCGCAGCGGCGCCAGCCAAGCCCGGCGATTTTTCGTTGAAGGCCATGGCCGAGCGCGGGCTCGCGGCGAACTTCACTGACTTGGTGCAATGGGTCGACAAGCTCGGCGTGTTCGGCCTCGACAGCGAGAAGGGCGGCTTCGACGGCAACGCGCTCACCGACATCGGCATCGCCAACGGCAGCCTCCAGATTGACGACCGCAGGGACGGTCACGAATGGAAGCTCACCGAGATCACGCTCAATCTGTCCCGCCCGAAGTCGGGCGGCGCGGTGCTTGCGGTTCTGTCCGACAACAAGGAGCGGCCGTGGGCGCTGAGCGCCGCCTTGACGCCGGGGCCGCAAGGCAACCGGCGCTTCCAGTTCGAGGCCCGCAAGGTGCTGCTCGACGATCTGCTGGCGCTACGCATGGCGGAGATGCGGCTGCGTTCCGACACGCTGATCTCGGCATCGATCGACTCGGACATCAAGCCTGACGGCACGCCGCAGACCATATCCGGTTCCGTGCTGGCGCAGGGCGGCACGATCGGCGACCCCGCCGAGCCCGAGAGCCTGATCCCGATCACTAGCGCCGAGTTCGGCCTCGACTGGGACATCGCACGGCGCACGCTCCGCGTGCCGTTCAAGGTCACGGCCGGCGCCGCGCGCTACACGCTGCGCTCGGAGTTTGCCGCGCCGGCGCAGCCGGGCGGCAGCTGGGCCTTCGCGATCGGCGGTGGCTGGGTGGTGCTCGATCCGCTGACGCCCGACGACGATCCGCTGGTGCTCAAGCGCGTGGTGGTCCGCGGCAACATCGATCCGACCCAGCAGCGCATCACGCTCGAGCACGGCGATCTCGGCACCAAGGAGCTCGGCGGCAGCCAGATCGACGGCGTCACGGTGGCGGCGTCCGGCAGGCTCGATTACGCAGGCGAGCCGCGCTTCGCGCTCGGTCTCGCCGGCACTCCGATGTCGGCAGCGGTGATGAAGCGGCTGTGGCCGTCGTTCCTGGCGCCGAAGGTGCGCGACTGGGTCGTCGAGCACGTCGTCGGCGGCACGGTCGATCGGCTGGATATCGCCGTGAATGCGCCGGTTGTGGCGCTTCACCCTGGCGGGCCGCCGCTGCCGGAGGACGCGCTGTCCATCGAGATGGCCGGGACCGGAGTCGTGATCAAGGCGGTCGACGGCCTGCCGCCCATTCGCGACGCCGATCTCAACGTGCGCGTCAATGGCCGCGCCGCAAAGGTGACGCTCGGCAAGGGCAGCATTGACGTCTCGCCCGGACGAAGGCTGACGATGTCGTCGGGCGTCTTCGACGTGCCGAACATCCGCATGAAGATGCCGCCGGCCAAGGTCAACTTCCGCATGGACGGCCCGGTGCCGGCGGCTGCGGAGTTCCTGGCGCTCGACCGGCTTCGCGACTTCTCCGGCGCGCCGTTCGATCCGGCGGCCGTGCGCGGCACGCTTACCGCACAAGTGCAGCTTGGCCTGCCGCTGCGGCCGGACCTGCCGCCCGGCTCGACCGACTACGACATCACCGTCGACCTTGCGAACTTCAGCGCCGAAAAGATGGTGTTCGGCCAGAAGGCCGAGGCGCAGGCGCTGCGCGTCACCGCCAACAACCAGTCCTACGAGATCAAGGGCGACGTCCGCGTCGCCGGCGCACCGGGCTATGTCGAATACAAAAAGCTCAAGGGCGAGCCCGACGCCGAGGTGCGGCTGCAGGCGACCCTCGATGAATCGGCGCGGCAAAAGCTCGGCATCGATCTCGGCACCATGCTGACGGGCGCGCTGCCGATGCGGCTCACCGGACGCGTCGGCCAGGACGAGCGGGAAGGGCGCTACAACGTCGAGGCCGACCTCACCGCGACCAAGATCGACAATCTCCTGCCGGGCTGGGTCAAGCTGCCCGGCAAGCAGGCGCGGCTCGCCTTCACGATGTCGCGCAACAACGGCGCGATGCGCTTCGACGATCTCCTGATCGACGGCCAGGGCGTCCTGGCGAAGGGCTCGCTCGAGCTCGACAGCAACGGCGAGCTGCAGGCCGTGAACCTGCCGGTGTTCGCAACCTCCGACGGCGACAAGGCGACCGTGAAGGTCGATCGCGGCGCCGACGGCGCCTTGCGCGTCGTGGTGCGCGGCGACGTGTTCGACGGCCGCAATTTCATCAAGACCGCGATGGCGGGTCCGTCAGACCCGAAAGCCAAGGGCCGCTATCCCGACCTCGATGTCGACATCAAGCTCGGCGTGATCGCCGGCCACTATGGCGAGACCATCCGCGGCCTCGACTGGCGCATGTCGCGCCGCGGCGGCCGCGTCCGCACCTTCTCGCTCAACGCCAAGATCGGCCGCGATACGCCGCTGATCGGCGAGATGCGTACGCGGGTCGCCAACGGTCGGCCCGTGCTCTACTTCGAGACCAACGACGCCGGCGCGCTGTTCCGGTTCGTCGACGTCTATCCGCGCATGGTCGGCGGCAAGATGTGGCTCGGCATGGACCCGCCGGCGCAGGACGCCGCCCCGCAGGAGGGCATCATCAACGTGTCGAGCTTCGCGATCCGCGGTGAGGGCGCGCTCGACCGTGTCGTGGCCGGGCAGCAGAACGGCATGCCGCAGCAGAACGACAACATCGAATTCGGCCAGGCCCGCGCCGATTTCACCCGCGTGCCGGGCCGCATGATCATCAAGGACGGCGTGCTGAAGGGACCGGTGCTCGGTGCGACCGTCGAAGGCAACATCGACTACGCCCGCGATCAGGTGAACGTGCGCGGCACGCTGGTGCCGCTCTACGGCCTCAACAACATGTTCGGCCAGATCCCGCTGGTCGGCTTGATCCTGGGCGGCGGCAGCAACGAGGGCATCTTTGGCATCACCT
>CAKZHN010000360.1 GCA_936924235.1 uncultured Rhodoplanes sp. | reverse complement strand
AGCGATCAAGCGGACGCGTTGTTCGCAGCGATGGTTAGAAACTACAGAGCCTCATACCCCGACGAGGATACCGCGTCGCTAGCGGTTGATCTCGATACGGCGAGATACGAAGTCGAACTCGTAGCGGGTGACATTTTCAATACGCTGTTCGACGCAAACGACCCACGTCGGGATGAGATCTACTTTTCCATCTTAAAAGAACTATTCAGCCTTACGTCGAAGGAGGCGCGCAAAAAGATGCCTCTAATAAAGCGCGTGTTTGGAGGCACTCGGTTTCACTACGAGAAAGTTCCGATTCCGAACAGAATTACAAAGTGCAAGGAGAACGTCTCGCTTGCAGGGATGATGATACTCGCAAAGCAGGTTCGTGCGCTGGGTGCGAGCTAGCAAGCGCTGGGAGGCCTCAGGCGCGGAGCGCCAGGCCCACCGTAAGAAATCATGATGCAACCTAAGCCGCGGTGGGCTTCGCTTCGCTCAGCCTACCCTAATGTGTCCAATCTAATCGACCGAAAGCCTTAACGCGTCGCCTCGATCGTATCCTCGAGGTTTTTCAACCCCGGCTTCGGCGCATTGACCAGCACGGCCATGTTGCCGGGCTTATGCTCGTTCTTCCACATCATGTGATGCGCGTGCGGGATCTGCTCCCAGGGCAGCACCTCGCTCATGCAAGGATAGATGCGGCGGTCAAGCACGAACTGGTTGGCCGCGGACGCCTGCTTCAGATGGGCAAAGTGCGAGCCTTGAATCCGCTTCTGCCGCATCCAGACATAGCGCGCGTCGAACGTGATGTTGAAGCCCGAGGTGCCGGCGCAGAACACCACCATGCCGCCGCGCTTCACCACGAGGCACGACACCGGGAACGTCGCCTCGCCGGGATGCTCGAACACGATGTCGACGTCGCGCTTGCCGGTGATGTCCCAGATCGCCTTGCCGAACTTGCGCGCCTCTTTGACCCACTCGTTGTATTCGGGCGTGTTGACCTTGGGCATCTGGCCCCAGCACTTGAAGTCCTTGCGGTTGATGACGCCGTAGGCGCCGAGGTCCATCACGTAGTCGCGCTTGGAATCGTCGGAGATCACGCCGATGGCCTTGGCGCCGGCCGCCGCTGCGAGCTGCACGCCGAACACGCCGAGGCCGCCCGAGCCGCCCCACACCAGCACGTGGTCGCCGGGCTTCAGGGTGTGCGGCGGATGTCCGAACAGCATGCGGTAGGCGGTGGCGAGCGTCAGCGTGTAGCAGGCCGCCTCCTCCCACGGCAGATGCTTGGGCTTCGGCATGAGCTGCCGCGACTGCACGCGGCAGAACTGCGCGAACGAGCCGTCGGGCGTCTCGTAGCCCCAGATGCGCTGCGACGGCGACAGCAGCGGATCGCCGCCGTTGCAGTCCTCGTCGTCGCCGTCGTCCTGATTGCAGTGAACAATGACCTCGTCGCCGACCTTCCAGCGCCGGACCTTCGAGCCGATCGCCCACACGATGCCGGCGGCGTCCGAGCCCGCGATGTGAAACGGCTGCTTGTGGCTGTCGAACGGCGAGACCGGCACGCCGAGGCCGGCCCAGACGCCGTTGTAGTTGACGCCGGCCGCCATCACGTAGACCAGCACCTCGTCCTCGCCGATCGGCCAGGTCGGCACCACTTCGAGCTGGAACGATGTCTCCGGCGGACCGTGGCGCTCCTTGCGGATCGCCCAGGCGTGCATCTTCTCGGGCACGTGCCCGAGCGGCGGGATTTCGCCGATGCCGTAAAGGTCCTTGTGTGCCGCCGACGGCGGCGAAGCTTTGGGCGGGTTGAGCTGCGTGACGGTCGCCATGCCTCACACTCCAATTGCCTGCCCGCCGTCCGAAACGGACCGGGCGCGCCAATTCCCGAGCCCGTAAAGTCTGCGCCAGCCTTTTTTGCATAGCAATAAGATTTACGTCGCATTTGCGAAATAGCGCCTGACGACAGCCTGTTTATGGGCTATTCTGTTGTTTGCATTGCAAAATGCCGGTTTCATCCGCAGGCCGGGGCCACGGAACAAGGCGGCGACGATGCCCGATGCGCAGCGCGACAAACCTTGGATCTTTAGGACGTACGCCGGTCATTCGACGGCCCGCGATTCCAACGCGCTCTATCGGAAAAATCTCGCCAAGGGCCAGACCGGCCTTTCGGTCGCCTTCGATCTGCCGACGCAGACCGGCTACGACAGCGATCACGTGCTG
>CAKZHN010000359.1 GCA_936924235.1 uncultured Rhodoplanes sp. | reverse complement strand
GCATCGGCATCGCCGTGGGACCGGGCGACGGCAAAACCGGCGACGAACTTCTGGTGGCCGCCGACCTCGCGCTCTACGCCGTCAAGCACGACGGCCGCGGCACCTATCGGTTCTTTGAAAAGAGCATGAACGACCGCGTCAACGACCAGCGGTCGATCGAGCTCGAGCTCCGCCAGGCGATCGAGAACAAGGAGCTCGAGCTGCACTACCAGCCGATCGTCGACCTGCAGCGCAACGCCATTGCGGGCTTCGAGGCCCTGGCGCGCTGGGCGCATCCGGTCAACGGGCCGGTCTCGCCCGCGAAATTCATCGCCGTGGCCGAAGACTGCGGGCTGATCATCCCGCTCGGGAACTGGGTGCTGCTGGAAGCCTGCCGCACCGCCATGCAATGGCCGAGCGACATGAAGGTGTCGGTCAACGTCTCGGCGCGGCAGCTCACCAACTCGAACCTGCCCGAGACGATCCGCGACGTGCTCAAGGCCACCGGCCTTGCGCCGCACCGGCTGGCCCTGGAGTTCACCGAAACGATCTTCATCGAGGACAGCGAACGAACCCTTTCGACGCTGCACAAGCTGAAGGAGCTCGGCGTGCAGATCGCGCTCGACGACTTCGGCACCGGCTATTCGTCGCTCTCCTATCTCCGGAGCTTCCCGTTTGACACGGTCAAGATCGACCGTTGCTTCGTGTCCGATCTCGGCACCAGCTCGAGCTGCAACGTCATCGTGCAGGCCGTGATCCTGATGGCCACCGGTCTCGGCGTTCAGACGGTGGCCGAAGGCATCGAGACCGACCAGCAGCTGCATTTCCTGAGGCTCCTGGGCTGCAAGGAAGTGCAGGGCTATCGGCTGAGCCCGGCGGTTCCTGCCGTAAAGGCTCTGCGGCTGATCGCAGATTGGTCGCCCAAGGCCGTGTCGGCCGCCTAGACGGGCATCCTGCCGCGAGCATCAAGGACAGCGCATTGGTGGAGTGCACGCGGCGCGTTCGCGTGCGGCTGAAACCTATGTAGGCTGGGCGCTCCCGCGGATCGTCGAGGGGGACGTCCATGGCGCTGGCTCGCCGTCAATTTCTGTATCTTGCCGCCGCTGCCGCGGCTTCCGCCCCGGGCATGCGCAATGCCCTCGCGCAAGGCTATCCGGCGCGTCCGGTGCGCGTCATCGTGCCGGTGGCGGCCGGCGGCGCGACCGACATCCTGGGACGCCTGCTGGCGCAATGGCTCACCGACCGGATGGGGCAGCCCTACGTGGTCGAGAACCGGCCCGGAGCGGGCGGCAATGCCGGGACCGAGGCCGTGGTGCGGGCGGCGCCCGACGGCTACACGCTACTGCTGATCCAGGCCGGCAACCTCATCAACACGTCGCTCTACCAGAACCTCAGCTTCAATTTTCCGCGCGACATCACCACCGTCGCTGTGATCAGCCGCCCGTCGTTCCTGATGGCGGTCCACCCTTCGGTGCCGGCGAAGACCGTTCCGGAGTTCATTGCCTATGCAAAAGCCAACGCCGGGAAGATCAACATGGCCTCGGCGGGCGTCGGCACCGGCAATCACGTGGCCGGGGAGCTGTTCAAGATGCTCACCGGCGTGCAGATGGTGCACGTGCCCTATCGCGGCGCCGGGCCCGCGCTGGTCGACCTGGTGTCCGGGCAGATGCAACTGATGTTCGGCAGCATGCCGTCGATGATCCAGTACGTGCGGCAGGGGACGCTGCGGCCGCTTGGGGTCACCACCCGGATGCGCTCCGACGTGCTGCCGGACGTGCCGGCCATCGGCGAGTCGGTGCCGGGCTATGAGGCGAGCGATTTCTACGGGCTCGGCGCGCCGGCCGGCACGCCGCCCGAGATCGTCGCGAGGCTGAACGAAGAGATCAACAACTGGCTCAACGATCCGGCCGCCAAGGCGCGGCTTGCCGACCTCGGCGGTATGGCCGCCGGCGGCAGCACGGCGGATGCCGCAAGGCTCGTGGTCGAAGAAACCGAGAAGTGGGCCAAGGTCGTCAAATTCGCCGGCGCCAGGGCGGACTAGTCCGCCGCCGGATTGCAGAGGACGGAACATGAGTGTCACGGATAGCACCGCGCGGACGACGGCGGCCCCTGAAGAGCCGCCGATGGAACTCAACATTCCCGAGGTGGTGGCGGAGGTGAAGGCGGCGTTCCTGCGATATCAGCACGCGGTCGACACCAAGGACGTCGCGGTCATGAACGAGCTGTTCTGGACCAGCCCGTTCACGGTCCGCTTCGGACCCAACGGCACGCTGATCGGCCACGACGCGATCGCCAACTACCGGCAGACGCGCATGACCCGCGTCGAGCCGCGCGCGCTGCAGAACACCGTGATCACCACGTTCGGCCGCGACTTTGCCGCGACCAACACCGAGACGACCAAGGCCGGAAAGCCGGGCGTCGGCCGCCAGAGCCAGTGCTGGATCCGCACTTCGCAGGGCTGGCGCATTGCCGCCGCCCACGTGTCGGAGCAGCCGGACAAGGAATAGATACAGCATGTCAGCTCTGTGCCGGCTTTATTGGCAAATGCTGGCGCTGTGTTAGCCTCCGGCGTCGTTTTGTCGGAGTATTGTCATGAGTTGGAGTCGCTGGCGGGCCACCGCCGTACTTGCGCTGCTCGTCGCGGCGTTCGCGCAGCCTGCGCTGGCGCAGAACTGGCCGACCCGGGCCGTCAAGTTCATCGTGCCGTTCGGTCCTGGCGCCGGCGCCGATATCGGCGCGCGGCTTGTCGCCGAGAAGCTCCAGACCAAATGGGGCCAGCCGGTCGTGGTCGAGAACAAGCCCGGCGGCGACAACATCATCGCCATCCAGGCGCTGCTCGGCGCCAATGACGACCACGTGCTGATGTTCGGGCCTTCGGGCGGCTTCACCGTGCATCCGTTCACGTATGCCAAGCTGTCCTACAACCCAGCCGATCTGATCCCGATCGCGCGCGTGTCGAACACCATCCTCGCCGTCGCCGTGAAGAAGGACGCGCCCTACAACAATGTCAAGGAATTCACCGCGGCCGCCCGCGCGGCGCCCACGCCGTTCAACTCCGGCCTGGTGCAGGGCATCACCGAGCTCACCTTCAGGGGCTATCTGCATCACGAGAACCTGCAGATCACCCAGGTGCCGTACCGCGACATCGCCCAGTCGCCGACTGATCTCGGCGAAGGCCGCATCCAGGTGGTGATGTCGGCGCTCGCCATCGTGCAGCCGCAGTGGCGTGCCGACCGCGTCAAGCTGATTGCGATCACCAACAAGAACCGGGTCAAGGCCGCCCCCGACGTTCCGACCGCACGCGAGCAGGGCTATCCATCGCTCGAGCTCGAAGGGATGGCCGGGCTCTTTGGCACCAAGGCGGTGCCGGAGCCGGTCAGGGAAAAGATCGCTGCCGACGTTCGTGCGGTGACTGCGGACGGCAGCATCGGCGACCGGCTGGAAGCCACCGGCCAGATCATGAATATCGGCGGGCCGAAGGAGTTTGCCGACGCGATCGCCGAGCAGGGCGCCAATGTCGCGGCCGTGGTCAAGGCCATCGACTTCAAGCCCAAGAATTGAACAAGACGAAACATCCCGCACAGCCAAGGCAGCAGGTCCAAGGAAGTTCAGAGCATGCGCACGATCACGCTTGAAGAGCATTTCGCCACGCCGGAATTTTTCGACGGCCCGGCGCGGTTCGTCAAAGAGCGCGCCGAGAAGATCGGCGACCGCTATCTTTCAGTGCTCGACCGGCTGTGCGATCTCGGCGACAAGCGGCTTTCAGAGATGGACGCTGCCGGCATCGACATGCAGGTGCTGTCGCTGTCGGCCCCTGGCGTCGAGCAGATGGAGACCGCCGCCTCCATCGACATGGCGCGCGCCACCAACGACTATCTGGCCGCCGCGATAAAGAAGCATCCGACCCGCTTTGCCGGCCTCGCCGCGCTGCCGAGCGG
>CAKZHN010000358.1 GCA_936924235.1 uncultured Rhodoplanes sp. | reverse complement strand
CGATCTGCTGCGGACGGTACGATGTTACGGAGTGTCTGCCGCAATGCACACAACCATGGGCATTCTTGCCGCGGCAGGCTCGCCGGACCTAAGCTTGTCTGCCGCGCCTTTTCGGCGCGGTGACAACAATTGGGAGAGGTCCATGAAAACCTTGGTTCTCGCCGCGGCGCTTTCGCTGGTGGCCACCAGCGCGTTCGCGACATGCAAGAGCGACGCGACCGACAAGAAGCTCGTCGGCGCGGCGCTGAAGAGCTTCATGACGAAATGCGAGTCGGACGCCAAGAAGTCCTGCGAGGCCGACTCGGCGACTCAGAAGCTCGCCGGCGCGGCCAAGAACAGCCATATGAAGAAGTGCGTCGGGGACGCCGTCGGAAACTGACGGCCGTCGTCGCCGCTGCCTGATCTCGCGGCCAGGTCAGCGAGCGCCCAAGTGAAAAAGTCCCGGCCATGCCGGGACTTTTTTGCGTCCGGATCGGCGATTTTGCCGCCGGTTCAAGGGCCTGTGCGGTGCGGCCGCTTTGACATATTGTTGGACCGAAACAGGCGGCGTGCTTCTGCAGCAGTGCCGCAACTCTCAGGTGCATGACACGATGGCGGACGACGTTTTCAAGGATGGCGAGATCTTCGTCGGCAAGAGCGGCAAGCCGGAATATCTCGCGCTCAAGTTCGGCAACCGCCATGGGCTCGTGACCGGCGCCACCGGCACCGGCAAGACCGTGTCGCTCCAGGTGATGGCCGAAGGCTTCGCCCGCGCCGGCGTCCCGGTGTTTGCCGCCGACATCAAGGGCGACCTGTCCGGCATTGCTGCGCCCGGCGAGGCCAAGGATTTCCTCGTCAAGCGCGCGAGCGAGCTCGGCTACAAGTACCAGCCCGACGAATTCTCGGTGATGTTCTGGGACCTGTTCGGCGAGCAGGGCCATCCGATCCGCACCACCATCATGGAGATGGGGCCGCTGCTGCTGTCGCGGATGCTCAATCTCAACGACGTGCAGGAGGGCGTGATCAACATCGCCTTCAAGTACGCCGACGATGATCCGCAGCTTGGCGGCGCCGATTCCAACGGCCTGGTCGACCTCAAGGACCTGCGCGAGCTCCTGAATTATCTGAGCAAGAACGCCAAGGACATCGGCGCCAAATACGGCAACGTGGCCCAGGCCACGGTCGGTTCGGTGCAACGTGCGCTGCTGATCCTGGAAAACCAGGGCGGCGCCAAGTTCTTCGGCGAGCCGGCGCTCGACATCAACGATCTGATGAAGAAGGACCGAGAAGGCTACGGCTACATCAATATCCTCGCAGCCGACAAGCTGATGGAGAACCCGCAGCTATACGCGACCTTCCTGCTGTGGCTGCTGTCTGAGCTGTTCGAAAAGCTTCCCGAGGTCGGCGATCTCGACAAGCCGAAGCTGGTGTTCTTCTTCGACGAGGCGCACCTGCTGTTCAACGACGCGCCGGCGCCGTTGCTCCAAAAGATCGAGCAGGTGGTGCGGCTGATCCGCTCCAAGGGCGTCGGCGTGTTCTTCGTCACGCAGAACCCGCTCGACGTGCCGGACAAGGTGCTGGCCCAGCTCGGCAACCGCGTGCAGCACGCGCTGCGCAACTTCACGCCGCGCGACCAGAAGGCGGTGCGGGCCGCGGCCGAGACCTTCCGGCCGAACCCGAAGCTCGACACCGCGCAGGTCATCACCGAGCTCGGCAAGGGCGAAGCGCTGGTGTCGTTCCTGGAAGGCAACGGCACGCCGTCGGTCGTCGAGCGCACCATGATCGCGCCGCCGTCGGCGCGCATCGGCCCGGTGACGCCGGAGGAGCGCAAGGCCGTGATCGGGCAGAGCCCCATCAAGGGCAAATACGATCAGACCATCGATCCGGAGTCGGCCTACGAGATCCTGCAACGCCGCGTGCAGGGGCAGCCCGCGGACGACGCGCCGCCATCCCGCGGGCCCACCGGCGGGCCGCAGCCGGATGCGCCACAACAAGGCTCGGGCGGCGGCTGGGGCAGCGTGCTGGGCGGCGTCTTGGGCAGTGTGCTGGGCAGCAGCAGCGGCCCCCGTGGCCGTATGACGACAAGCGAAGTTGTGGTGAGACAGGTCGCGCGATCGGTCGCGACACAGGTCGGCACCCAGGTCGGCAAGGCGCTGATCCGTGGCGTGCTGGGCAGTCTGGGCAGTCTGGGCGGCGGGCGGCGGTAGTCGTCGCGTTCGACCAGGGACGAGTGGTGATCGAGCGCAAGTCCGGCTCAAGAACCGGGCCCGCCGATCGGAAGAGTAGCGTGGGGGCAACGACCATGACGGTGAAAAGTACTTTCCTCGCGTCGGCGGCAGGTCTCGTCACGACAGGTCTGGTCGCGATGTCGGGAGCACAGGCTGCCGATCTCCCCGTCAAGGCCAAGCCGGTCCAGTACGTCAAGGTTTGCTCGCTGTATGGCGCCGGGTTCTATTACATCCCCGGCACCGATATCTGCCTGAAGATCGGCGGCTTCATCCGCTGGCAGGAGACCTGGAATCCGGGCAACAACATCTCGGGTGGCCCGTTGCTGGGCACGGGCGGCCGCCACACCCGGGTCGATTCGCAGGACTTCGCGCAGCGCACCCGCGTGGTCGTGAGCTTCGACAGCCGCCAGAGCACCGCGTACGGCGTGCTCCGAACCTACCTGTCGATCGGCTTCAACGAGGACTCGACATCGGGCCCGACCACGGCTCCGGCCGTGTACATGACCCGCGGCTTTCTCCAGATTGCGGGCTTCACCTTCGGCAAGTCGTCGTCGTTCTTCGACTTCGTCAATCCCGCGGCGGTGTCCTACAACTCCAACGCAATCTACAGCCCTTACAGCGGCGACGCTGGCGTCGTGGTTGCGAGCTATACGGCGCAGCTCGGCAACGGTGCGTCGGCCACCCTCGGTGTCGAGCAGGCTCGCCGCCGCGGCACGGTGAACCTGAACGCCAGCACCGCCGAGTTCAGCATGGTGACGCTGGCCACCGCCTGCAACGACCTCGGCGGTCTGCAGGGCACCACGACCAGCACGACGACCTGCAATGTCGGCTTGCAGGACATCGTCGGCAACATCCGCTTCGACCAGACCTGGGGCTCGGCCCTGTTCTCGGCCGCGACGGGTGACCGTTCGAGCGGCTACTACACCAGCGTTCCGCTGACGAACCCCGGCGAGCCGCAGGGCCATCCCGGCACCAAGTGGGGCTGGGCGGTCAGCGGCGGTCTGCGCCTCAACGCGCCGATGATCGGTCCGGGCGACTACTT
>CAKZHN010000357.1 GCA_936924235.1 uncultured Rhodoplanes sp. | reverse complement strand
CCGGGCCTGGCCCGGGCCGTTTCTGCCCCCGTCTGAGGGCGGAGCGCCGAAAGGCGCACAACAATCAGGGCACCTCGCGAAGGCGCCCGGCGCGCTTTGCGATCAGCGCGCTCGCCTTCCGGCGCTCCACTTGTGGCGTCTTGTTCGTATCCCGGGACCGTGCTTCCGGGTCCGGACAGGGGAGCGGTACCCCGCCCTGATCCAGGCAGCGGCTTGTGCTGCCCTTCATCCGGACCGCGTCCAGCCACTGAAGGCAGCCCCCATCTTAAGCGATGGGCGCGGACGGTTGACCGAGACGACCCGGGGGCCCTGCTCACGTTAAGCAAGGGCAGCCGAGCGCCACACCCTGCTCCGCCAACCAAGCGTCCCTAGAAGACGCCCTCAGATGAGCAAGGCGGCGTGACGATACATGCGGCAAGGAAAAGCGCAAATCGCGCACCCCTGTTTGCAAGGTCCATCAACAGTGCCCAAACCGCCGTGCGATTCTCCGGCGAACCGGGCTTTCGGTCGTCGTTGAACCCCACCACGCCGAGCCGACACCAACCGTCATGGTGCGCAAACTGATCTTTGCAGCGTTCATGCTCGCCTATGGGGCGTGGCTGCTCACCTATCCGGCGCGCACCGCGGGCCTGAACGGCTGGCGCGACTGCGTGACCATCAAGGGCCTGAAGTGCATTCCGAAAGTCGCCTCGCCCGCATCATGAACGCGCCGCCGTCGCTGCCGTCCGATGTCCTCGCCCGCGCCTTTGTCGCCCACAACGGCGAGCTCGGCCTGCTGCCGAAGGACGCCGAGGCGTTCCTGCAAGCCTGCGAGCAGGACGGCGTCACGGTGCTGGGCTGGGAGGCGTGGATCGTCAACCATCGTTGGGATTTCGATCTGCGGCGACCGCGCCCCGCCTATGGCAGCTGGTGCGGACTGTTTCCGGCGCCGGGCCACGGCGCGGTGATCGGCGGCAGCGGCGACGCCCAGGCGGTGCGCGGCGGGCTCGCGCTGTTCACCATCGACCCGGACTGGCGGGAGTTCGTCCGGTTCAATATCACCATCGAGTGCGCGCTGCGCTCCGGCAAGCCGGCGCAGGCTGCTGCCGCCGCGCGGCTCTGAACCTTTCGCGCCGTCCGGCGTTCTCGCCTCAGATCATTCATCCAATCGACAGGAGAGTCTGATGAGAGCAACGCTGGTGATCGCCGCGATGGCGTTGAGCGTGGCCACCATTCAATCGGCCGACGCCAAAGGCTGCATCAAGGGTGCGGTGGTGGGCGGTGTCGCAGGACATTACGCCGGCCATCACGGCGTGCTGGGCGCCGCCGCCGGCTGCGTGGTCGGGCGGCACGAGGCCAACAAGCAGGCGCGTGAGCGTCAGCACGAGTCGACGACGACCGGGCAGTCCGTGCAGTACAAGTAGGCTCACGGCTCGCTCCGGCCCGAGCGCTGCCTGACTAAAGTTGCCTGGCTAAAAAGAAAGCGCGCCCCACCGGGCGCGCTTTGCATTGCGTGAATGACGCCGTGTCAGCACCACGAGCCGTCGGGGCGCTTGCCGTTCTTGCACGGGCCGCTCTGATTCCAGCCGCCAAAGCCGGAGGTCTCCTGCTGCTTGTTGCTCGCCCGCTGGCTCCGGCGGCTCTGCCGATCCTGGCCCTGCTGGTTCCAGTTCCAGCCCTGCTGCTGATTCCAGTTTTGCCGCTGATTCCAACCCTGCTGCGGGCCGAAGCCCGGCTGCTGGTTCGCCTGCATGTGGTGGCTGCGGCGATGCGCCATGTGATGGCTGCCGCGCTTCATGCTTGCGTGATGCGAGGACTTCTTCATGTGGCTCGATTTGGCCCTGTGCGATTTGCCGCTGTTCGGCTTGGCGTTGTCCGGGGCCTTCTGCGTCTGTGCGGACTGCGCGGCGTCCGGCTTGCCCGACTGCTGATTGCTTGGCTGGCCCTGGGCCAGCGCCTGCCCGATGACGAACAGGCTTGCTGCTGCGACGAGGAGAGTCTTCTTCATGGCATTTCCTCCGGCTTGCGTTGATGCCCTCTTCAAGCTGCGAGACGAATGATCCGTTCCATGAACGGTCATTCAGTTCCACGCGAGCGCTGATTTCTTTCACGAAGGCTGCGGTCTATCGTTCAGGCCATGCCGAAGCGCAGCGCTGGTCTTGCCCTGTTCCGCCGCAAAGGTCTCGAGGTTGAGATGCTGTTGCTTCACATGGGCGGGCCGTTCTGGGCGAAGAAAGACGACGGCGCGTGGTCGATTCCCAAGGGGCTCACCGAGGAGAGCGAAGATCCGCTTGCCGCCGCGCGGCGTGAATTTCAGGAAGAGACCGGTGGCGCACCACCGGCCGACGCGATCGAGCTCGGCAGCTTCAAGCAGCCGGGCGGCAAGGTGATCATCGCTTTCGCGGCCGAGGGCGATTTCGATCTGCGGAATTTCCGGAGCAACATGTTCGAGATGGAGTGGCCGCCGAAGTCAGGCAAGCTCGCCGAATTTCCGGAGGCTGACCGTGCGGCGTGGTTCGCGCCGGCCGAGGCGCTGCGCAAGGTGACCAAGGGGCAGGTCGCGGTCGTGCAGGCGCTGATGAAGAAACTTGGCGTAGCAGGCTCTTGACTCTCAAGGAACAAAACAAGAACATAAGCGCGACTAGCGTGTTGGTTGCGTAGCGCGGGGGCGTCGAATGTCGATGGAAATCCACGTGTTCTTTCGCGGCAAGCTGCCGACGAAGCCTGTGCTGGCGAAGGCGATGAAGGAGCTCGGCTTTCCGATCACCATCCCATCGCGGAGAGATTCGCTGGAGAAGCAGAGCGGCTTCCTGCCGATGCGGCTCAACCGCGAAGAGGCCGGCGCGGAGTTCGACGTGTTCGAAGGCCGCGAAAATATCGCCGACATCATGGGGGACGAGGTGAGCGAGGTCGAACCCGGCTTCGACCGTTGCGGAAGCTTCCGCTTCGGCGGCAACGAGAACGAGATGGTCACGGCGATCTGCGCGTCGGCGGCGCTGGCGAAGCTGGTCGGCGGCGTGGTGCTGGAAGGCGAGAGCGGCGAGCTGATGCCGGTCGATGAGGCGATCGCGTGGGCGAAGGAGATTTTCGATGACTGGATGAAGGTTAAGAACATCGAAGCCGCCAAGCCGAAGAGCGAACGACAGCCCGGCACGAAGCCGACCGACCTCAAGCGCTACCTCAGGCCGCTGCTGGAAAAACGCAAAGACCTCGTGCTGGTCGACAGATTGCTACTGATCCGGCCAGTGCGGCATCTGATCAGAGGGGTCTATTTCGCGCGATCGGGAAAATATGACTTCCGCTGCTGGAGTTTCGTGAACCCGCTATATGCCCCGACGGGCCTCGGCACTGGCGATACCTTTGGCGACTACTTCCAAGTACCGCATTGCGACGTGTCGGAGCCGCACTTCGAACCACTGCTGATCGACGGGTTGGCGGAAGACGTTTTTGCGACGCTGGGACCTATCGTGAGAATGAATGATTTCGCCGATTTCCCCGGCCCGAATCTCGACAGGACGTTTTTTCTCGGCGCAAACGTCATCAGTCTTGTCCTCGCGGGCGAGCGAGATCGCGCGGCTGAATTCGTCGCGCAATATGAGAACGATCACAGGCACACCGGAGCCGCCAAGAACGTGATCCGGAAACAATGGGAGCGTGTATCGGGCGACATTAAAAATGTCTGTGAAGAATTTCACGCGATCGAGGCCGCGACGGTCAAAGCACTGAAACTCGAACACGTTTGGGAGCCGTCGCCGTTTCCGATTGAATTGCCCGCTGCAGAACGTGCACAGGCCAGCGAACCCACCTTTTCGATCACACCTTGGATCGAGCGGCCGGCGTGGCTTTTGGGAGAGATGCCGGACCGACCCGGCGAGGCCTGCTTCGGCAAGGAGATTCACGCCCGCGACCAGCGCCATTTATTCGTGGTCCCGCTAACGCGTGAAGAGGCAGAGCAGCGGCATCATGCGGGCGAGACCTATGCGACGGCAGAGCGACTGGCGGATGGCAGCCTGCTGATGATCAGGCGCACCAGCTTCGGTCTCCGCGACCTTGGATGGCCCCCAAACCCGGACCTCCCTCGGAGCTTCAGCCACCACATCCTATGGGAGAACTCAGGCCTTGTGCTTCGAAGCCATCCTATGACTGCTTTTGAAGACCCGAACACGGTCATGTTCTGGACTCTCCGTGTCCGCGATTCCGCCACCCAGAAGGAGCTTTGGTTCGGCCAAGTCGACCTGGGAAAGGGAGAAGTGAGCGTTCACGACTGGCAAAGAGGCGACCAAGCCTATTCCAGCAGGGAGGCCACCGCCCCTGAGCGCGAGATCGCGAGATGTCCGGTGCCGGGCTTCGCCGACCATGCCGATCTTGTCGCGCGCATCCGATCGCTCCTGGAGAAGACGGGATACGGGCCGTGGCCTGGAGGATCGCCGACGCCGTAAAGTGGGTGTTATCGTATGGCCGACACAGCTCGCCGCTCGATAACAAGCGAAGGCACATTCGGGAGAACGCCGCATGATACGGCTCATCTTTGCCACTCTGGCGGCGCTTGTGTGCTCCCTCACCTTCGCCACGGCCCAGACCGCACCGACCTCCGCCGGCCCTGCGCCTGCTGTCGCAATCGAAGACCTGGTGCTGGCCAACCGCATCCTCGGCGACCGCGGCGTGCTCGACGCCTACGGCCACATCAGCATCCGCCATCCGTCCGATCCGAACCGCTACCTGATGGCGCGCGCGACCGCGCCGGGCCTCGTCACGGCGGACGACATCATGGAGCTCGATCTCGATTCCAATCCGGTCGACCGCCGCGGCCGGTCGCTGTTCGTCGAGCGCTTCATCCATGGCGAGGTCTACAAGGCGCGGCCCGATGTCATGGCCGTGATCCACACCCACTCGACCGGCGTGATCCCGTTCAGCGTCACCCAGAAGGAGCTGAAGCCGATCTTCCACAACGCCTCGTTCCTGCATGTCGGCGTGCCGGTGTGGGAGAGCCGCGACGGCTTCGGCGCCACCAAGATGCTGGTCAACGACGGCAAGCTCGGCGCCTCGCTCGCCGCGACGCTCGGCGGCAAGCCGGTGGCGCTGATGCGCGGCCACGGCGACGTGGTGGTCGGTCCCAACGTGCGGGTCGCGACGCTCCGCGCGGTCTTCACCGACGAGAACGCCAGGATGCTCGCGGTGGCGCTGTCACTCGGCGGACCGGTGAATTACCTGTCGCCGGCCGAAGGCGCGCTGCGCGACAAGGACCCGAGCGATCCGACGCGGACCTGGGAGCTGTGGAAGGCGAATGCCATGCGGAAAGATCGCTGAGCGCGCAACGCCTCGCCGCGACGCTCAGCGCTTGTCGACCGGCGCAAGTCCCATCCGCGTGACCACCGGCACGGCATCGGGCGAGCTGAGAAAGCCGATCAGCGCCTTGGCGGCGTCGGGCTCCTTCGCCGCGGTGGTCAGCGCGGCCGCAAACGAGAACCCCGGCTGCAACTCGGCCGGGACCGCGCCGACGACGGTCACGCCCGAGGTGTGGATCAGTTCGCTGACCTGCTGGAAGCCGATCTCGGCCTCGCCGCGCGCCACCACGGCCGCGACCGGCTCGCCGGACGGCGGCCCGCGCACCTTGCGGCTCTTGCCGGCGACCTGATCGGCGATGCCGAGCTTGGCATACATCACGTTGGCGATGTAGGTGCCGCTGCCGCTGTCCGAATAGGCGATGGACTTGGCGTCGAGCAGCACCTTGCGGAACGCGTCGACGCTCCCGATGTCGGGCTTCGCTGCGCCCTCCTTCACCACCATGCCCATCAGCGAGCGCGCCAGCTCGACCTTGCTGTCGCCGCGAACGAGGCCGCGCCTGGCGAGCTCGTCGGCCGAGCTGCCGTCGAGGATCACGATGTCGGCGGTCTCGCCGCGCGACAGCCGGTTCGGAATCGCCTCGGGCGAGTCGCCGATCGAGGGTCCGCGCGTCGTGACGAGGCGGTGCCCGCTCGCCTTCTCGAAGGCCGGACCCAACTCGGCATAGACCTGATAGTAGGCCGCCGAGATCATCACATGGATGTCGGCCGCGGATGCGGCCCGAACGCACAGCAGCAGAACCGCGACACAAAGGGTCGACAGCAAACGCACGATCGAATTCGGTTTCATGGCGCTCCTCCCAGCCGGCCTTTTTTCGACATGGTAGCGTGTCTCCAGCGCGCGGCGGAAGGCCGCCTTACGACGAGTGCAGCGCAACGACGCTCCCGGAGCTCGAAACCCGCGCTATCCTTGCCGCCAATCACGAGCCGCAAAACGAAGACCCTGCCATGGCAAGCGCGGTTTACCGGCTGTTCGAAGAAGCGATGCGCACGCGCAAGCAGATCGTCTGCACGTATTGCGGACGCAGGCGCGAGATCTGTCCGGTCATTCTCGGCCATACCGATGGGCACGAGGTTGCGTTGACCTACCAGTTTGCCGGGCAGAGCAACTCCCGCCTGCCGCCCGGCGGCGAGTGGCGGTGTCTCTCGCTGTCGGAGGTGCGCGACGCAAGCCTTCGTGACGGCCCGTGGCTGGTCGGCTCTGGCCATGCGCAGCCGCAAAGCTGCGTCCAGGATGTCGATATCGACGTCAATCCGCAGAGCCCGTATCGTCCCAAGCGCGCTTTGAACAAGCGCCCCTTGAACAAGCGTCCTCTGAACCGGCCTCGCACCACAACCCGCCCCGGATAGGAAACCCATGGCCCCGCACATCGACGGACCGCTTTATCACGAGACCATGGGCAAGAGCGGCCCGGTGATGGCCTTCGTGCATCCGAACCCGATGGACCAGTCGTGCTGGATCTTCCAGACGGCGCAGATGTCGACCTGGTATCGCTGCATCGCCATCGACCTGCCGGGCTACGGCAAATCGCCGAAGGCGCGCGAGGGCCTCACCATGGCCGACGTCGCGCAGGCCTGCTGGGAGGCGATCGACGACGCCTATCCGGGCGAACGCGCCATTCTGGTCGGGTGCTCGATCGGCTCGTCGATGCTGGTCTGGATGCACAACCACCGCCCCGACAAGACCGCGGCGCTGATCATGTGCGGCACCGGCTACAACCCGAGCAAGGAGTTCATCCCGGGACGCATCGAGCGCTACCGGGAGCTCGGCATCGACTACCGCTATGGCTACACCTTCGAGGACTTCAGCCCGGCGTTCCGCGCGACGCCGATGGCGCATTACTTCGCCGACCTGTTCACGAGCCGCAACGGCTTCGGCGACGTCGACACCATCATCACCCAGTTCAAGGCCTATCAGCAGCCCGAGCCCGAGGGCCATCACGCCAAGGTCGCCTGCCCGGCGATCATCCTCACCGGCAGCGAGGACAACACCCACAAGAGCTCGTTCGCGCTGCAGAAGCGCATCAAGGGCTGCGAGATGAAGATCCTCTACGGCGCCGGCCATGCCTGCCAGATCGAACAGCCTGCGCTGTTCAACCGCCACATGGTCGACTTCCTGACCGCGCATAAGCTGTTTCCAGCGGCCGCGGCGCGGGGCTAAGCTCCACGGGGCCACGCTTCTTTGGGGGAGGCCTCCGATGACCGCACTCGTGAAGCGCCGCGGACTCCTGCTCGGCCTTGCGGCGCTGCCGCTGGCCTCGCGCCTCGCACGCGGCGAGACCTATCCGTCGCGGCCGGTGCGCATCATTGTCGCCACGTCGGCCGGCGGCGGCACTGATCTCGTCGCGCGCTTCATCGCACAGTGGCTCTCCGAGCGGCTCGGACAATCCTTCGTGGTCGAGAACCGGCCCGGCGGCGGCAACAACATCGGCACCGAGATGGCGGCGCGGGCGCCGGCCGACGGCACGACGCTGTTCATGGCGAACACCGTCAACACCATCAACAACTCGCTGTACCGGAAGCTCAACTACAACTTCATCTCGGACTTCACGCCGGTCGCCAACGTCATGGGCACGCCGCTGCTGGTGCTGGTGCATCCGTCGGTGAAAGCCAACAACGCCGCCGAGCTGATCGCGCTCGCCAAGGCCAACCCCGGCAAGCTCAACCTCGCCTCGGGCGGCGTCGGCTCGACCGGTCACATGTCGGCCGAGCTGCTCCAGATGATAGCCGGCATCAAGTTCACCCATGTGCCGTATCGCGGCGAGGCGCCGGCGCTCACCGATCTCATCGCCGGGCAGGCGCAGGTGATGATGTCGACCACCGGCTCGTCGCTGCAATACGCCAAGGCCGGCACGGTGCGCGCGATCGCGACGAGCACGGGCGACCGCGTCGCCGAATTGCCCGGCCTGCCGCCGCTGGCGAACGACGTGCCGGGCTATCAGGCCAATGCCTGGAACGGACTCTGCGCGCCGAAGGCCACGCCCGTCGAAATCGTCACGCTGCTCAACAAGGAGGTGAACCTCGCGATCGCCGATCCGAAGATCGCCGAGCGCATCGCAAGCCTCGGCGGCGTTGCGTTACCGGGCTCGCCCGAGGACTACGGCCGCACCATCGCGGCCGACACCGACAAGTGGGCCAAGGTGGTGCAGTTCTCCGGCGCGCACGTGGATTGAAGCGCCGCTACTGCCTCTCGATCTTGGCGTCGTCCATCGCCTTCCTCCAGAACACCGCCTCGGTCTTGAGCAGCGCTTCGAACTCCGCAGGCGTGCTCAAGACCGCTTCGGAGCCAAAACTGTCGAGCTTCTGCTTGACGTCCGGCACCGCCATAACCTTGGCGGTGGTGTGGCTCAGCTTGTCGACGATCTCCTTCGGCGTGCCCGCCGGTGCGAGCACGCCCGTGAAAGTATCCGGCACCGGATCGGGCACGCCCAACTCCTTCAACGTCGGCACCTGCGGCAGCACAGCCGCGCGTTTGTTGCCGGTGACCGCCAAGGCGCGCAACTGGCCGGCCTCGACCAGAGCGGGGATCGACGTCAACGCGACCGATGCAATCGGCGTGTGTCCGGCAATGGTCGATTGTGTCGCCGGCCCGCCGCCTGGAAACGGCACGACCACGATGTCGAGCCCGAACGCGAGTTTCAGCAATTCGACCATCAGATGGTTCGGCGTTCCGAGTCCCGCCATCCCGTAACTGTATTTGCCGGGATTGGCACGAACCAACGCGACAAACTCCTGGAAGGTGTTCGCGGGCAGTGACGGATGCACGACCAACACGCCAGCCGTCGACGCCACGATCGAAACCGGCGCGAAATCCTTGAACGGGTCGTAGGGGATTTTCTTGTAGAGCGCCAAATTGGTGATGAAGGCCGATGCGCCAAGCAGCAGCGCATAGCCGTCGGGGGCCTGACGCGCCGCGACGCCGATGCCGACATTGCTGCCGCCGCCGGCGTGGTTTTCGACATAGAACTGCTGCCCCAGCTCGACCGACATCCGTTGCGCCCAGAGCCGCGCGACGGAATCCGTCACGCCGCCGGGCGAAAACGGCACGATCACCTTGACCGGGCGGTTGGGATAATCGGCCGCCGTTTGCGTGTACGCCGGTGAAGCCACGAGGATCGCGACACAGCAGGCCAACGCCAGAACCCGGAATATCGATTTCATTTCAAGCCCTCAGACCGTTGGCCCGGCTCAAGAGCCGAAGGTTCGCAGGGTTTCGCGGCCCCCGCAATCGAGCAGTTCCCTCTGACCGGCATGCCGCCACCGGAACCCGGGAACCGCGGTCCTGGTTGTGTTTGCGGCCCATCGGGCGCCGACGGACCCCGCTCCGCCCCCGACGGCATTCAGTAGGAGTAGAGCCCATGAGACGATTATTGCTGACCGCGGCCACGGCTGCGGCATTGGCCTCCGCGCTGATGGCGGCTCAAGCGCAAGAGGCGGGGGCGCCACCATCGCAGTCCAACACCGTGGAACCCCGGTCGGTGAAGACCGAAACGATCCGGCGCACCGATCCGTCCGGGCAAACGAGCGGCCAGACGAATGGCCAGGCGAGCGGACAAGCCGCCACCGGCAGCCAGGGCAATAACACCGCGACCGCGGACAAGCAGACCGCGAAGCCATCGTCCACGGCGCGACGCACGACTCGCGTGCAGCGCCACCGCGTGGCGACGCGGCACCACGTGCGACCGGTGCAACAGCGCGCATCGCGCGTGCGCACCAGCTCCATCGTCACCACTGGGCCGGCGACGCGACGGGTGTCGAACGAGCCGCTGCCGGTCGGCGCGCGTCCGCGATACGCGGAGGCCACAGTCGTGGAGCGGGTCGCGGTGGCGCCCGACAGGATCGTGCTGACCGAGCCGCAGGTGACGCAGCTCAACGCCGCGTTCACCGACTACATCGTGCGCATGAACGTGTGGTCGCGGCCGGTGTGGGACGTGCCGGCGACCGTCGGCGGCACGGTGCCGGGATGGATCCAGGTCTACGGCATGCCGGCTGAGATCGTCGCGCTCTACCCGGACTTCAGCGGCGACCAGTTCCTGGTGGTCGGCGACGACATCGTGGTGCTGGATCCGGTGAGCCGCCAGATCGTCGCGATGATCTCGCGCACCGCCAATACCGCGGTGGCGCTCTACACGCCCTCGACAACCGCGGTCGCGGCGCCGGTCGAGGAACGCGTCAGGCTGACGCGCGCGCAGATCGCCACCATCCGCACGGTGCTGCGCGACCGGACGTGCCGCTACGAGCGGCCGGCCGGCTTCTTCATCGGCGGCGTGGTGCCGTCGACCGCGCCGTTCTGCGCGTTCCCCGAGCGCGTGGTCACCGTGGTGCCGGACATCGCGGACTATCGCTACATCACCCGCCGCGGCGAGGTGGTGGTGGTCGACCCGGCCGACTACCGGGTGGTCACGGTGCTTCGCTAGACTGGCCCACCGCGAGGCGACGCGGCGCCGCTCCTTTCCGGGCGGCGCCGCGCTCGGCGCTTTCCCGCCGGTCACGACATGAGCACGACCTTCAAACGCGGCGATCACGTGAGCTGGAATTCGGAGGCCGGACGGGTCCGGGGCCGGATCGTGCGGGTGCACACCAAGGACGTGGACTACAAGGGCTACGTCCATCACGCCAGCCACGACGAGCCGCAGTACGAGATCAAGAGCGACAAGACGGACCATGTCGCCTTGCACAAAGGCAGGGTATTGAGACGGCTTCGCCGTTAGCGGCCCGCCGAGAGGTGCCATCGTGGATTATCCGGATCAGATCGCCAGGGCCGTGCTTGCCGCACGGTCGGATGCTCTCGTCGCTG
>CAKZHN010000356.1 GCA_936924235.1 uncultured Rhodoplanes sp. | reverse complement strand
GCCGCTGCCGGCAAGCGCGGCCTTGAGGTCGTCATAGGCGGCGGGGTCCGCGACCACCGCAAAGCGCGCGTTGAGGTCGCGTGCGATCTGGGCCAACTGGGCGCCATTCTTGTTGGCCGTGACGGCCTCGACGGCGTAGCGGCCGTTGCCGCGCTTGAGCAGATCGACGGTGCTCGCGCCGACCGAACCGGTGGCGCCGAGCACGGTCACGGACCGGACCGCCTCGACGGGTCCGCGCTCGACGCGGACATGCGGATTCACGACTTGCATCACGCTCACCATACCATGAGGCCCCGCCCCGGCGCAGGCACCCCGCCGTGGGCCAGTCCGATCAGCGCGGCCGCGAGCGCCGCCGTGACGAACCCGTCCAGGCGGTCCATCAGCCCGCCGTGGCCCGGAATGAGGTGGCTCGCGTCCTTGGTGTGGAAGTGCCGCTTGATCGCAGATTCGAACAGGTCGCCGGCCTGGGAGACCAGCGACAGCACCATCGCGACGCCCGCCGTCGCAGCCAGATTGGTGACGCCGTAATAGTGGGCCACCAGGACGCCACCGAGCATACTGGCCAGAGTTCCGCCGACCGCGCCCGACCAAGTCTTGTTGGGGCTCACGCGTGGCATCAACTTCGGCCCGCCGATCGCCCGGCCGGTGAAATAGGCCGCGATGTCGCTGAGCCACACCACCGCGAACACGAACAGGATGGCGGCAAATCCCAGTGACGCGTCATTGCGCAGGATCACCGGCGCGATCAGCAGCGCTGCGGCATAGAACAGCCCGGCCGCGCACCAGGTGCGTCGGGCCCGTGACGCGAGTCCAGCGGTGCCCAATCCGCCCAGCGCCACCAGCGCCAGCGCGGTGCCGTTGAGGCCGCCGAACAGCATCACGCCCACGCCGACCAGCGCGGCGCCTCCGATCGCCAGCACCGCGTTGCGGTCATGGGCGCAGACCAGCATCTGCCACTCCCAGAACACGACCAGCGCTGCCGCGGCCCAGAAGACGATGAAGACCACCCCGCCGAAATAGGCCGCCGCGATCGCGAGCGGCGCAAGCACCAGCGAGGAGACGACGCGGAGCGCGAGATTGCTGCGCCCGGCCAGGATGGGCAGCCCCGGCGGGTCCTCAGCCGAATGTGTGGGCGCCACGATCAGGACCCGGTCTGCGCGATCAGCCCGCCGAACCGCCGCTCGCGACGGTGATATTCGGCGATGGCGCCCTCGAGCGCGGCGCGGTCGAAATCCGGCCAGTAGGTCGGCACGAACACCAGCTCGCTATAGGCCGCCTGCCAGAGCAGGAAGTTCGACAGCCGCTGCTCGCCGCTGGTGCGGATGATGAGATCGGGATCGGGCAGGTCCGGCGCGTCGAGATTCTGTCCGATCAGGTCGGCGGTGACCGCAGACGGATCGAGCTCGCCGGCCCGGACCTTGGCGGCGAGCTTGGCCGCCGCGCGCGCGATCTCCTGCCGGGCGCCGTAGTTGAACGCCACGATCAGCGTGAGCTTGTCGTTGTTGCGGGTGAGCTCTTCGGCCTCGTCGAGCAAGCGGCGGATTTCCGGATCGAGGTCGCTGCGCTCGCCGATCACCCGCACCTTCACGCGGTTCTGATGCAACTCGGCGAGATCGTTGCGGATGAAGCGCCGCAGCAGGCCCATCAGGTCGCGGATCTCGGACGCCGGCCGCGTCCAGTTCTCGGCGCTGAACGAGAAGATCGTGAGATAGGAGATGCCCATTTCGCCCGCGGCGCGCACCGTCCGGCGCAGCGCCTCAACGCCGCGGCGGTGCCCTTCGCCGCGCGGCAGCCCGCGCGCCGACGCCCAGCGGCCGTTGCCATCCATGATGATGGCGACATGCCGGGGCGCCTCGAACGGCGACAATGAGGGCGGATTGCTGGGCATATGGCCAGACGGTTCAGACCGTCATGATCTCCTTTTCCTTGGTCCCGAGCAGTTGATCGATGTCGGCGATGGACTGATCGGTGACCTTCTGGACCTCGGTGTCCATCCGCTTGTGATCGTCCTGGCTGATCGTGTGATCCTTCTCCAGCTTCTTCAGGAGATCCATGCCGTCGCGCCGCACATGGCGGACCGCGACCTTGGCGGTCTCGGCGTATTTGTGGGCCAGCTTGACGAGTTCCTGGCGGCGTTCGGTGTTGAGCTCCGGCAGCCGGAGGTGGATCACCTGCCCTTCGCTCGACGGCGTCAAGCCGAGGTTTGCAGCAAGGATCGCCTTCTCCACCGCCGCGACCATCGAGCGGTCCCAGACCTGAACGCTGATCACGCGCGGCTGCGGCACGCTGACGGTCGCCACCTGATTGAGCGCCATGCTTTGTCCGTAGGCGTCGACATGAACCGGATCGAGCAGGTGCGCCGAGGCGCGGCCGGTGCGCAAGCCGCCCAGCTCGGTCTTCAGCGAGCCGATGGCGCCCTGCATGCGCCGCTTGAGTTCGTTGATGTCATAGTTCGATGCCATGAGCCCCTCCAACGGCCTCCGAGCGCTCGTCTGCATCACCGGATTCGGGGGCACCCTGGCGCCCAAACCCGAACTTATCCACCGACAACTGTCGCGCGGCCCTTGCCGCGCAGCACCGCCTCGATTGCCCCGGGTACTCGGATCGAAAACACGATGATAGGCATACTGTTCTCCCGGGCAAGCGCGAAGGCCGTGGCATCCAGAACCTTCAAGTCCCGATCGAACGCCTCCTTCAGCGAGATTCGATCATAGCGCTCCGCTTTCGGGTCTTTTTTGGGATCGGCGCTGTAGACGCCGTCGACGTCGGTCGCCTTCAGCACCGCGTTGCATTCCATCTCGGCGGCGCGCAGCACCGCGGTGGTATCGGTGGTGAAGTACGGGTTGCCGGTGCCGCCCGCGAACACCACGATGCGGTTTTCCTCGAAATGCCGCAGCGCACGCTGCCGCTCGTAGGTCTCGCAGACCTGCGGCATGCTGAGCGCCGACATGGTGCGGGCCGGCGCGCCGAGTCGCTCGATCGCGGCCTCGAGCACCAGCCCGTTCATCACGGTGGCGAGCATGCCCATTGAATCGGCGGTCGGACGCGACAGGCTTTTGCCCGACATCTTGACGCCGCGAAGGATGTTGCCGCCGCCGACCACGACGCCCAGCTCGAAGCCGGCCTTGCGCGCCGCGATCAGGTCCTCGGCGATGCGATCAACCGTCGGCTGATGAATGCCAAAGCCCTCGGGCCCCGACAGCGCCTCGCCGGATACCTTGACGATCACACGGCGGTAGGCGGGGCTCTCCTGGGCCGCATCCATTCCAGTGCCTCCCATCGATGGCCGCCGACCGCGATGGCCGTCAGTTGGGTTTGGTCACGCCCGACGCAGCCGCGACCTCGGCCGCGAAATCGGACTCCTGCTTCTCGACGCCTTCGCCGAGCTTGTAGCGCACGAAGCCGGTGACCTTGATCGGGCCGCCGACCTTGCCTTCGGCTTCCTTGAGCGCCTGTGCGACGCTCTTCTTGTCGTCGAAGATGAACGGCTGCTCGAGCAGGCAGACTTCCTTGTAGAAGGTCTTGATGCCGGACTCGACGATCTTCTCGATCATGTTGGCGGGCTTGCCCTGCTGCTTGAACTTGTCCGCCAGCACGTCCTTCTCGCGGGTCACCACGGCCGGATCGAGGCCCGAAGGATCGACCGCCAGCGGGTTCGACGAGGCGACGTGCATGGCAAGCTGACGGCCCAGCGCCGCAAGCTCGTCGGCCTTGCCGGTGGACTCCAGGCCGACCAGCACGCCCATCTTGCCGAGGTTGTCGATGACCGCGTTGTGGATGTAGGTGCCGACCGCGCCCTGGCCGAGCTTGATCTCGGCGGCGCGGCGCAGCGTCATGTTCTCGCCGACCTTGGCGACGGTCTCGGTGACCAGGTCCGCAATCGTCTTGCTGCCGACCTTGGCAGCCTTGATCTTTTCCACGTCGGCGCCGACATCGAGCGCCACGTCGGCGATCATCTTTACGAGGCCCTGGAACAGGTCGTTGCGTGCAACGAAGTCGGTCTCGGAATTGACCTCGACCACGACGCCCTTGGTGCCCTTCACGGCAACGCCGACGAGGCCTTCTGCAGCCACGCGGTCGGCCTTCTTGGCGGCCTTCGACAGGCCCTTCTTGCGCAGCCAGTCGACCGCGGCATCGACATTGCCGGAAGTCTCGCCGAGCGCGGCCTTGCAATCCATCATGCCTGCGCCGGTCATCTCGCGCAGGTCCTTGACCATCTGTGCAGTGATCTGAGTCATTTTCGTCAATCCATTGCTGAGCGGGCGCGACGGCGCGGACGCAAAAAACGCCCGCGCCTTGAAGGCTTACTCGGCGGTCAGTTCCTTGGCCTTGTTGACCCAGCCCTGAACGCGGCCAGGCAGGCCCACTTCTTCGCCGACATTGTGGGCGGCATCGGGGCTGAGCTCGGCGATCTGCGAGTAGTGGAAGATGCCGATGTCGTTGAGCTTCTTCTCGATCGCAGGCGACACGCCGGTGAGCTTCTTGAGGTCGTCGGCGACGCCGCGCGGACCGGGCAGCGGCTCGAAGCCCAAGCCCTTGTCCTCGGTGGTCGACGGGAGCTCTTCCACGATCGGCTTTTCCGCTGCGCCGATGTCGACGCCCATGCCGCCCTGCGCGCGCGAGATGCCGTCGATGGCGGCACGCGCGATCAGGTCGCAGTAGAGCGAGATCGCACGGCTCGCGTCGTCGTTACCCGGCACCACGAAGGTGATCCCCTCGGGGTCGCAGTTGGTGTCGACCACGGCGGCAACCGGCACGCCGAGCCGCTGCGCTTCCTTGATCGCGATGTCTTCCTTGTTGGTGTCAATCACGAACAGGAGGTCCGGCAGACCGCCCATGTCCTTGATGCCGCCGAGCGAGCGGTCGAGCTTGTCGCGCTCGCGGGTCAGGTCGAGCCGCTCCTTCTTGGTGTAGCCCTGGGCCTCGTTGGAGGCGAGCATCTCGTCGAGCTTGCGCAGCCGCGAGATCGATCCGGAGATCGTCTTCCAGTTGGTCAGCGTGCCGCCGAGCCAGCGCGAGTTCACGTAGTACTGGGCGCAGCGCTTGGCGGCCTCGGCGACGGCGTCCTGCGCCTGCCGCTTGGTGCCGACGAACAGGATGCGGCCGCCCTTGGCGACGGTGTCGCTCACGGCCTGCAGCGCCTGGTGCAGCATCGGCACGCTCTGAGCGAGGTCGATGATGTGGATGTTGTTGCGGGTGCCGAAGATGAATTCACCCATCTTCGGGTTCCAGCGGTGGGCCTGATGGCCGAAGTGAACGCCAGCTTCCAAAAGCTGACGCATGCTGTAATCGGGCAGCGACATGGTCTTCTCCGGTTGTTCCTCGGCGGACGTGTGAGCCCAGACTTCAAGGAATCGCCTTGGAGCCTGAGCCACCGGATGGCCGTTTCGGGCCAAAATCCGCCTGTGAGATGCGCGGCTTATATAGGGGCGATGTTGCAGAAGCAACACGGGCAGGCCCCGGCGACCCGATTTTGCGCCAATCGAGGAATATTTTCCCTCGTTGGCCGGGACTAGTCCGACTTTGGCGGCACGGATCGGGGCGTTTCGCTGCTGTCGCCGGTCCGGAGCAGCGGCGCGGCGAGGTCGTTCAACGCGGGGCGCGAGAGCGCAGCGAACGGCATCGGCCGGGTGAGGTCGATCGCCAGAAGCCCGAGCCGGGCTGTCAGAAGTCCGTTGACCAGCCCCTCGCCGAACCGGGCCGACAGCCGTGCCGCGATGCCGTGGCCGACCACCTGCTGGATCAGGCTGTCGGTCACCGAGACGCCGCCGGTGACGGCGAGATGCGACATCACCTGGCGGAACAGCTTGATGAGCCCGAGCGCGCCGGGCCGGCCGCCATAGAGCGCCGCAAGCCTGCGGACCAGGTTCAGCGCGTTGAGCAGCACGAAGATCATGTCGACCGAGGCGCGCGGGCTGATCGCGGTGACGACCGACACGCGCTTGGCTGCGGACGCCACGAGACGGCGCGCCTCGGCGTCGAGCGGCATCATCAGCTCGCGCTCGGCGAGATGGACGCGGTCGCGGCCGTCGATGATATCGGCGCGATGGTCTTCGAGCCGCGCGCGGGCGCGCGCGAGCTGCGGAATGCGCTTGGTATGGACGAGCAGCGCATCGGTGAGCGTCTTGCCGGCCTCGCGGTCGTCGCTGGCGATGATGGCGAGCGCGCGGTCGCGCAGCGATTCGACGGCGGCAAGCCGCACGAGGCCCGCGATCTCGCGCACGATGACGGCGAGCAGCGCCAGGCCTGCGATGGATGCGAGCCCGAGGCCGATCGCGCCGAGCCACGGCGCGCGGGCGAACAGGTCCTCGACCAGGTTCGTCACCGCGAGGCCCAGTCCCATCAGGACGAGGCCGGACAGCGCGGACCAGAACATCGCGCCCCAGGATATTCCGCGCCGCTTCGGCGGCTCCGGGATCGCGACGGCTGTCGCCTCGGTCGGAGGGTCGGCTTCGAACGGCGTGTCCTCCGGACGCGCCACGACGAGGCGCGGATCGTCGACGCTGAACACCGCGGGTTTGCGCAAGGTCTCGGTCATCGCAGCCGGTCCCCGATCAGGAATTGCAGCGCCCGGTCGAGGCGAATGTGCGGCAGCGCGGGGTTGCCGTCGTCGGTTTCCTCCAGCGGCGGCGGGCGGAAGCGGATCGAGCGGAAGTCACCGGCCTTGAGCCCCTCCGCCGGCAGGTCGCCGGGAAACAGCGCGATCTCGGTGTTGCCGTCGAACTGCTGGCCGTCGTGCCATTCCCCGGCTGCCGGCGTACCGACGATCGACGGAAGCTCGCCACCCATCATGGCTTCGCGGGTGGCGCGGACCGCAGCCATCGCGATGACATCGACCGCGGCACCGGCCGCGCCGGCCCGCACCATCGCGGTGTCGGTGAGACGTTTGAGGAAGGCTTCGAGCCGGTCGTGCGCGGTGTGATGCAGCAGGTCGGCCTTGGTCGCGGCAAACAGGATACGGTCGGCAGTGGGCCGGAACAACGCGTCGAGCCAGCCCGAGCGGCCGACGCGGAAGCATTCCAGCACAGCGGTCAGCGCATCCTGCAGGTCGCGCACCGCCTCGGGGCCGCCGTCGAGCGCGGAGAGCGCATCGACCAGCACGATCTGACGATCCAAGCGGGCGAAATGGTCGCGGAAGAACGGCCGCGCCACCACGTCGCGATAGGCGTCGTAGCGCCGCTGCATCATGGCCCACATCGAGCCTGGCAATGGCTCGCCCTCGGAGGGCAGCGCGAGCGGCGCGAAGGTCAGCGCCGGCGAACCCGCGAGATCGCCGGGCATCAGGAAACGGCCCGGCGCGACGAGGCTCAGCGTGCGGTGCTCTAGCCGGGCGGCCTGAAGGTAGGCGGTGAACAGCCGCGCCGCCTCGATTGCGGCATTCTCGTCGGCCGGTGCTACGGCATCGATGGTGGCGAGCTGCTCGAGGAACGGCTTCGGCAGCGGGGGCCTTGTTGTTCGCTGGAGATAGGCCAGAGTTTCCGCCGACCATTGCTCGTAGCTCTTGTTCAGGAGCGGCAGGTCGAGCAGCCATTCGCCCGGATAGTCGACGATGTCGAGGGTGAGCGTTCGCATGGCGCCCCCGGTCGACTGGTAGTCGATGACGACGCGAAGCTCGCTGATCTGCCGCGTCGAGTCCGGCCATTCGCGGTCGGTGACGATCGATCGAACATGACGCTCGTAGTCGAAGCGCGGCACCGCGTCGTCGGGCTGCGGCGCAAGCCGCGCACCGGAGATGCGGCCGTTTGCGAGCGGCTCGAACACCGGGAAGCGCCCGCCCCGCACCAGGCCGTGCACCAGCGCGGTGATGAACACGGTCTTGCCGGCCCGCGACAGGCCGGTGACGCCGAGCCGCACGGTCGGGTTGAACAGGCTGCCGCCGAATTCGACGAAGGCCTGCGCCGCAAGCCTGGCCTGTTCGATGATGTCGGAGACGGCCGGCGTCACAGCAGAAATTCACCCAGCAAAGGTGCCGCGCGCGGCATGACCGCAGATGTGGCCCCGGGCGGGCGGCGGCGCAAGGCCGTCTCAGGCCCCTGGTCAGGTCACCGCGGCGGCGTCTCTCAGGCTGTCGAACAGCGCGGCGCGGCGCATATAGGCCTTGGCGGTCTCAGGGTTCTCGGCGGTGCGCCGCAGCTCGTCGAAGTTCTTGGCGCGCACCGCGGGGTCGCGCTCCTCCATCAACCGCTTGTTTGCGATGGTCTGGGCCTGGACGTATTTCACCGCGGCGTGGCGGCGCTGGCGGCTGTAAAGATCGAGCAGCTCATCGCCCGCCTCGCCATGGATCACCTTGGCGAGCTTGCTTGCGACATTGATGCCGTCGTGGATGCCGCCGTTCATGCCCATGCCGCCGATCGGGTTGTTGACGTGGGCGCTGTCGCCGGCGAGCAGCACGCGGCCCTTGCGGAAGGTCGCGGCGACGCACTGATGCGCGCCATAGACGTTGACGTATTCGATCTCGTAGCGGCCGCTGTTGGGGAAGAACTTCTGCAGCCGCTCCTCGATACGCGCAGGCGACAGCGCGATCTCGTCGGTTTCCTCCGCGCCGATCGGCATGATGGCCCGCCACAGGCCGGGCGGGCGCTTGCCCTGCACCTTGAACAGATTGCACCACTCGCTCGGGTCGGAGAAGTAATTGCGGAACGCGACCTTGGGATTGGCGACGCCGAAATCGAAGCTGGTGGCGATCTTGATGAAGCGCTCCGGATAGGTGAAGCCCTCGAACTCGATGCCGGCGAGCTTGCGCACCGTGCTGCGGCCGCCGTCGCAGCCGATCACGTAGTCGGCGCGGAGCTTCTCGGTCCCGGACGGTGTCGACACCTCGACCTCGATGCCGTCGGCCGTCTCGGTCAGGCCGGTGACGGCGTGCGAGAAGCGCACGTCGAAGTCCGAAGCGTTGCCGTATTCGGCCGCGATCGAGGCGGTGAGCTTGTACTGCTCGTATTGCAGCACGTAAGGGAAGCGGATCTCGTCCTTCATCGTGCCGAGGTCGAATTCCGCCACCACGGACTGCGTCACGCGGTCGTGGAAGCGGTAGGCCGTCGAGATCAGGCCGAGCGGGATGATCTTCTCGGTGACTCCGAGCTCATCCAGCATCTCCAGCGATGACGGATGCAGCGAGGCGGCGCGCTGGTCCTCGACCGGCGCCGGCTCCTGCTCGAACACCGTGACCGGCACGCCCAGCTTGTTGAGCGACAGCGCGCAGACCATGCCGACCGGCCCTGCCCCGACAATGACCACGCGCGCATTGGATTTCGATACGGCCATTCCAGGTGTGCTTTCTCGTCTAGTTCTTCTTCAACCCGAGCGTCGGCATGATGTCGTTCCAGATCTTGGCGTCCGCGGCGAACAGCTTCTCGAATTCGGCCGGGGTCGACAGCAGCGGTTCCAGGCCGACATTCGAGAACCGCTTCGTGAACTCTTCCGACTTGCGGCCCTCGACCAAGGCATTCGATAGCGTATCGACGACGTCCTGCGGAAGCCCCTTGGGACCGAGCAGTCCGTTGTAGGTCACCGCCGGCGGGCAGTCCTTCAGCGTCGCCGTCACCAGCGGCACGCCCGGCAGGAACGGCGACGGCTTGGTGTCGAGCACCGCCAGCGCCCTGAGCTTGCCCGACTCCATGTACGGCTTCAGCTCGACCGGCGAGCCGGCCACCATCACGACATGGCCCGCCAGCAGGTCGGTGAAGGCGGGCGCGACCCCGCGGTAAGGCACATGCACCATGTCGAGGCCGGCGGCCTTGAGCACCATGACGGCGGCGACATGGGTGGTGCTGCCGGCGCCGGCCGAGCCGAAGCTCAGCTTGCCCGGATTGGCTTTCACGTAGGCGATGAAGTCGGCAAGCGTCTTGCCGGGGAACGACTCATTGACGGTGATCGCGAACGGCGCGGACGCGACGCCGGAGATCGCCTTGAAGGTGCTCTCGTCGAACGAGACGTTGTGCGCGTACTTCGCTGTCGTGAGCTGGAAGATCGGCGTCGACATCAACGTGTAGCCGTCCGGTGTGATCTTGGCGACGCGTTCCGGTCCGGCCGTGCCGCCGGCGCCCGAGACGTTCTCCACCACGAAGTTCTGCTTGAGAACGGACTGCAGCCGCTCCGCCGTCAGCCGCGCCACCACGTCGGCGATGCCACCCGGCGCAAACGGCGTGATGATGGTGACGGTGCGCTCCGGATAGGCGGCCTGGGCGGCGCCATTGGTGAGCAGGAATGCAGTCGCAGCAGCATAGGCAATTGCACGCAGCATGTCGGTGAACCTCGCGGCCAGGGATGAGCCCGGCCACGATAGCTTTCGCCGTCTCGGCCTCGCAAGGGAGGCGCAGCCGCGCCATTGTCGCGGCTGCTGTGCCGGTTTTTGCTGGCTGGGCGACTGGCTCCGCCTTACTGGCTCTTGGGCGGCGCGATGTCGTTTGCCACGCTCTTCCAGCGCTCGCTGTCGGCGGCGATCTCGGCAGCCATCTCCTGTGGCGTGGTGCCGCCCGGCTCGACGCCGATCTTGGCAAGCTTGTCGAGGAACTCCGGCGACTTGACCGCGGCGACCATCTCGGACGACAGCAGCTCGATGATCTCGGCGGGCGTCCCCTTGGGCCCGAGCAGGCCGTTGTAGGTCGCAACCGTCGGCGTCGGCAGCGTCTCGCTGATGGTCGGCACGTCGGGCAGATAGCGCGAGCGCTGCCTGGCGCTGACGCCGAGCGGCTTGACCTTGTCGGAGCCGATGAAGGGCTTCAGCTCAACCGGGCTCGCCGACAGCATCTGCACATGGCCCGCGATCAGGTCGGTGAAGGCAGGTCCCACGCCGCGATACGGCACATGCACCATGTCGAGGCCCGCGCTCTTGAGAAACAGCAGCGACGAGACATGCGTGGTGCTGCCGGCCCCCGCCGACGCATAGGTGTAGCCGCCGGGCTTCTTCTTCACCTCGGCGATGAACTCGGCGATCGTGTTGGTCGGGAATTCCTTGCTGACCGTGACGACGAACGGGCTCGACGCCACGATGGTGATCGGCGCGAAGTGCAGCCGATCCGCGACCATCTCTGACG
>CAKZHN010000355.1 GCA_936924235.1 uncultured Rhodoplanes sp. | reverse complement strand
GGCTACGCCAAAGAGGCCGGGCTCAAGGTCAAGGCGCTGATGTCGTGCGGCCATCCGGGCGAATCCGAAGAGACCGTCACCGACATCCGCGACTGGCTGATCCGCAACCAGGTCGACGACTTCGACTGCACGGTGATCACGACTTATCCCGGGACCCCGTATTACGATCTCGCCGTGCCGCATCCGACCGAAAAGGATGTGTGGACCTATACGCATCCCAAGACTGGCGACCGGCTGCACGCCCGCGAGGTCGACTACACGGTCTGCGCCGACTACTACAAAGGCGATCCGAATGGCGGCTATCGCTCGTTCGTCTACACCGACCATCTCAGCGCCGAGCAACTCGTCGCGTTGCGCGACATGGTCGAGCGCGACGTGCGGAAGATTTTGAATATCCCGTTCAATCCGGGCGCGCCCGCGATGCGCTACGAGCATTCGATGGGGCAGGGGCTTCCAGACTTCATTCATCGCATCGGCAAGACGGCGGAGGCCGCCGCACCGCTGCAGGCCGCGACCGGCTGACCGGCCCGCCACTCAGGCCTTGCCGGCGCCCTCGATCGCCTGGACCATCGCGCCGACCGCAGCGTTCCGCCCAAGCCCCTGATCGCGGGTCAGCGTGCGCCAGGTGAAGAAGTTCAGCGCCAGCCCGAGCATCGCGCGCTGCCTTGCGCCGAGCTTTGCGCCCAGCACCTCATGGAAGGCCGCAAAATGCGGCCCCATCCGGATCTCCGAGACTTCTCTCGTCAGCGCGTGAAATTCGGCGTCGCGCAGCACGCATCCGGCGACGCCGGCGTTGCGCTCATACCAGGCGTAGATCGCAGCGAGGCCCATGCGCAGCCGGTCACGGCGGTCTTCGATCGCGCGCCATGGTGCCGCATCGGGCAGGGGATCGCGCTCCATCACCAGGCCGGAGCAGGCCATATAAAGGCTCCGCTCATCCGGGAAATGAGCATAGAGCGTGTGGCGCTGAACACCCGCCTGCTCGGCGACCATGCTGAGCGACGTGAGCGCCGGGCCGACGTTCGAGTGCAGATCGACGGCCGCTTCGACGATCCGCCGCCGCGTGTCGGCCTGCTGCTCGGCCCGCCGCTTGAGGGTGTAGGTCCGCGACATTATTTCGCTACACTACACTGTGTATCGAATATTGACAACCTTCCGACATTGGCTACACATATGCGTATTCTCAAATTACGCATCGTTTCGATGCCTGGAGATTGCTATGGAAACGAAGATTGCCGAGATCGCCGCGGGCATTTTCCGGCTCTCGACCTTTGTGCCGGACATCGCCCCGCCGGCGGGCTTCACGTTCAACCAGTTCCTGGTGCTGGGCGACGAGCCGCTGCTGTTTCACACCGGCCTGCGCCGGATGTTTCCGCTCCACCGCGAGGCGCTGACCCGCGTCATCGCGCCCGAGCGGTTGCGCTGGATCGCCTTCGGCCACTACGAGGCCGACGAATGCGGCGCGATGAACGAATGGCTCGCGATCGCGCCGAACGCGCAGATCGCGCATGGCCGCACCGGCTGCATGGTGTCGCTGAACGACATGGCGGATCGCGCGCCGCGCGTGCTCGATGACGGCGAGGTCATCGATCTCGGCGCCAAGCGGCTGCGCTACATCGACACGCCGCATACGCCGCACGGCTGGGACGCCGGCGTGATGTTCGAAGAAGCGACCGGGACATTGCTCTGCGGCGATCTGTTCAGCCAGCTCGGCAACGGCCCGGCGCTGACCGAAGGCGACGTCGTCGGCCCCGCGATCGCGGCGGAGGATCTGTTCCGTTATTCGTCGCTCAATCCCGGCATGGGCGCGACGATCCGCGGGCTGGCGAAATTCTCGCCGCGCACGCTCGCGCTGATGCACGGCCCGTCCTTTGCGGGCGATGGCGCCGCGGCGCTCCGCGCACTCGCGGACGACTACGACCGGCGCGTCCGCGTCGCCTAGCCGCACAATCCTCGACCCATCGAGCCGGGAGCCCCCGGACGTCAGGCGCCACGGCGTGTCCACGCACATGTCGAGCATGCGCGATGAACGGAGTTTGTCATGACCGACTTTCCGATCCACTTTTTCTGCGCGACGTCGGTGAGCCGATGGCTCGGCGTCCTGCTCGGACCCGCGTTGCTCCAAGCGATGCTGGCGCAGAACATCCGCCGCACGCTCGCGGGACTGCCAGATGCTGTGCTCGAGGACATGGGGCTGGCGCGAAGCGAGATTGCCGCCGTTGCGCGTGTGCTTGCCGCCCGATGCGAGAACGCGACCGGCGGCGCGAAGCGACCGCAGCATCGGGCCGAGGAGCCGACGCGCTTTCATCTCGCGATCAACCAGAAGACCGCCGCAGCGCTGGGGATCCAGATTCCGCAGGCGATCCTGGTCCAGGCCGATCAGGTGATCGAGTAGAAACGCCAACGGCGGGCGCGGCTTTGTGAAAGCCACGCCCGCCGTTCGTCGTCAGACCCTTAGTCCAGCGGCTCGACCTTGACGATCCGGTGGTCGTGATTGCTGCCGACCCAGAACGTCACGGGCGTCGTCGTGTTGTCGACGTACACCGTGCGCATGTTGGTGTCGGTCGGCATCAGGTACTGCACCCACTGGCCGGTCTTTGAGTCGACCCGCACGACGCGGTCGGTGCTCATCGTCGACGCCCAGATCTCACCGTTCTTGTCGAAGCTGGCGCGGTACGGGAACGTGTAGGGCGGCAGCATGTACTCGGTGAACTTTTCCGTCTTGGGATCGAACAGCGCGACCTGGTTGCCGCGATATTCGGTGACCGTGATGCGGTCCTGATCGTCGATGACCATGCGCCGGGCCCGGGCGAACGGCGTCGGCACCGGGTACCACGTCACCTTCAGGGTCTTGGCGTCGATCTTGCCGAGATGCCCGCCGGTGAACTCGGCCATCCAGAGGTTGTTCTTGGAGTCCGAGATCACCTGATAGATGCTGGAGGCCTTGGCGTCCTTCAGCTCGTCGGTCGGGTGGAAGCGCTCCCAGGTGTTGGTCTTCAGGTCGAGCCGGAAGATGTGCTGGGTGCCGACGCTCTTGGTCCACACCTTGTTGTCGACCTCGTGGCGCAGCCCGGTGAAGTTCAGCTGCACGCGCTCGTCATTGTATTCCGGCGGCAGCGGATAATAGGCGATCTCGCCGGTCTTCGGATCGAGCTTGCCGAGGGAGCCCTGGTACATCGTGTCGAACCAGATCTTGCCCTCGTGATCGAAGTCGATGCTGAGCAGCCCGGTCGGCGCCTGCTCCTTGAACTTCTTGATCGGATACTCGGTGAGCTTGAGCGTCTTCGGATCGAACTTGCCGATGAACATCTCGCCGAAGTCCGTGTACCAGACGTTGCCGTCCTTATCGAGCAGGATGTCATGCGGCTCGGTGGTCGGCCGCACCATGTCGTACTCGGTGACGATGGCTTTCGTGTCGCGGCCCTTCGGGCGCGGCAGCGTGCGGAGCTCGTAGTTCCAGTGGTCGCTCGAGCTCAGATTGATGGTCGCGAGATACTCGGCCATCTTGCGGTACTGCTCCGGCGTGCCGGCGCGGGACCGGTCCAGCATCGGCTGCGGCTTGATCGGCTGGCTCACTGCGCCGTAGCCCTTCATGCGGCTGATCACCTGCATCCATTCGTCGACGTCGTGCGTCGAGCGCATGATGCGTTCCATGGTGTGGCAGCTTGAGCAGTCGAGCAGGTTCGCCTTCTGCGCCTCGGTGCCCGGGATGCTCATCATCCACTCGGCGTTGGTGAGCTGGCTCGCGAGGTTCTTGGTCTTCTTCAGCTTGATGTCGGCGGTGGCGGTCTTCTCGGTCTCGACCGTCGCCTTGGTGGCGCCGTCCATGTCGTAGCCGACGGCGCGGATGCTGATCTTGTATTCGCCGGGCTCGAGCCGGTTCTCAGGGAACACGTAGCGGCCCTGCTCGTCGGTGGTGACGCTGATCCGCACGATCGAGCCGGCCTTCTGGGCGGTGACGACCACACCTTCCATCTTGCCTTCGGCTTCGGAGCTGATGGTGCCGGTCAGGGCCGCCTGGCCCTGCGCCCACACCGTATGAACTGTCGGCTGGAAAAGTATCGCCGCCGCACTCGCCGTGATGGTCAACATCAGTTTGCGTTGCATTGCCTTCTCCCTAGCAAAAATCTGTTCTGGTTCTTTTGCCGCTCTTGCTGTCGGGTTCGTAACCGAATCTCTCGACAGCTGGCGTTCACCCCATGGTGACTCCGCGGGGCGTCCCAAACAAGGGCCTTGCGGCCGATTGCGCCGCCCCGGATACTCCCGTCACCAACACCGTGCGGCAGTCACGGGCGGGGAGGAGCGTCACCATGGTCTCACGTCTTATGCCGGCGATGGTCGGCGCTGCGTTCATTGTTGCGATCACTGCGGTATCCGCCTGCGCCGCCGACGATATCGAGGCGAAGGTGCAGACCTGCAACGTCTGCCACGGCGCCAGCGGCATGCCGCTCGACCCCAAGACCATGCCGATCATCTGGGGTCAGCAGCAGGCCTATCTGATGAAGCAGCTGCACGACTACCGCAGCGGCGATCGCAACAACCCGATCATGACGGCGATCGCCAAGGGCCTCGCGCAGGAGGACCTGCGCAAGATCGCGGCCTATTTCGCGGCCAAGACCTGGCCGACGCAGCCGGCTCCTGCCGCTGCGGTCTCGCCGCCTGCAGGCATCGACCAGTGCAAGCCGTGCCATCAGCCGAACTTCCAGGGCGGCATGCCGGCGCCGCGGCTCGCCGGGCTGAGCTACGAGTATCTCGCCGCCTCGATGAAGAACTTCGCCACCGACGAGCGCACCAACAACGGCGACATGCCGAAGTTCATGCAGGCGCTGTCGGACAGCCAGCGCGATGCCATGGCGCACTATCTGGCTTCGCTGCGATAAGCAGCGAAGCGCCAGCGCGCACTGTTTGCATCATTGCTTGCTGCGTCATTGCTTGGCGGCAGCGCGGAGCGCGCGACGCTTCGCGCAATTTTGCGCATTCGCTCGCCATTGCGGGGACGTGCTCGTCACCTTCGCGACACGCGATCGTTGTGCCAATTTGGCATAGATTTGTGGCGGCACGACGCGAAAAAGCTTTTTCTAAACATAAGGATATATGGTTAACGCGCGCGAGATCGACTACACTTTGGGCGGGCTGACTTCGATCAGGCAGCATCCCACGGCTCGATCACCGAGGGACCAACGCTTGCAGCACTGATCTGAGCATCAGCTCCAACGCTGTGGCCGACTACGAAATGCGGAATGACTCGGCAACGGCGAGGTGATGCTGGTTCGGCGCGCGCGCCGTTTGAAAGTCAGTATGTGGAGTAGTGAGGAGGGATCGATGCGGAAGTTTCTTCCGATTGCGGCGGGGCTGATGTTTGTCATCGCGGCGTTAAGTCCCACGCCGCTTCGGGCGATGGCGCTGCCGGCGCCGGCTGCGCTGAAGGCGGCAGTCAACGACACCGTCGAGAAGCCGGACGCCGTCTGCTGGGGCTACGGCTGCGGCGGGTACGGCTACGGCGGCGGCTATGGCTATCGCCCGTACGGTTATGGCTACGGCTACCGTCCGTACTATCGGCCCTACTACGGCTACGGTTACGGCTACCGTCCGTATTACCGTCCCTATTACGGATACGGCGGTGGCTACGGATACGGCTATCGCCCGTACTACCGGCCCTATTACGGCTACGGCTATGGCTACCGTCCGTATTACCGGCCCTATTATGGATACGGATACGGCGGCGGCTGTGGCTACGGCTGCGGCGGCTATGGCTACGGTGGCGGCTACGGCTACGGTGGCGGGTATGGATACGGCGGCGGCTATGGCTACGGCTATTATCCGCGGCCGCGCTACTACGTCGGTCCTTTCGTTTACGGGTACTAACGGCGGGCCCGGGTCGAGGAGGCCTCCTGAAGCGGGTGAGCTGGTTTGGCGACCAGCTCCCCGCGCTGACCCGGTTGCAGGCTGAAAACTAAAGATGCGGCACGTGGATTTGGAGAGCAGAGATGCTCCGATTCTGGCGTGCTTCTTCGGTGCTTTGCGCTGCGGCCGTGGCGTTCTTCGCGTGGCTCGCCGTGGCTCCGGCCGGCGGCGACCGGCTCGTCGCCCTTGGACAAAGGCTGTTCTTCGATACGCGACTGTCGGGCAGCGGCCGGACCGCCTGCGCCACCTGCCACGAGCCGCGCTACGGCTACGCGCAGCGCCGCCGAGTGCCGATCTCCGACAACGGTGACATTGGCCGGCGCAACTCGCCGTCGCTGCTCGATGTCGGCTATGCGCCCTGGCTCATGTGGGACGGCCGCTTCCCCTCGCTCGAGCACCAGATCTTCGGCCCGTTCTCCAGCGGCGAACTGGGCAATCCGATTTCGCAGGCCGCCGCGCGGATCAGCGCCGATCCCGAATACCGCCAGCTGTTCGGTGAGGCGCTCGGCCAGCCGCCGACGCCCAACGGCATGGCGCGTGCGATCGCGGCGTTCGAGCGCACCATCGTGTCGCGCGAGAGCCGGGTGGACCGCTACCTGGTCTACAACGACACCCGGGCGCTCGCTCCGATCGAGCGCGCCGGCTACGACTACTTCACCGGCAAGGCGCACTGCTCGTCGTGCCATCACGTGTTCCCGGTCACGCCCGACGGCCGCAAGTCTAACCGTCCGCTATTCACCGACTTCCAGTTCCACAACACCGGCATCGGCTTCGGGCCGCGCGGCTTCACCGATCGCGGCCGCCACGAGCAGACCCGCAACCCCGCCGACTGGGGCGCGTTCCGCACGCCGATGCTGCGCAACAGCGCGCTGACGCCGCCCTACATGCACGACGGCAGCCTCGGCACGCTGGAGGAGGTGGTGGAGTTCTACAACGCCGGCGGCCAGCCCAATCCCAACCAGTCGCAGGCGATGCACCCGCTGCACCTGAGCGATCGCGAGAAGGCGGCGCTGGTGGCGTTCCTGCGGGCGATGGTGGACTAGGCCGCCCGCCGGAGCTTCATTGCTAGTCGAACATGGCGATGCAGTCGATCTGCACGTTGATGCCGGCGCGGTTGGGGATCGCGCCGATGCAGGTCCGCGTGACCTTCTCGCCGGCGAGATATTCGCGGAAGGTTTCGTTGAAGCGCGGAAAGTCCGCAACGTCGCGAAGCGTGACGCGCACATTGACGATGTTCTTCGTGGTCGCGCCCGCGGCCGCCAGCACGCTCATCAGGTTGTCGAGCGCAAGGCGCGTCTGCGCCGTGATGTCGCCGTCGACCACATCGCCCGTTGCGGGATCGACTGCGCCCACGCCGGAGACGAACAGCATGTTGCCGAAGCGGACGGCCTGGGCCAGCGGCGACTCCGCCTGACCCGGCGTGGCGCCGGAGGTTGGCGCCGACGCTGACGTGACGATCTGTTTCGGCATGGCGCTCTCGTCAATCGAACATCGCGACGCAGTCGATCTCGACGTCGGTGCCGGCGCGGTGCAGCACGCCGCCGAAGCAGGTGCGCGTCACCTTCTCGCCGGCGAAGTACTCGCGGAAAGTCTCGTTGAAGCGGGGGAAGTCGGCGACGTTCCGCAGGATGACGCGCATGTTGACGATGTTCTTCGCCGTCGCGCCCGCGGCGTCCAGCACGCTCATCAGATTGTCGAGGGTCTGCTTGGTCTGCACCACGATATCGCCCGGCACGACCTGGCCGGTGACGGGATCAAGCGAGCCGGTGCCCGACACGAACAGCATGTTGCCGAAGCGGATGGCCTGCGCCAGCGGCGAAACGGTCTGGCCCGGCGTGAAGCCGGTGGTGGGCGCCTTGGACGACGTGATGATCTGCTTTGGCATGGGGACTCCGTGAGGTTGTTGGTGATGAGGGTGTCTAGACCTTGGCGTCGACCGCAGCGCGCAGCCCGGCCTTCTCCAGGCGCGGCAGCACCTCGCGGCCGAAGCGGTCGAGACCGCCCTCGTAGTCGAGCCAGGTCAGCAGGAAGCCGTCGACGCCGGCTTCGGAGAGGTTCGCGAACAGGCTGGTGATGTGATCGGCGTCGCCCACCAGCGGATAGCCGGCGAAGCCTGCCTTCAACGCGTAAGCGAGCTTGGCGGCGGCCTCCGGCGGCATCGCCTTGGTGTCGATGGCGTTGTTGCGGATGATGTTCTGCACCGGCTCGTCGTCGCCCTGCGTGACGATGTAGTCGTAGGCGTAGGCCTGGGCTTCCGCGGTGGTGTCCTTGAGCACCACATAGGCCGACATCCAGATCTGGATCTCCTTGCCGAATTTCTCGCGGGCGTCCTTGCGATACTCCTCCACCTGCTGCTTGATCGCCTTCGGGTCGGGATTGTGCGCCGAGCAGAACGCGATGTCGCAGTACTTCGCCGCGAACTCGCGGCCGCGCGGCGAGCGGCCGGCGTTGAGCAGCACCGGGCGCGCCTGCACGCCGTGCGGCTGGCTGTAGGCGCCCTTCAGCTGGTAGTTTTTGCCGTCGTAGTCGAAGCTCTTCCGCCCCGACCACAGGCGGTCGAAGATCTCCATCCATTCTTCCGCGAGCTCGAAGCGGTCGCTGTGCTCCTTCACGTCGTAGCCGAAGAGCTTCATGTCCCCGGGATACCAGCCGAGCACGAGGTTCATGCCGGCCCGGCCGTTGGAAATGAGATCGACGGTTGCCGCCGCCTTGGCGACGAACACCGGATGCATCAGCGTGACATGCAGCGTGCTGACGACGGCGATCCGCTCCGTCACGGCGGCCACGGCGCCCGCCCAGGTGAACGCCTCCATGAAGTCGCCGCTGTAGTGATCGTCGCCGCCAAACGACTTCCAGTGCATCGCGGAGACGAAGGCCTCGAAACCGAGCTTTTCGGCCTTCTGCGCGAGCCGCACGTTGACGTCCCAGCTGCACTTGAAGCGGTCCGGATGGAACGTGAACGCCGCGCCATTGCCGCTGATGCCGAAGACGCCGAGCTTGATGCGATTTTTGGAGTCGCGGATGGGATTCGATTTGGCGCCGGTCCGGTCGGTCATGTCTGCACCTCTCCCGTTTCGTTGATCGCCAAGGCCGTGGTGCCCTTGATGGCCTCGGTTCGAACAATGTCGGTCACGTGGTCGCGCAACTTGATGAACGCCGCGTCGCTTCGCATGTCGTAGCGCCGCGGACGGGGCAGATCGACGTCGATCACCTCGCGGATGCGGCCCGGATGCGCGGTCATCACCACGGTCTTGTCGGCGAGATAAATCGCCTCGTCGATGTCATGGGTGACCAGCACGACGGTCTTGCGTTGCTCCTCCCAGATCTCCAGCAGGAAGTCCTGCATGATGGAGCGGGTGAGCGAATCGAGCGCGCCGAACGGCTCGTCCATCAGCAGCGTCGACGGGTTGATGGCGAGCACGCTCGCGATCGCGGCGCGCTGGCGCATGCCGCCCGACAGTTCCGCGGGCTTCCTTTGCCGGAACGCCGCCAGTCCGGTCCGTTGCAGCATGCGCTCGACGACCTGCTCGCGGTTGCCCTTGCCGTGGTTCGCGCGCAGCGAGAGCCCGAACGCGATGTTGTCCTCGACCGACAGCCAGGGAAACAACGCGGTCTGCTGGAACACCACGCCGCGGTCCGGCCCCGGACCCTTGATGGACGCCCCGTCGACCAGAACCTGTCCGGCGGTCGGTGTCTCGAAACCGGCAACGAGGTTCAACAGCGTGGACTTGCCGCAACCGCTGGCGCCGACCAGCGTGACGATCTGCTTCTCCTCGACGGCGAGCGTGACGTCGTCCAGCGCCGTGACGAACGTGTCGCCGGTCTCGAAACGCTTGGTGACCGAGGTGATGCTAATGCTCCCCACCGAAGGTCTCCCTTTCGTTCCAGGTGAGCAGCATGTCGCGGACCAGCACCACCAGCCGGTCGCAGACGAATCCCAGCAGGCCGATGCTCAGCATCGCCGCGATCACGACGTCGTTGCGGTAGAACAGATAGGCGTCGTTGAGCAGATAGCCGAGCCCGCTCCGCACCGCGAGAATCTCGGCGACCACCACGAGCACCCAGGCGATGCCCATCGACAGCCGGACGCCGGTGAGGATCGACGGCAGCGCCGCCGGAAGGATCACACGCGAGAGGAGCTCGGTCTCGTTGGCGCCCATCATCCGCGCCGCCTTGTAGAGCGTGATGTTGATCTGGCGCACGCCGTGCGTCGAATTGATCGCCGCCGGGAAGAATGCGCCGAGCCCGATCAGGAACACGGCGGGCGCGTTGCCGATGCCGAAGAACACCAGCGACAACGGCACCCACGCGGTGACCGGGATGTTGCGCAGCACCTGGATGGTCGGATCGAGCACGCGCTCCATCACCCGGCTGAGCCCGATCAGCAGGCCCACGAAAACTCCGAGCGCGACGCCCCAGCCGAAGCCTGCGAACACGCGCCACGTGCTGGCCCAGGCATGGTCGAGCCAGGTGCCGGAATAGCGGGCCGCGGCGTCGGTCAGGCCGGTGACGAGGTCATACCAGACCGCCATCACCTCGGACGGCGGCGGCAGCACATTCCGCCGCACGAAGCCGATGGTGCTGAAGATCTGCCAGAGCAGGAGGATCGCCGCGGGAAAGATGGCGTATTGCAGCACCAGAGAGGCGCGCCGCCTGAGATTCCCGGGCTTGACGACTGCGGGCGCTCGCACCCCCGCAGATTGCGTCTCCTTCAACATCACCACGTGGACAGTTCGGCCGGCGACAGCCCCGAGGCCTTGGCGACGAACGACAGGTCGACGAAGCTGTCGACCTTGGCGCTGAAATCCTCCTTGACCCAGCCGAGCTGGTGCAGCTCGCGCGCCATCGTCTTGAGGTCGGCGACGTTGGTGCGGAAGTTGTACTTGAGGAACTCGCGCTCCTGCATGGCGATGACCGGGTCGGGCAGCCGCGAATATTTCTTCTCGAACTCGATCTGCTTGTCGGGCTGCCCCATGAAGGTCTTCATGGCGTCGACGTGCGCGTTGACGATCCGCTGCAGCAGCTCGGGCTTTTCCTTGATGAGCTTCTCGGTGACGATGAAGCCGACCTCCTGCTTGCCGAAGCTGTCGCCGAACAGGTGCAGGAACAGCGCCGCGTCGCCCTTCTCGATGGCGATCGC
>CAKZHN010000354.1 GCA_936924235.1 uncultured Rhodoplanes sp. | reverse complement strand
TCATCGCGCCGGTGCGGCGATGGTTCGGGCAGGTATTCCGAAGCTGGCTTCAAGGTGGGGCCAAGGGCCGAGACCGCCAGGACCCGTCCGTGATCGATCTCTCGCCTGACGAATGGAAGCAGATGCCGCAGCCCAAGCTCCCGCGCCGGCCGCGAACCAAGAAGCCGCCGCCGCATTAAACATTTATGACGGCCGCTGCGGGTGCGCCGCGCGTTCTTGTCCGGTTCCAGGCGGCGTGTTAGCCACTGCGCGCGCCATATTCAGATCGATGGAGAGTTTCAGTGAGTGATACCAACGGCGGTCCGGCTCAGGCTCCTGATGCGGGCAGCATGCCTCAGCTCATGGTGCTTGCGCAGTACACCAAGGACCTCTCCTTCGAGAATCCGAATGCGCCGCAGTCGCTCGGCCAGAATGCGCAGCCGCAGATCAACATCCAGGTCAATGTCGGCGCCAAGCAGCTCGGCGGCAACGACTTCGAGGTCGAGTTGCGGCTCGAGGGCAAGGCCGAGGCCGCGGGCAGCGTGATGTTCAACATCGAGCTGGTGTTCGCCGGCGCGTTCCGCATCCAGAACATCCCGCAGGACAATCTTCAGCCGGTGCTGATGATCGAATGCCCGCGCATCCTGTTCCCGTTCGCGCGGGAGATCATCGCCACGTCGGTGCGCAACGGCGGCTTCCCGCCGCTGCTGCTCGATCCAATCGATTTCGTCCAGCTCTACCAGCAGCGGCTGACGCAAATGCAGCCGGGAATGGCCGGCACGCCGGGCGTCGCGTAACGCCCAAGCGATTACGACGCGGCGCGTTCTTCAGCCGCCTCGACAGGCCAATATTTTTTCCAGATCGCTTCGTCGCCGAGCGTTGCGACGAACTCGCGATGCGCGGCGCGCTCTTCGGCGGTGACACGCGACGCAAGCGGGGCCGGACGCGTCAGCGTCGTCGCCGTGACGGTGCGCGTCTCCAGCACACCGGCTACCACCGTGGCCAGACCCAGGTTGGCCTGCCGCGCGCCGATCAGCTCGATATAGACCTCGGCCAGCAGCTCGGCGTCGAGCAAGGCGCCGTGCTTGATGCGCTTTGAGTTGTCGATCTTGTAGCGCGCGCAGAGATCGTCGAGCCGGTTGGAGCCGCCCGGATGCTTGCGCCGCGCCAGCATCAGCGTGTCGACCAGGCGCTCGCGGTTGACCACGGCCTTCTTGGCGCGGCCCAGCTCGGCGTTGAGGAAGCCGAGATCGAACATGGCGTTGTGCGCGATCAGCGGCGCATCGCCGAGAAATTCGATCAGTTCCGCCACCTTGTGGGCGAACAGCGGCTTGTCTTTCAGAAAATCGCTACTCAATCCGTGCACGTTGAACGCCGCCTCCGGCATGTCGCGTTCCGGATTGAAGTAGCAGTGGAACGTGCGGCCCGACGGGAACCTGTTGACCAGCTCGATGCAGCCGATCTCGACCAGCCGATCGCCCTGGTTGGGATCGAGCCCGGTGGTTTCGGTGTCGAATACGATCTCGCGCATCGTCGTTGCTGTGGCGGTCTATCTGGTGATCTTGGCGGCTGACCGAATCAGCTCCGCCGGAGCGGCATCTTAGCAACCGCCGACAGAATTTGGCGCACCTGCGCCCGCGCGGGCTCAATTCCTTGCGAGCTGTCCACCACGAAATCCGCCCGCTGACGCTTTTGCGCGTCCGGCATCTGCCGGGCGAGCAGCGCCTCGAGCCGTTCCATGCCGATGCCGCGCTCCAGGAGCCGCGCACGCTGGATGTCGGCGGGCGCCGACACCACCACCACGGCGTCAACGCGCTTCTCGCCGCCGGTCTCGAACAGCAGCGGAATATCCAGCACCACGATCTTGGCGCCCGAGGCTTCGGCCTTGTCGAGGAACTCGGTTTCGGTCGCCCGCACCAGCGGATGCACGATCTGCTCGAGCCGCCGCAACGCCTCGGGCTGGCCGGCCACGCGCTGGCCCAGAACGGCCCGATCGACCTTGCCGACCTTGGTGACGCCCGGAAATGCAGCTTCGATCGGCGCGACCGCCACACCCTCGTAAAGCCTGTGAACCGCGGCATCGGCGTCGTGAACCGGGACGCCCTCCTCGGCGAACAGCCGCGCCGTGGTCGACTTTCCCATCGCGATGGAACCGGTGAGTCCGATCACGAACATCGGGTTTACTTGGCCAAATGGCCCGCCTGCCGCAGCCAGTCGAGCAGTGGCAACAACGGCAGGCCGAGCACGGTGAAATGGTCGCCCTCGACGCGGTCGAACAATTGGATGCCGACGCCTTCGAGCTGATAGCCGCCGACGCTGGACAGCACCTTGTCGCCAACCGTGTCGAGATAGCTGTCCAGGAACGCGTCGGAAAATTTGCGCATCGTCAGGTGCGCGGCATCGACGGTTTCGAACAGCACCGCGCCGCCGCGCATCACCGCCACTGCCGAATGCAACGTATGCACCATGCCACGGAGCGCTGCGACCTGCTCGCGCGCCACCGCGCGATTGGGCGCCTTGGAAAAGCGGCGCTTGCCGAGCGCGAGAGTCTGATCGGCGCCGAGAACGATCCGGCCCGGATGTTTCGCCGAGACCGCCTTCGCCTTCTCGCGGGCCAGCAACGCCGCGACCTTCCCGGGATCGTCGAAGCCTGCGCGCGTTTCGATCTCGCGCTCGTCGACATCGGCAGGTTCGATGTCAATCGGAACGCCGGCGCTTTCCAGCACCGCGCGTCGCGAGGCGCTTTTTGACGCAAGCATCAAGGGATCGGCAGCAAGCCACAACGGCATGACGGTCAGACTTTCAAGGTTGCGGCGACAGGCGGCGGCGCTCGGCAAGCAGCGCAATGATTTCGGCTGCGGTTTCTTCGATCGAGCGGCGCGTCACGTCGATGATCGGCCAATTGTGCTTGGCGCAAAGCTTGCGCGCCGCGGCGATCTCACCGGCGACGGCCTGCTTGTCGACGTACTGATCGGCATCGTGCTCGGCGCGCAGCCCGAGCAATCGGTTCTGCCGGATCTGCACGATCCGCTCCGGACTCGCGGTCAGCCCGACGACGAGCGGCTGCGAGAGCGTTTCCAGGTTGGGCGGCGTCGGCACGCCGGGCACCAGCGGAATGTTCGCAGTCTTGACGCCGCGGTTTGCGAGATAGATCGAGGTCGGCGTCTTCGAGGTGCGCGACACACCGACCAGCACGATGTCGGCCTGCTCGAGATCGTCGGCGTGCTGGCCGTCGTCATGCAGCATCGTGTAGTTCAACGCATCGATGCGTTTGAAGTACTCGGCATTGAGCGTGTGCTGGGCACCGACGCGCGGCTTGCTCTCACCACCAAGATAGGACTGGAAGAGCTGCAAAACCGGACCCAGGATGGAAAGATACGGCACGCCAAGATTCTGGCAGGTCGTTTCAAGCCGCGTCGCCAGATCCGTTTCAAGCAGCGTGTAGAGCACGATGCCCGGCGAATTCTCGATCTCCACCAGCACGCGGTCGAGCTGCTTGTGCGAGCGCACCAGCGGATGCATGTGCTCAACCGGCGACACACTCGTATATTGCGCGGCGGCCGCGCGCGAGACCGCGATCAACGTCTCGCCGGTCGCGTCCGAGACGAGGTGTAGATGGAAGTAGCTGGCACCGCGGTGGGGCATGGATAACAGCTGCCGGGCCTGTGGATCAGGTTAGGAAAAGGCCATGCCTTCCGGGGCGGTGCAAGCACTTCGGTCGGATAACCCGGCAATCCGTCCACACCGGTGCAGTTTGGAGTGCCAATCAAAGGAGCGCTGAGGATTTCGGGCGGGCTTGGATGGACGCTCTCGCCGCCGCCGGCGAATGGCGGATTAGGCTTTGAAAAGACAGCCGGAATCGCTATCCAAAGCAATCCACAACGAGCCCACGGATGCTTGGGGACAGAAGTCGGCGCCGTGGATCGCGTGGGGATGACGAGTCGTGAGTCAAAACCACCGCCTAAGAATCACTACAACTAAGAATCTAGTATTTAGGGGTGAAGTGAAGGTGACCGGAGAGCTCGTGCATAAACCGCTCTGCGACGTGCTCGACGGCAGACGGCAGGTCGTGCCGCCGCTCTGGATGATGCGCCAAGCCGGACGCTATCTGCCGGAGTACATGGCGGTCCGCGGCACGGCCGGCGGCTTCCTCGATCTGTGCTTCACGCCGAAGCTTGCCGCCGAGGTCACGCTGCAGCCGATCCGGCGGTTCGGCTTCGATGCGGCGATCTTGTTTTCCGACATCCTGGTGATCCCGCAGGCGCTCGGCCGCAACGTGCGATTTTCCGCGGGCGAAGGTCCTCTGCTCGAGCCGATCGACGATCCGGCCGCGATCGCGAGCATGCGCGGAACGATCGACGACAACGTGCTGGCGCCGGTCTACGAGACGATCGGCTTGGTCAAGTCAGCGTTGCCGCCGAATGTTGCGTTCCTGGGCTTCTGCGGCGCGCCGTGGACTGTCGCCACCTACATGATCGCCGGCCGCGGCACGCCGGACCAGGCGCCGGCGCGGCTGTTCGCCTACCGGCATCCGGAGGCGTTCGGCCGGCTGATCGACATCCTGGCCGACGCTTCGATCCGTTATCTCATCCGGCAGCTTCAGGCGGGCGTCGATGCCGTGCAGGTGTTCGACACCTGGGCGGGCGTGCTGCCACCCGACGCGTTCCAGCGCTGGTGCGTTGCGCCGATGCAGCGGATCGTGGCGGGGGTGCGCAAGACGGTGCCGAACGCGAGGATCATCGGCTTTCCGCGCGGCGCCGGCAGCAACCTCTCGCGTTACATCGAGCAGGTGCCGGTCAGTGCGGTCGGACTCGACTGGATGATCGATCCGGCGTTCGCGCGCGATACGATCCAGCGCCGTGTGCCGGTGCAGGGCAATCTCGATCCGCTGGTGCTGCGTGCGGGCGGCGAGGCGCTCGATCGCGGCGTGGATGCGGTGTTGAGCACGTTTGCGGGCGGGCCGTTCATCTTCAATCTCGGCCACGGCATTTTGCCGGACACGCCGATTGCGCATGTCGAGAGGATGATCGCCCGCGTGAGGAAGTAGATTTTCAAGGCAGGCGCAAAGGAAAGCGCAGGTGTTGCTGCGAGTCCGAGGGGCAAGGCGATGAGTACGGCGTCTGCGGCCGGTCCGTCATCGGACGAAACGGCGAATGATCTTGCGAAGCACGCGCGGTCGGCGATGCAACGCAAGGACTGGCCTGCTGCACTGGCCTACTGGGACAAGGCGCTGGCCGCGCTGCCGTCGCCGCGCGACAACTGGAAAGTCTCTCGCGCCGACGTGCTGCATGCGCTTCGAAGATACCGCGAGGCCGAGAACGAGCTGTCGGATATCGCAAACGCTCAACCCGATAATCCTCGCGTTCTATTCAGATTGGTTCGTTCGATCATCGGCGCGTGCCGCAGCGAGTCGAACTACGAGCAGCGACGCAGCGAATTGCTGCGCTATCTCGATCGCGAACCGTTTCGCGATCTGGAAGAGGACGGACCGTTTCATAAGGTCGCATTCCTGACGCTTTTGGGTGAGGTGTCGCTGGCTCGTCCGGAATTGGTTCGGAACGTGAAGCAAGCCGATACGCTCAAGAAATGCGAGATGTGCTTTGACGCGATTCCGGTCCTGATCGAACGCGGAGACCGTGCGCACTTATGGCTGGATCTTTTGAGCTCGGTTCGCGGGTTGCCGGGCGAAGCGGACAGCGGCAGGACCGCGGTGATCGAGTTGCGGCTGTTGGTTGCGCTCGAGCGCTTTGATGAATTCATGCAGCGGTATGACGTGTTGCATGACCAGATCAAGGACGACCGGTATCGACTAATTTTCGGCGCAGTCCGGCGACGGGTCGAACTGCCGCGGCTTGAGGTCTTCAACGAACCGAAAGTGTTTGGCATCGGCTTGGCCAAGACCGCGACGAGCTCTTTGTCGGATGCGTTGACGTTGTTGGGCATCGACAACGGGCATTGGACAAATCCGCTGACGAACCAGATTCTGTCCGATGTCGATTTCTTCATGCTGGGAGGCGCGTGCGATACGTCGGCCTCCCAGAATTTTGAAAAACTTTTTTATCAGTATCCCAATGCGAGGTTCATCCTGACGCAACGGCGGCTCGACGACTGGGTTCGTTCGATGACGGATCACTACGCCATCAACACCGGGCGAACCGACATCGAGGGAATGCGGCAGCGCATCGGCAGATCAACGGAATGGCGGCACGGTTTCGAAAGCGTCGCGATTCACGCCGGGCTCTACTTGCATCACGACGGGCTGGAGCAGGCTTACGCGGCTCACGAGCGCCGGGTTCGGAATTTCTTTTTGGACAAACCCTCTGGCCGCCTGCTCGAGTTCAACGTATTCGAGGGCGACGGCTGGCCGAAGCTGTGTGAATTCCTGGAGAGGCCACTGCCCGAAACGGGTTTCCCGTGGAAGAATCGGCGGGCTCGCGATAGCGGTCCAGGCGAACCCTCTTCAGGATCGGCATAACGGAACCTTCTCGCATGTACGAATGGTTGAAAGCCTTCCACATCATCGCGGTCATCGCCTGGATGGCCGGCATGCTCTACCTGCCGCGGCTGTTCGTCTATCACTGCGAGGCCGATGTCGGCTCGATCCAGTCCGAGACCTTCAAGGTCATGGAGCGGCGGCTGCTCCGGGCGATCATCAACCCGGCGATGATCCTGACCTGGGTGCTGGGGCTGTGGCTCGCCTACCAGGGCGGCTGGTTCAAGGCGCCCTGGCTCCACGCCAAGCTGCTGCTGGTAATCCTGATGTCCGGCGTTCACGGGATGTTGAGCCGCTATGTGAAGGATTTCGCCGCCGACCGGCGCCGGAAATCGCAAAAATTCTTCAGGATTATCAATGAGGTGCCCACCGTCCTGATGATCCTGATCGTGATCCTGGTGGTGGTCAAACCGTTCTGACGGCGCCTGATTTTTGCACTGCGCCAAGCCGCCACCCTTGCGAAATCGGCCGTTTTTCCGTATATATTTCAAATCCCTCCGAACGCAGGCGGATGCCGTCGAGTTCCGGTCTTCAAGTACCCGGACCAGCCGCCGCATCAGGGTTTAGGCCCTCAATTCAGCCGACACCCCAAGACCTGCGCCCTTCCTGAACGTTCCACCGCATTCGTTCGTTTTCGGCGACAGCGGTTACCCCCATAGGACGCCCCGCATGCGGGAAATGAAGCTCCAAGACCTGAAATCCAAAACCCCTCCCGAACTTCTGGCCTTTGCCGAGGAGCAGGAGATCGAGAACGCCAGCACCATGCGCAAGCAGGAGCTGATGTTCGCCATCCTCAAGCAACTCGCGACCAAAGAGGTCGACATCATCGGCGAAGGCGTCGTCGAGGTGCTGTCGGACGGCTTCGGCTTCCTGCGCTCGCCGGAGGCGAATTACCTCCCCGGCCCCGACGACATCTACGTCTCGCCCTCCCAGATCCGCCGCTTCGGGCTTCGCACCGGCGACACCGTCGACGGCCAGATCCGCTCGCCCAAGGACGGCGAGCGTTATTTTGCGCTGCTCAAGGTCAACACGATCAATTTCGAGGACCCCGAGAAGGCGCGCCACAAGATCAACTTCGACAACCTGACGCCGCTCTATCCCGAGCAGCGCCTGAAAATGGAGCACGAGGACGCGACCAAGAAGGACCTCTCGGCCCGCGTCATCGACATCGTGGCGCCGATCGGCAAAGGACAGCGCGCGCTGATCGTGTCGCCGCCGCGCACCGGCAAGACCGTGCTGCTGCAGAACATCGCGCACTCGATTACCGCCAACCATCCCGAGTGCTACCTGATCGTGCTGCTGATCGACGAGCGGCCCGAGGAAGTCACCGACATGCAGCGCTCGGTGAAGGGCGAGGTCGTGTCCTCGACCTTCGACGAGCCGGCCTCGCGCCACGTGCAGGTGGCCGAGATGGTGATCGAAAAGGCCAAGCGCCTGGTCGAGCACGGCCGTGACGTCGTGATCCTGCTCGATTCGATTACCCGTCTGGGCCGCGCTTACAACACAGTGGTGCCGTCATCCGGCAAGGTGTTGACCGGCGGTGTCGACGCCAACGCCCTGCAGCGGCCGAAGCGCTTCTTTGGCGCCGCGCGCAACATCGAGGAAGGCGGCTCGCTGACCATCATCGCCACCGCGCTGATCGACACCGGCAGCCGCATGGACGAGGTGATTTTCGAAGAGTTCAAGGGCACCGGCAACTCCGAGCTCATCCTCGATCGCAAGGTCGCCGACAAGCGCACCTTCCCGGCCATGGACATCACCCGGTCAGGCACGCGTAAGGAAGAGCTGCTCACCGAGCCGCAGCAACTCAAGAAAATGTACGTTCTCCGCCGGATTCTTAACCCGATGGGAACCATGGATGCGATTGACTTCCTGCTCGACAAATTGCGCAGCACGAAGAACAACGCTGAATTCTTCGAGTCGATGAACACCTGATGCGAGCCTTCCGGACCGCCGCCATCGCGTTGGTGCTGGGTGCCGTCGCGACCGCGCCGGCGTTCGGCATCGCGTCGGTATCGGTCTACGGGCTCAAGGCGCCGGAGGAGATTTCCGGCTTCACCCTCAACGACTCGACCAATTTCGAGAAGATGAAACCCGGCGACGGCTACGGGCTGGACTACTCGCAGTCCGGCTGGAAGCTCGATGTGTTCATCTACGATCTCAAGCGAGCCGCGATCCCCGACGACGTGAAGTCGGCGATCGTGCGGGCCGAGTTCGAGCGGGTGCGCGCCGATACGTTCCTGTCGCAGCCGCGGGGCATCTACGCCCAGGTCTATCTGCGGCGGAATTTCACCATCGAGGACAGTGCCAAGCGGACGCGCTTCCAGTGCGCGGCGTATCACCTGACTCGCGATGGCGCCAAGCCGCAGGACGGCTACCTCTGCGTGACCTCCTGGAACAACAAGTTCGTCAAATTCCGGCTGTCGACGCTCGCCGACACCACGACCGAGGCGCAGGCGCGCAACTACATGCTGGCCTGGGTGCCGGTGCTGTGGGGCAGCGCGTCAAAGGCTGAAGCCGAGAAGCCGGCGGTCAAGAAGCCGACCACCCGGACGGGCCACCCGATGCGGCGGCCGTTGGTCCGACATCCCTGAAGTCTCAGCCTGAACGCGGGCGCATGGCGTCCACGACCTCGGCGATCCTGTCCGGATCGGTGACCGGCAGCGAGCAGGTCTGCCCGACGCAGACGAATGCTGCGCTCGCGGGGCCTGCAGCAATTTTCGCCTGGGCCGGATGACCCGCTGGCAAAGCCGCGGCCGACGGCGCCCGCAGGATGATCCGGCTGGCATAGGGCAGCCGCAGCGCCGCTGCGGCGAAGCGCTCGTGGTCCGGCCCGGTCAGGACGATCTCGGCCGCGTTGAGCCGCAGGTCGACTGCATTCAGCAGCGCGGCATGGGACAGGAGGTTGTCGGCCGTGGCCGACAGCACCCCATCGATCAGCCGGTCGGCGCGCTCGCGCCATTGGTCGTTGCCCGTGAGCGCAGCAAGGCGCAGCAGGTTTTGCGCAGCTAGGGCGTTGGGGTTGGGCGTGGCATCGTCCGTGGTCGACGCCGGCCGCACCACCAAGCCCTCGGCGTCCGACGCCGTGAGGTAGTAGCCGCCGTTCTGCGGATTGGCGTAGGCGGCGTCGAACGCGCGTTGCCACGCGAGCGCCTGATCGAGCCGCTCGCGGCGTCCGGTGGCCTCGTAAAGCGCCAGGGCCGCCCGGATCATGCAAGCGAAGTCGGAGGCGAGGCCCGGATAGAGCAGCTTGCCTTGCCGCCAGGAATGTCCGAGGCGGTCGCCCCGCGTCATGGATTTCGCAATAAAATCAAAGGCCTTGTCGGCTCGCGCGATCCAATCCGGCTGCTCCAGCATGGCGCCGGCGTTGGCCAGCGCCGCAATCATCAGGCCGTTCCAGTCCGCCAGGACCTTGTCGTCGAGGCCGGGACGGATCCTGCCCTCCCGCAGCATAAAAAGCTTCTGCCGCAGCATGGCCAGTTTGGCCTCGTCTTCTATGCTGCGCGGTAAGTGTTTGAGGAGGTTGAGGATATTATGGCCCTCGAAATTGCCCTCCGCGGTCACGTCGTAATGCTGCACAAAAAACGCAGCATCGGAACCGAGCACCTGCTCGACCTCGGCGAGCGACCAGACGTAGTACTTGCCCTCCTCGCCCTCGGAATCCGCGTCCAGCGACGCTGAGAACGCCCCTTCGGCCGTGGTCATCTCGCGGGCGAGCCAGCCGACGGTTTCGGCGGCGCGTTGCCGGAACAGCGGATTGCCGGAGTGGCGATCAGCCAGCGCCAGCAGCTCGAGCAGCTGGGCGTTGTCGTACAGCATCTTCTCGAAGTGCGGCACCAGCCAGCGCTCGTCGACCGAATAGCGCGAGAAGCCGCCGCCGAGATGGTCGTAGATGCCGCCTTCGCAGATGTGGTCGAGGGTGTGCTCGATCAGCTTGAAGAAGCGGTCCTCGCCGGTGCGCAGCCCGGCGCGCCAGACCAGCTCGTAGAGCGCAGCGTTCGGAAACTTCGGCGCGCCGCGCAGCCCGCCATGCCGCTGATCGAACGCGCCGCCGATCTGCAATGCGAGCTGGTTGAGATCATCCGAGCCGAGCACGACCTTGCCGACGGGCCGCGCCTTGGCCTCCAGCCGCTCCATCAGGGCATCGCGATTCTGCCCGATTTTGCCGGGTTCTTCGCGGAACAGCCGCGACACCTCGCGCAGCACATCGACGAAGGCGGCGCGGCCGTAGCGCGAGGTTTTCGGAAAATACGTGCCGCCCCACACCGGCTCGCCCTTCGGCGTGAGAAACATCGTTAACGGCCAACCGCCCTGCTCGCCCAGGTGATGGAGCGCCGACATGTAGATCTGGTCGATATCCGGCCGCTCCTCGCGATCGACTTTGATGTTGACGAACAGCTCGTTCATCACCGCCGCGGTGTCGCCGTCCTCGAAGCTCTCGTGTGCCATGACGTGGCACCAGTGGCAGGCCGCGTAGCCGACGGAGAGCAGGATCGGCTTGTTGGTGCGTTGCGCTTCCTCAAGCGCGGCCG
>CAKZHN010000353.1 GCA_936924235.1 uncultured Rhodoplanes sp. | reverse complement strand
GCTCGCGCTAGTTACGCGCAGATTTTTTAAGGTTAAATCGGTTAACTCGGTTAAGTCAGATCGGCCCGGTTAAATCGATCGGCCTCTCACCGAGGACTCTCCAGGGAGCCTTGGGAGCGTTTTACTGTCGGGCCTTAATATCTAGAGAGATGTATATGTGTACTCTCCTATTGTTTCTCATTACAGAAAATCGCTCCCAACACTCCCAACCCTTGAAATGCCAAGGTTTTTTTTGCGTTTTCTCAAAAAAAACGCTCCCAAAATTGGGAGCGTTTTGACGCCTGAGCTTCGGCTTTCAGTAGTCCATGGGTGTGTCGTCTGTTGCCGTCGGTGGTGCCGGGTCATCGACGGGCGGCTCGTCAGCACTTCCGAAATCTGACAGCTGGCGCGTGAGCTCGATGCCGATCCAGAAATTGCTGCCGGACTTGGTGCTCTTGTAGCCGCGATCCGTCATGGCCCTGCCGAACCCGGTCCGCGTCCAGATCGGAGCGCCCGTCGATTTCGCCCAAGCCACGAACACATCATAGATGTCCGCCGACGTGACCCGGCTGCCCGGCACCTCGCGCAGGCATTCGGCTTTGAAGCGTCCGAGGTGGTCTGAGTCGGAACGGTACTCCGCGGTTGCTTCGGCGATCGGCGGCGGAACCTGCAAGCCGCCCTTCATCCAATCCACGACCCCTTCAAGCATTCGATTCAGAATTCCAGACGCCTCCGCCTTCAGCTTGTCAGCGAGGTGCGGATCGCACATCTCATCGCTGACCTTAACGAGCCAAGGCACGAGTATGATGCGGCGCCAGATGCCGTCATCGGTCCCGCGGATACGCGGTTTGTAGTTGCCTGAGATAAATAACTTGAACTGGGGCCGCAGCTCGAAAAACGGTTGGTTCAGCTCGCGGACCAGAATTGGCTCGTTGGAGGTGGCGAGCTTTATAAAGGACTCTGCCAGCACTGCGTCCTTCTCGGCCTCTGACGTTCGGAGCATCCGTATGGCCCGCAACCGCGCCAGGTGCGGCGACGCCTGCCCTGCGTACCGGCTTTGAGCGCCCGACAAGAACGTCTCAATCGGTATGGTGGCCGCATACGTCCCAAGCACGTGCGCCCAGGCGTCAACAAACGTGGATTTGCCGTTGCGTCCGCCACCATAAAAGAAGAACAGCTTTTGTTCGCTCGTATCTCCGGTAGCCGCATAGCCAACGGCCCGATGCAAAAATGCGCGGACGTCTGCATCCGGCTGGACGTGTGCGAGCGCAGCGTCATAGGTCGGACAGGTTGCCGTCGGATCGAAATTGACCGGCGATAACCGGGTGATGAGATCGTTGGGATCGTGCGGCTTCAAAGTGACGCTTACATTGCCATCATCCAGACGACGAATGACGATGGTGCCGTTCTGAACGTTCAGCAGAAACAGATCTGAGTCCAGGTCGTTGATATGCACCACCATATACGGCGCGGCATGCGTCGGGATCGCACCCATGTGCCGCGCCCCTGCGGATTTCTCAGCCCAAATCAGCAGCTTCTTCGCTTGTGACGTCATCGGTTTGTCCTCGATTGCTTTCCAAGATTGTGCTTTCCGTCTTGATCGCATCGACGGTCTCATGCACTGCACGCAACACAGCCGCATCGGCACCCTCGTGGGACCAATGGCCGTCGCTCCACCACAACCAACCGGTCTTGTCGCAGTGCCGAAATTTTTGCCGGTTTCGCTCGACGAACCGCGAGGCATTGCCGCGATCAGTGGCGTCAAGGTGAGCGAGCTTCTCGTCCAGCGGTGTGGGCGCGCTCACCGCCCTCGGCTCGGCCACTGTCCTCGGAGATGGTGCAGCCTTTGAAATCGATCCCGTTGATTCCGGAATTTCGCGGGGCTCCGACAGCCCTTGCTCCAAGCCGCGATCGAGTGTGGCGAGCGACTTCCGCAAATTCGGCCACGGTCGTATCGCCTGCTCCAGGCCTGCACGGACATCCTGCAGATTGAGAACTCCGGCCGCGACGAGCTGCCCGAGTTTTCGTGCCGAAACGAACAGCGTGTTGTTGCGTGTCCCTGGTGGGGCCTCGCGCAATTGCCTTAGCTGCCCATCGAGGGCCACCGCCCCATACTGCTTGCGACCTTGGGCGGAGCCGCGTGGTGGAAGCTCGTCAGGCTGCTGTGTCGCTTGCCGATTGCCGGCTTGCCGGTCGCGGCTCCAACGACCGCGGCGCAGAATGAGATCAAGCAGTGCTGGCGGTGCTGGAGCGAGCGGCTCCTCGAGGCCGGCACCGAG
>CAKZHN010000352.1 GCA_936924235.1 uncultured Rhodoplanes sp. | reverse complement strand
AAGAAAGGCGTGGATGGCCGGGACAAGCCCGGCCATGACAGCCGATAGTGCCGCGCGTCACGTCCAAGACGGAAGAACCGAATGCCGCATCCCGACTACGCCAAAGCCGCCGCTCTCATCAGCACCGAGAACGTCCGCACGCTGCTGATGGACCTGGTCGATATCTCGAGCCCGACCGGCAGCGAGATCGGCGTCGCGCAATATCTCGTGGCGCGCATGAAGAAGTCCGGCATGGACACCGACCTGCCGCTCGTCGACGCCAACCGCCCCAACGCGGTGGGCCATCGCCGCGGCCGCGGCGACGGGCTTAACCTCCTGTTCACCGGCCACATGGACACGTCATACTCGGGCCAGGAAGAGCATCTGCGCGACGCGGGTCCGGGCTTCCAGCCCAAGGCGCTCTATCGCGACGGCTGGGTGTTCGGGCTCGGCTCCAACAACATGAAGAGCGGGCTGACCTCCGCGCTGATCGCGATCGAGGCGATCGCGGCCGCCGGCATCGAGCTCGCCGGCGATATCTCGTTCGGCGGCGTGGTCGGCGAGATCGAGAAGACCGCGGTCGAGGAATTCCAGGGCGTCGAGTATTCCGGCTACGGCATCGGCACCCGGCATCTGGCCACGCATGGCGTCACGGCCGACTTCGCGCTGCTGGCCGAGCCGACCGGCATGCGCGTCTCGGTCGCCAACATGGGCTGCATCTGGCTCCGCATCACCGTCGAGGGCACGGTGGCGCATTCGGCGATGGCGCACCGGCCGGGCGTGATCAACGCCATCGCGGTCATGCACGAGCTGCAGACCGACATCATGAAGTGGACGAAGGACTATCAGGCCGCGCACGTGTTCATGGGCGAGCACCCGAACGTCACGGTCGCGGCCATCCGCGGCGGCGCGCCGTGGCGGCTGTCGCGCAATCCGTACGAATGCAGCCTTTATCTCGACATCCGCACCGTGCCGGGCCAGACCGTCGACGGCGTGAAGCGCGACCTGCGCAAGGTTCTGCGGGGCTTCGCCGAGAAAAAGGGCATCGAGGAGCCGAAGCTTCATGTCTATGTGAGCGACCCGCCGGTGCTGCTCGACGACAAGCTGCCGGTGATCGAGGCGCTGGGCGCGGCGCAGCAGGACGTCACCGGCTCGCGGCCGCCGAACATCATCCGGCGGCCCGGCGCCGATGCGGTGCATCTGACCGCCTACGGCGTGCCGTGCGTGGCGTTTGGCCCCGGCGGCCGGATGCATCCGGACGCCAAGAACGCCACCTCCATGCACGCCTTCGGCGAGCACGTGCTGGTCGAGGACTGCGTCACCGCAGCGAAGATCTATCTCGCGATGGCGCTCGACCTGTGCAGCCGCAAGGCTGCTTGAGTCTTTATTTGTCGGGCTTCTTCAGGTCGACGTTGATGCCGACGAGCTTCCACTCGCCGTCCGACATGATGTAGGTGAGGTTGTAGTTCACGCGGCTCGGCGTGGTGTCGAAGTAGCCCTTCAGCGTGAGGCGTCCGCTGTCGTCGACCTTCGGCTCCTCGGTCGAGATCGGCGCCTTGGCGGCGATCAGGTCCAGATCGACGTGCTGGTCGCGGAAGCCTTTGAATGTCTCGGCAAGCTTGTCGGGCGGAAACTTGTCGCGGAACGGCTTCGAAAGCTTGGCGTGGAAGACCGAATAGTTGTTGGTGACGTTGGCGTCATTGAACGTCAGCAGCGATGACTTGATGATGATTTCCTGCACGTTCGCATTCGGCGCTTTCTGCGCCGACGCCGCCGCGCCGAACAATGTGAGCATGAGGACCGCAGCCGTGACTCGCGCGGCAACCGCAAAGCGCTTCATCGAATCTCCCCCGCCACGCCCCCGTCAGCGACTAGCGCATGTCGATGCGGCATTTCAACCCAGTGTTCACTCCGGTGAACCTGAAATTTGAGCCATGGCATGGCGCGAAATCCGGCAACTCCATGAGGCGTGACCGTGTCGCGCTCTAACGCCCGCCGATGTAGCGCGACACGCCGAGCTCGGTTTGCCACACTGCGCGATTGCCTTCGAGCAGCGGCGCGACGAGATCGGCGCTGCGCTTGATCTGCGCCTCGACCTCGCGGCGGAACGCGGGCGAGATCTCGCCGGCCTCGGCGGCGAGCTTCGCCTCGTCGATGGTCGTGAGCTTGCGCTTGCGCACCACCGGGCGGCCCGCCACCAGCACGGTGTCGATCGAGCCGCCGCATTCCGAGAACACCAGCTGCCGTGACGCGCTGTTGAATGGCACGAAAGCGGGCTCGTTGAGATCGAGGATCATCAGGTCGGCGGCCATGCCGGGCTTCAGCGCGCCGATCTGGCCGTCCATGTTGACCGCCTTGGCGCCGGTCAACGTCGCGGCCTTGAGCGCATGGGCGGCGGTGACCGGATGCGGCTCGGGACTGGTGATGGCGGGGAGGAGGCACAGCATCCGCATGGCGATGAAGATGTTCTGGGTCTCGGCGCAGCTGTAGTTGTCGCAGCCGAGCGCCACCTCGACGCCGGCTTTGGTGAGATCGAGGATCGGCGCGGCGCCGCTCTTGAGCTTGAGATTGCTGATCGGGTTGTGCACCACGCGGGCGTGCGCAGCCGCCAGCATCTCGATGTCGCGCGGCGACAGCCAGACGCCGTGCACGAGGTTGAGCCGCTCGTTGAGCAGGCCTGCGGTCTTCAGCATCTCGAGCAGCGAGATCGACTGCACCTTGGCGGCGGCGGCCTGCGGCCGCGTCTCGTAGACATGGGTGAACACCGGCAGCTTGTGCTCTTTCGACAGCGCGGCCATGCCGGCGAGCAGCTCCGGCGAGCAGCGCTGCGGCGCCGACGGCGCCAGCGCCCAGGTGATCAGCTTTCGCGGCGCCATGCCGAGCCGCTTGATCTGGCCGGCGACGAAATCGAGCTCCTGCTGTGCGGTGCGGCCGGGCTTGCCGAAGATGCGATCGCGGATGGCCTCGGGCAGGTCTTTGGCCATCAGCGGCGCAATATCGAGCTGCGACCTGTCGCGCGCCGCGATCGCGAAATTGACGCGGATGCCGGCCTCGTCATAGGCCTGCAGCACCGTGTCGACGTAGCTCTCCTCGACCGGATAGACGGTGAGGAAGTCCTGAACCGTGGTGATGCCGTTGCGCAGCATCTCGGCGGCGCCGATCAGCGTGCGGATGCGCACCTCGCGATGGGTGCGCGTGCCGTAGGCGGCAGCGCCCGTGTAGCTCGTCCAGATGTCGAAGGGCGCTTCCTCGAACAGGCCCTTCATCAGCACGTCGTGCGAATGGTAATGCGCGTTGACGAGGCCCGGCACGACCAGCTTGTTCGACGCGTCGATCACCTCGGCGCCGGCCGGCGCGTCGATGCGCGGGGCGGTCCGCTCGATCCGCCCCGCGGAAACCAGGAGGTCGCCGGTCGCGGGCTGATGCACGTCGCCGTCGTGATCGTAGATGCGTCCGCCGCGGATGAGAATGGTGGCGCGCTCGCCGGCGTCAGTCATGGAGTGCCTCCGTCATTTCGATCCTAGCATCGCATGCGGATTTGCAATGGGGGAATGTGCGGCAGCAGCGCCCCTGGCATGCGACGTGCTTGCAGCTATGATCTTTTTGAACTGATGGAGAAGGGCATGCATATTCGAAACGGGCTCTTGGCGCTTGGGGTCTTGGCGCTCGGGATCGCGCCGCTGCAGGCGCAGAACTATCCGAACCGGCCGATCTCCTTCGTGGTGCCATTCGCGCCGGGCGGGCTCACCGACGTGCCGGCCCGCGTGCTCGCGCCGATCATGCAGCAGAAGCTCGGCGGCTCGATCGTGGTCGAGAACAAGACCGGCGCCTCGGGCGTGGTCGGCGCCACGCACGTGCTGCACGCCGATCCGGACGGCTACACACTGCTCGTCAACGCGCTCGCCGACGTGCAGAACCTGCACTACATCAAGGTGCCGTATGACGCGGTGGCCGACTTCACGCTGATCGGCAAGATCGCCGAAGGCCCGCCGCTGGTGCTCGTCGTCAACTCAGGTCTGCCCTACAAGTCGCTGAAGGAGCTGATCGACGACGCCAGGGCCAATCCGAGCAAGATCAGCTTCGGCACCTCGGGGCCTGCGACATCGCCCGCGATCTCGACGACGCAGCTCAACGCCACCGCGGGCACCAGGATCATCGACGTGCCGTATCGCGGCTCGGGCGAGGCCGCGGCCGCCGTGGTGACCGGCGCCGTGCAGGCGACCTTCACGTTCTTCTCGGCCGCCAAGCCCCTGGTCGACGGCGGCAAGGTGCGGCCGCTGGCGGTCGCGGGCGCCAAGCGCATTCCGGCCTGGCCGGACGTGCCCACTATGGAAGAGCTCGGCTACAAGAACTTCAACCACAGCGGCTTCGTCGGACTCGTCGGGCCTGCGAAGCTGCCGCAGCCGGTCGTTGCGGTGCTCTTGAAGGCGCTGAACGAGTCGATCCACGACGAGTTGTTCAAGACGCGGATGCAGGAGCTCGGCATGACGATCCCGGATGCGGCGTCGAACACGCCTGAGAATTTCGCCGCCTACATGCGCGCCGAGCGCGACCGCCAGGCCGAGCTCGCCAAGCTCACGGGGCATGATCCCATGGCGCCGAAGCAGTAGCTAAGGACGCCGAACAAAGATTCGCCGAAGCAATAGAAATCAGGGAGGAAACCTATGGCCAAGATCACGCGGACCAATCCGAAGACGATCTCGAAGCCGTTCACGAATTATGCCCACGTGGTGACGGTGGAGGGCGCCAAGAAGCTGGTGTTCTGCGCGGGTCAGGTGGCGGCCGATGTCAAAGGCAAGGTGTTGCCGCCGGATAACTTCGATGCGCAGGCCAAGATGGTGATGAAGAACCTGAAGAACGCGCTCGCCGCCGGCGGCGCGAAGCTTTCGGACGTCACCAAGGTCACGATCTACATCTGCAATCCGCACGACGTGCCGAAGGCACGCGGCATCCTGACGGATTACTTCGGCAAGAACCCGCCGGGCAGCACGCTGTGCATCCTGCGCGGGCTCGCCAACCCGAATTTCCTGCTGGAGATCGAAGCGATAGCGGCGGTGTAGCGGCATCGATTTTATGTTGCAGCCGCGTCATGGCCGGGCTTGTCCCGGCCATCCACGCCTTACTTTGTTGCCAAGACGTGGATGCCCCGGCACAAGGCCGGGCATGACGGCGGAGCAAGGTGTGACCGAACCGCTAAACGGCTACTTCTTCATCTCGTAAGCCGCCTTCACCTTCTCGACCAGCTCCGGCGTGAGCCCGCTGACCTCGGCCACCACCTTCTGCAGGTCCCCGCCGGTGAGCGGGCCGACGGTGAGCTGGCTGCGCTCGGCCTCGGCCAGGAACTCCGGATCCTTCATGGTGGCGTCGAAGGCGCGGCGCAGCGCTTCGACGCGGTCGGGCGGTGCGCCGGGCGTGGTGAAGAACGCCGTCCCGATCTCGGCGGCGTTGACCACGGCGCTGAGGATCTTGCGCTCCTCGTCGTTCCTCGCGAGCTCGACCACGGTCGGCACGTCGGCCATCTCCGGATGGCGCTTCACCGAAAACTGCACCACCACGTTGATCTTCTTCTGCGGCCGCCAGTCGGGATGCGCGACCTTCACGGCGGTCCACGAGGTGGAATGGCCGTCGACCTCGCCGCGCTCGACCGCGAGCTGCGCGTCGTTCGAGCCTTTGTAGCCCATGATCAGCTTGAACTTGGTGCCGAGCACGTTGTTCATCACGGTCGGGTAGATCGACACCGTGGAGCCGACGCCGGTGCCGGAGAGCTTGGACTCGATCTTGAAGGCGTCCTCGATCGTCTTCACCGGCGCGGTGTGCCAGAGGAACACCATGTTGATCAGCGAGTCGATGCGGCCGATCCAGTTGAATTCGGCGGCCTTGAAGCGCACGCCCTGGGTGCCGAGCTTCTCGTCGAGCGGTGCGGTCGGCGCGCCGATGCCGATCACCGAGCCGTCCTTGGGCGCGACGTTGTAGACATAGGCGAGGGTGAGGAAGGAGCCGGCGCCGGGCCGGTTCTGCGGCACGATGGTCGGATTGCCGGGGATGTGCTTGGGCAGATGCCGGGCGAGGAGCCGGGCGTAGATGTCGTTGCTGCCGGCCGGCGGATAGCCGATCGCGAGCTCGATCTGCTTGCCCTTGTAGAACTGCTCCGGCGTCTGCGCCGCGCAGGGCGAAGCGCAGATGCCGGCGAGGGCCAGAAGGCCCGCGGCGGTGACGGACTTCATCGGACGTCTCCCATTCACGCACGTTTCTTATGGTTTGACGTCAGATCATGCCGCACGCCAACCCGAGCGTCCTGCGGTAAACCACCGCGCCGGGCTTGGCAACGGCCGGGCCTCGCCGCTGTCTGGGCGGCCAAAAAAGACCGGGCCCGCACCTTTCGGTACGGGCCCAGCAACCTCGGGTCTGAACTTGCAGCTTACTCGGTGACCTGGAGCGCCACCGAGAGACTCTTGACCGGACGGGTCAGGATCGTCGGCAGACGGTACTTCCGCTCGATCATCTTGATGATCGAGGTGGTGTCGAAGTCTTCATGCGAAACGCCACCATGAGTGAAGCTCTTCGATACCAGCAGCACCGGGATGCGGGTGCCTGGGCCCCACACGTCGGCCGCGGCCGCGCGCGCGCCATTGCGGTTGTGCGGCGGGGGCGGGACGTGGTCCCACTGACCGCCGAACTCGTCATAGGTGATGACGATCAGCGTGTCGTTGGCCTGCGGGCCATTCATCACGGCCTGGATCAGGTCGACGAGGTGGCTGCTGCCTTGGCTTTCGCTGGCGTAGCCGGGGTGCTCGTTCTCCTCGCCCAGAGCCTTGATGAAGCTGACCGGCTTGAGCGTGCCGTTCTGCGCCGCCTGGAAGAACTCCGCTTCGTCCTTCAGGTGCGCCGTGCGGGCGGCGGTGCCGATCGCGAAGTTGGCGAAGTAGTTGAACGCCTGATGATGGAACTGGAAGTTGAAGTCCGGGCAGAGCGGATAGCCCGCGGCCGGGTTGGCGTTGGGGTCAGTGCAGCTCGTGCCGTTGCTGCCGTTGGTCCAGCCGGGGCCGCCGACGTTGCCGGTGGCATTCGACCAGCCGCCCGAATACCACGCCCAGTCGACGTTCTGGGCCGACAGGCTGTCACCGATGGTCGGGTTGGTAAGCGGAGGCAGGCGCCTGTTGGCCGCGGTGTTAGGCGAGAACGGCTGGCTGAACGGTTGCGTGGTGTTGACCGCGTAGTCGCCGCAGGCGAGGCCGTTGGGAGCCGTGGTGCCGCCGCCCGGGCAGGCCTGGGTCATCATGGAGTCCTTGACCGTTCCCGTCGGCGTGTAGAGCGGCGTGCTGACCGCCATGTTGTTGGAGTCCAGCACCGAATGGAAGTCGTTCGCGGTGCCGTCATGCACTGCGCCGGTCCAGAGCGGCGCGGCGCCGGCGACAAGGAATTGATGGTTCAGGAACGAGCCGCCGAAGGCCGCCTGGTAGAAGCTGTCGCCGATCACGTATTTCGGCGCACCGGCGCCGTGCAGATAGGTGTAGATCGGCAGCTTCGTGGTGTCATAGGCGCCCATGGCGAGGCCCGACGCGTCGCTACCGGTGACGTAGCGGTTCTGCAGGCCGCCGTTGATCTGGTACTGCTCGCTGTAGAAGCGATGCACGATATCCCGGGTGCAGCCGCCGGCCACCGCGTGGACGGTGTCACCCTTGGCGAAGCCATTGGCACTGAACTGGCCCGGCTTCGGGCAGGTCACGTCGGTCGCCGCGATGTAGTTGTCGATGAAGAACGGTCCGTTCGTGAAATGGCTCTGGAACTGTGCCCCGGTGGTGTCGGTGCAGGTCGTCGCGAGCGGCGACGGCGACGTCAGGTTGACGTCCAGCTGCAGCAGGCACTGATAGCGGGTCGTGTTGTCCTGGCGCACCTGCTTGGTGCGGAGCGGCTTGGCGTTCGCGGGGCCGTTGACCGGCTCGCCGTTGACGCTGCCCCACTGACCATACAGGTTATCGAAGCTGTGGTTCTCCTGATAGATGACCACGATGTGCTTGAAATCTGCCATCGACGCGGCGTGCGCGGCCGGAGCCGCAGCGGTCAAGCTCGCGATCAGGGCAGCAATGGAAACGGAATCTCGAAAGCGCATTAGACAGCCTCCCGGTGGGAAATGAACGCTGCGACGCTATGCCGCCTACATATCGGTTCGATGACTATCGTTAAATTTTTCCAGTTTTTATTGTGACGAACATGTTTCAGTTGCCGCGTCACATCAGAACAATTTTTTCGCGCCAGCTTGATCATCCGATCGCACGACGCGTTCTGTGATTTTGTTGTCGTCGATCTGTAATTCAAATGTCATCAAACCGCTGATACACATTTTCCTGTCGGCTCTGCTCCGTTGCGATCGTCAGGGCAGCGAAGTTTCTCCGCAAAACTCTGCGGCTCATGTCGCCGCTTCGCGGCGCGTTCAAAAAGGCCCGCTAAGGTCGAGATGGCGCCGAGGCTTTTGCTGCGTACGAGGGCGTCGATGTCGCGGGTGTTGCAACCATCCATTGCCGGGGAGAGTGGCGTGTCGCGCGGGTCCTTTTCGTCCTCTTTCTCTCTTCATGCATTGTTCTGCGGGATCGCCGTGGCGGCCGCTGCAATGGTGGTCGCGCCGCAGGCTCGCGCCGCAACCGCCCTCAACGAAACCGCCGAGCGCTATCGGACCTATCTGATCGACGACATCGGGCGCACGCTCGACGGCGCGCGGCGGATGCGCGATTGCATGAAGGCCGACGATCTGGGATGCGCCAAGCGCGCCTGGATCGAGGCCCGCGTCGGCTGGGAGCGGTCCGAGGTCTTCACCTCAGGCTTCGTGCCGGACCTCGATCAGGAGATCGACGCCTGGCCGAACGCCACCCGGGGCTTTCACGGCGTCGAAGCGAGGCTGTTCGGCGCGGGCCGCACCGACGCCCGTGACGAGACCGACGCATTGATCGCCCGGCTCGAGGAACTCGCAGCACAGCTCCGTGACATCCCGCTTGCGCCGCAGCGGCTGCTCAACGGCATGGCGCGGCTCGCCTTCGAGGTCGGCGGCAACAAGGCCGATGGCGGGGAGTCGCGGCTGAGCGGCACGTCGCTGAACGACATGCAGAGCAACGCCGACGGCATCGAGCTCGCCTACCGCGTGATCTTTGCGGATGCGATCGCGACCGGCGATCCCAAGCTCGGCGAGGCGGTGAAGACCGCGGTCGAGCAGCTGAAGCTTTCGGTGAAGACATCGGAGCTCAAGAGCCTCGACGGCGACAAGCTTCGCGCCCAGAGCGAGGAGCTGGTGACGCTCCTGCAGATCGCCGCCCCCAAGATCGGGCTCGGCAAGCCGAGTCTCGAAGAAACCGCCCAGTGATCCAAGTGGTCCAGTGATATCGCCATGAAGCTCCGTCTGCCGCTCTGCCTTGCGACCCTGTGTCTTGCGACCTTCGGCCTGATCGCCGTCCTGCCGCTGCGCGACGCGCGGACGTTTCCGCTGAACGGCAACGATACCGCGCTGCCGGCCGGCACCGAGTTCAACGAGGAAGCGCTCGACCGTCCGCGGGAGCTGTTTCATTCGGAGGCGTTTGGCGGCAGAAAGTCATACCTGGTCAATCTCGGCGACCTGCTGTTTCATTCGCCGAGCGTGTTCGGTGGAAAGGCGCGTCAGGCCGCGATGAGCTGCGGCACCTGCCACGTCAACGGCGCCGGCAACGCCAAGCTGTTCGTTCCAGGTCTTTCGACGCGGCCGGGCAACTTCGACACCACGAGCCTCTTGTTCAATCCCAAGACCTATGACGCGCAGATCAATCCGGTGCGCATTCCGAGCCTGCGCGGCGCGCGGTATCTCGCGCCTTACGGCAACGATGGCCGGATCGGCTCGCTGCGCGAATTCGTCCGCAACGTCATCGTCAACGAGTTCGCCGGGTCCGAGCCCACGCCCGCCGCCCTCGACGCGCTGGTGGCCTATATCAACGATATCGATTTCCTGCCGAACCCGCGCATCGGTGCCGGCGGCCGCCTCGGCGCGCCGCAGGCGAATGCCTCCGAACGCCGCGGCGAGACGCTGTTCTTCAAGCCGTTCCGCAACCAGGCGAACCTGAGCTGCGCCGGCTGCCATGTGCCGACCGGCGCTTTCGTCGACCACGCCCAGCATGACGTCGGCACCGGCGGGCTGTTCAAGACGCCAACGCTGCTGAACGCCAATTTCAACGCGCCGTATTTTCATGACGGCCGCTACGACAGCTACGACGACGTCGTGGCGCATTTCGATCGCTTCTTCGGTCTCGGTTATTCCGACCAGGACAAGAAGGATCTGGTCGCCTACCTCAATGCCGTCGGCGACGCGACGCGGCCCTATGAACGCGATAATGTCGCGATCCGGATGAAGGAAGTCACTGACTTCTCCAGCATCCTGGTGATCGCCATTCCGGCGCATGACACCACCGTCATCTCGATGGTGACGGACACGGTCGGCGCTGAGCTGCGGGAGCTCGCCGAGCGCGTCCCTGATCACAAGAACCCCGCGGTGGACGGCGGCCTCAACGAGCGCCGCGACGCGCGCAACGCCGTGAAGGAGCTGGTGCTCAACATCCGGCGGATCGGGCTTGCGGCCGCGGCGGGCGACTTCGACACCGCGGCGGCCGAGTACCAGAATTTCAGCACGCAGGCCAACGTCGACGTGCCGTCGCTGCTCAGGAGAGCGCAGGCCTGGACGCTGTTCGACGAAGGCGTCAGTGGCGCGCACTACAAGGCGATGCGCCAGATGCTGCAGTCGTCGAACAGCCCGGCATCGAGCGGCCAACCCTCAGACGGTCAATCGTCCAGCGGTCCCGCGCGATAAAGCGTGACGGCGCGCGGCGCGCCGGTTCACGACGCCAGCGCGGGCTCCTCCTGCTCAAGCGTCTCGTCGCCATCCGCCGGGACATCCGGCGCCGTCTCGTCGCTGAGCGTTTCGGTCTGCAGCGCTTCTGTCTGCTGCGCCAGCCGCAGCCAGGCCAGCGCAATGTTGAGAACCATGTTGCGGTCCTCCGGCGTCGGCTCGCCCTGCGCCTGGCGGACGCATTCGGCGGCGTACTCACGGTAGCTGTCGACGTTCATCATTGACGGTCCCCGCGTTCGAGCTCCCCAGCCCAAAACACCGAGCGATAGGGACAGCCAAGTGTGGCCCGCTGCCGACCGGAATGGGGCGATAGTGGCGCCCGGTGCCCGATCTCGGACACGTTTGGCGATGCCAGCCGCGAATCACGAATCAACATTGCGCGCGAAAGCAACCCGCAAAATGTAAAGTCTCCACAACCTAACCGACTCATATTATGCAAAGTCCCCATGGGGATACTTATTGGGGATAGGCGCGGTTCGAACTGGCTGGCGCTGTGGTGGGGACGATGGTTCGCGTATCGCCGTCAGATCAAGCTCGCCGTCATTGACTTGCACGACCGTTATGGCGCCGCCGCCTATGGCATCGCGCGGAATTCGGCGCGTGCGCGGGGCGGGGCCCAGCATCGGAAATTCTGGAGTTCGGTGGCGCGGCGGCTGCGCTGGTACGCCTTCTTCAACGCAGGCTTCATGATCGGCAACCGCGCGGCGTAAGCCGCTCTCGATGTGTTGTCTGCCTCCGCCGACAGATCATCCGGCCTTTCAGCTCGCCTGACGGACCAGCGGTCTGCGCCGCGAGGCAGTTTGACGCTCGCTGTCGCTGCCGGTGGTGTCGGTGCTGCTCCACACATGCTCGGCGGTACAGTAGGGACAGAAGATGCGGCCGCTGAACATGTCGGTCCATGCGCCGGCATCGTGATTGCTGATGATGTAATTGCCGGTGTAGCGGCAACGGATAACGGTCCGCGCCATGGTCGGGCTCCTTGTTGCTCGCTGCAACTTCACTGTCACAACCAGCGGCCGGGGCGCGGGTTCCATCGTTTGCGGGGCCGCCGTTAACGTTTCGTCCATCATCCGCTAATGGATTCACCGCGTTGTGAACGGGTTTGCCCGATTAAGGCAGGGCTGAGTCCGAGGCTTTTGCAAAACTGCCGCAAATCTCAGCTATCGAGGCGGCCGTAACTGATTTGCAAAAGCCTGAGGCCGCTGAAGCGAAGCGCCTCTCGCGGCCCCAGGCAAAGCCCCAGCCGGCATCCGGCTGGGGTTTTCTTTTGCCGGGCGTTTATGGCTTCGCCGCGCGCGCTATGCGGCCGGCTTGTCCAGCACCGTGCGCACCTTCGCGGCGAGCTGATCGAGCGTGAACGGCTTGCTCAGAAGCTGGACGCCGGGATCGAGCACACCGCCATGCACCACGGCGTTGGGCGTGTAGCCGGTGGTGTAGATGACCTTGAGGTCGGGCCATCGTCGCAACGCTTCGTCGGCGAGCTTCTTGCCGTTGACCTCCGGCATCACGATGTCGGTGAACAGCAGCGCGATGTCGTTGCGGCTCTCCAGCAGGATCAGCGCCTGCGCGGCGCCTTCCGCATCGATCGCGGTGTAGCCGAGCGCGTTCAGGCTCTCGGTGGTGGTCCGCCGCACCAGCTCGTCGTCTTCCACGACCAGGATGACCTCGCGCGCATTGCCGACCGCCACCGGCGCGGCCTTCGGCATCACAGCCGGTGTCGCGTCGCCCATGAAGCGTGGCAGGTAGATCTTGATGGTCGTGCCGGCGCCGAGCTCCGAATAGATCTTGATGTGGCCGCGCGACTGCTTGACGAAGCCGAACACCTGGCTGAGGCCCAGGCCGGTGCCCGTGCCGGCGGGCTTGGTGGTGAAGAACGGGTCGAACACGCGGCCGATGATTTCGGCGGCCATGCCGGTGCCGGTATCGGTGATCGCGATCATGACGTACTGGCCGGGCTCGACCTCGACATTGTCCCGCGCATAGGCCTCGTCGAGATAGGCGTTGGCGGTCTCGATGGTCAGGCAGCCGCCGCCGGGCATCGCGTCGCGCGCGTTGATCGCGACGTTGAGGATGGCGTTCTCGAGCTGATGCGGATCGGCCCGCGTGCTCCACAGCCCGCCGGCGCTGACGCTCTCGATCTTGATCTGCTCGCCGAGCGTCGAGCGCAGCATATCGGACATGTTGGCGATCATCCGGTTGGCGTCGAGCGGCTGCGGCGCGAGCGGCTGGCGCCGCGCGAAGGCGAGCAGGCGCTGGGTCAGCGAGGCGGAGCGCTTGGCGGCTTCGAGCGCGGCGTTGAGATAACGCTCGACCGCGAAGTCGCCCGCGGCGAGGCGCCGCTTGATCAGCTCGAGGCTGCCCGAGATCACGCTGAGCATGTTGTTGAAGTCGTGCGCGATGCCGCCCGAGAGCTGGCCGATCGCCTCCATCTTCTGCGACTGGCGCAACTGGCTCTCGGCCGCCTCGCGCCGGCTCACCTGCTTGAGGAGCTCGTCGTTGCTCTCCACCAGCTGCCGGTGCGTCCGGTCGATCTCGCCGAACGAGCGGCGCGTCAGCATGGCGCCGAACACCGCGGACGCGCAGATCAGCACGAAGGCGAGCGCAGCTCCTGCTTCCAGCAGCAGGCCG
>CAKZHN010000351.1 GCA_936924235.1 uncultured Rhodoplanes sp. | reverse complement strand
GCCTTTCGGCGCTCCGCCCTCAGACGGGGGCAGAAACGGCCCGGGCCAGGCCCGGGAGCAGGGATAAACGGAGCTGAAAATCCGCGCAGCTATGGCGCGGGAATGAGAATGCATGTCTGAAGTAAAGGAGTGCCCGCTGGTGCCCCTGGCCGGTTTCGAACCAGCACGATGTTGCCATCACCAGATTTTGAGTCTGGCGCGTCTACCAGTTCCGCCACAGGGGCATGACCGCGATGGCCATGTTCAGGCGGCCGGGATCATAGCCACGGATGTCCTTGGGTCAATCTTTGGCGCCGATCGTCCGGTCGATGTTCGCCACGATCCGGCCAAAACCGCTTCACATGCTTTTGCATCGACTTCCGCGCCCCGCGGCGCTATGCGAGGTTCGCCAAGAAAGCCGGGATGTTGCGATGGTTGCCAGTACCCTGAGTTTTGCCCGGCGGGAGCCTCCGGCCGCGGCTGCGATCGCGATCGCCCTGATCGGCATCGCCACCATCCTCGGCGCCTACTACTTCCAATATGTCCTGGGCTACCCGCCCTGTCCGCTCTGCCTCGAGCAGCGCGTGGCCTATTACGTCGCCATCCCGCTCGCGGCGATGATCCTGCTCGGGCTGTCGGTCGGCTCCTCGCGGAAGGTGATCGCGCTCGCGCTGTTCGCCATCGGCTGCGCGATGCTCTGGAATACGGCGCTGGCCGGCTATCACTCGGGCGTCGAATGGGGCTGGTGGCCGGGCCCGACGGACTGCTCTGGCCCGATCCCGAGCTACAGCGGCGGCGGCAGCCTGCTCGACAAGATCAATTCGACCAGGGTGGTGCGCTGCGACGAGGCGGCGTGGCGCTTCCTCGGCCTGTCGCTGGCGGGCTACAATGTGCTGATCTCGCTGGCGCTCGCCGTGATCGCGCTGATCGGCTCCGTGGCGGCGTGGAAGTCGCGGAACGAGACGTCCGATCGGTAATGCCGAATAACCCCGCGGGCGCGGGGTTGGACTGTCGAACCCTCTGCAATGAGGGGCCTAACAAAAATATCCATAAAACCACTGGGAGGTTATGCATGCATCGATTGATGACGTCGGGCGTGGCGCTTTTGTTTGGCGCGATGCTCGCAGCCCCTGCTATCGCCGCGGAATCGGCACAGGAACTGGTGAAACAGGCGGTCGCCGCCCAAGGCGGCGCCGATGCGCTCAAGGCGCTCAAGACCATCTCGATCAAGGGCGAGGCGAAGTTCTGGGAGCCCGGCCAGGCCTTCAAGCCCGGCGGCGAGCCGCGCTTCCTCGGCGACGCCACCTACACGGCGACCGGCGATTTCGCCAACCACGTGATCCGCATCGACTGGGACCGCGACCAGAAATATCCCGAGGCCGCCAAGCTGAAATACAGCGAGGTCATGACCCAGAAGATGGGCTACGTGACCGACGAGAAGGGCAGCCAGGCGATGTCGGGCATCCGGCTCGCCGCGCAGACCCGCGAGATCGTGCGCGGCTCGCCGACGCTGATGCTCTATGCGTCGGAGCATCCCGACGCGGTGAGCGCGATGCCGGCGCAGAAGCTCGGCGATCAGACATTGCCGGCTATCGGCCTGAAGGTCGGGCAGTACAATTTCACGGTGCTGTTCGACAAGAAGACCAAGCTGCCGGCCGCGGTGCGCAGCCGCGACGACGACAACATTGCCGGCGATTCCACCTATGACCTCGTGCTCAGCGATTGGCGGCCGGTGAGCGGCGTGCAGATGCCGCAGACCAAGTCGGCCCGGCTGAACGGCATCGAGGTCGCGCACTTCACCGAGAAGGACGTCTCGGCCAACGCGCCGATGCTGGCCAACGCCTCGACGGTGCCGGACTCGGTGAAGAACGCCAAGGAGCCTGCGGCGGACGCGCCCTATCAGTGGGTGATCCGGCGCATCTACCTCAGCCGCTTCCTCGACAGCGACGACGTGATCTATCCGGCCGGCGGCGGCCTCAAGCTCGTCGAGCTCGCCCCGAACGTGCAGCACGTGCAGGGCGGCACGGCCAATAGTCTGATCGTTGCGATGAAGGATCATCTCGTCATCTTCGACGCGCCCTATGGCGAGAAGCAGTCGCGCTGGACGATCGACGCCGCCAAGGCCAAGTATCCCGGCAAGCCGATCAAGTACCTGGTGCTGACGCACCATCACATGGACCACACCGGCGGCATGCGCGCCTATGTGGCCGAGGGCGCGACCGTCGTGGTGCCGCAGGGCTCCAAGGAGGTGTTCGCCAAGGCATCGCGGGCCGCGCACACCGTCGCCCCCGACGCGCAGCAGCAGGCCGGCAACAAGGCGGCCAAGATCGTCGAGGTGAAGGACACCATGGCGCTCAAGGACGACACCGCCGAGATCAAGCTGATGAACATCCCGAACCCGCATGTCGACGGGATGATCATCGCGCACGTGGTCGGCCCGAACATCGTCTGGGTCACCGACCTCATCTCGCCGCGCGGCCCGATCGGCCGCTCGCCCGCGACCGTCGCGGTCGGCGAGGCGCTGCGCAAGGCCAACATCTCCGGCGCCACTATCGCCGGCGGTCACGGCGCCACGGCCAAGCAGGCCGACATCGGGCCTGCACTCGCCGCGAACTGAACGAACGGAGCAAAACAAAAACCGCGGCGTCGAGAGGCGCCGCGGTTTCGTTTTCAAGCAAGCAATGAGAATGAGAAGGACACCCACACTGTTCCACCCCGAAGAAATCCAACCGTCGTCACGGCTGAGAGCGCACACCTCCCATCGCACCGGAGCACTTGTCTTGTCGGCCGGTCATCGGACAATCTGCGCGCCGCAACGATAACAACAGGACTGGGAGAGGGCTGGTGGCGTCCGACAGAGGTTTCTGGATTTCCTGGTACGATCTGCCGAAGGAGCAGACCAACAAGTACATCGAGTGGCTGCACGGCAGTTACATTCCGAAGGTGCTGAAGCGCCCGGGGCTGCTCTGGGCCGCACACTACAAGACATTGCTGACCGACCCGCGCGGCCACATGCACCGCACCAAGGACCCGACGGTCCCGAACGGCAGCGACTACATCCTGATCTTCGGCGCGCAAGACACCGCGGCCTTCACCAAGGGCCGCGAGCATTTCCTGGAGGGCAAGACTTCGAAGTTAGACGCCGATCTGACCGCCGAGGACAAGGCGATGCTGGCGCTGCGCCAGGGCCAGCGCCAATGCGTGATGACCGACGAGATGCGGGTTTATGGTCCGAAGGGCAAGCCGCCGGGTGACTTCATGGCGCCGGGCGGCTGCGTGCAGCTCGGCAGCTTCAACTGCCTGCCGGAACATGAGGAGCAGCTGCTGTCCTGGTATGCCGACTATCGTTTGCCGGCCGTGTCCGGGGAGCCGGATTTCATCGGCGCGCGCAAGTTCCTCTGCACCACGGGCTGGGTGAAGCACGTCATCATGTACGAGTTTCCGTCGCGCGAAGGCCGCCAGCGCGTGCAGGCGGAGGTCGACCGCAAATATCCGGACGGCGGCGACTGGACCCATTCGTTCATCGCCAAGGCGCTGGTCCACGCGCCACGCTCGCCGGTGCTCGCTGAGCGCATCTGGCCGCCGGTCAAGGGCTGATGGCGATCATCGGCGCATCGCTGCCGGAGGATCCGATCGAGCCGGACCTGCCGATCATCGATCCGCATCATCACGTGCGCGATCGGGTCGGCAGCGTTTACTGGTTCAAGGATTTGCTCGAGGACTTGACGCATTGCGGCCATAACGTCCGCGCCACCGTGGTCGTCGAGAGCGGCGACATGCACCGCTCGACCGGGCCGGACGAGTTGCGATCGCTCGGCGAGACCGAGTTCCTGAACGGCGTCGCGGCGATCTTCGCATCGGGCAAGTACGGTGCAACGATCGGCTGCGCCGGCATCGTCGGCTGTCCCGATCTGCGGCTCGGCGATCGCGTGCGGCCGGTGCTGGAGGCGCACATCGCCGCCGCGGGCAGCCGCTTGGTCGGGGTGCGCAACCTGATCGCATGGCACGAAGATCCGGCATTGCGGATCGCACGCACCGGCCCGCCCGGTATTCTGCGCGATGCGAATTTTCGCGCCGGGCTGAAAGCTCTCGGCGATTACGATCTTGCCTACGATGCTTACGCCTATCACCCGCAGCTTGCAGAACTGGCCGATCTCGTTCGCGCGGTGCCGGATGTCCGTTTCATCGTCTGCCACACCGGGGCGCCGTGCGGCGTCGGCCCTTATGCGGGCCGGCGCGACGAGGTGTTCGCGGCCTGGAGCCGCGGCATGCGCGCGCTGGCGCGGGAGCCGAATACGTTCGTGAAGCTCGGCGGGCTCGGTCTGCCCGTGATGGGCTTTCCGTTCCACGGCCGCGATCCCAAGGCCGCATCGCCGGAGCTCGCCGAGGCCTGGCGGCCGTATTTCGAATTCTGCATCGAGGCATTCGGCGCCGGCCGCTGCATGTTCGAGAGCGATTTTCCGCCGGACAAGGACGTGTGCAGCTACACTGCGATCTGGAATGCCTTCAAGCGCGTCGCGGCGGGCGCGTCCCGCGACGAAAAGGCCGCGCTGTTCCACGATACGGCGGCGCGGGTTTATAAATTGAAGCTGCCGCATCAGGGAGGAACGAGATGAACCGCTGGTTTGCGCCACTTGTCACTCTCGGCGTCGTGCTCGGCGCGTCCGCGGCGCAGGCGGAATATCCCGACAAGGTCGTTCGCTTCATCAACGGCTTCTCGGCCGGCGGCGGCGTTGACATTCAGGCGCGTATCGTCGCCGAGGCGATGCAGAAATCGTGGGACCAGACCATCATCATCGAGAGCCGTCCCGGCGGCAACGGCAGCATCGCGGCCGACATGGTGTCGAAGCTGCCGCCCGACGGCTACAACGTGGTGTGGGTGTCGAATGCGCACACATCGACGCCAAGCCTGCTCAAGCTCAACTACGATGCCATCAAGAGCTTCACGCCGATCACGCAGGCGACCCGTTCACCGGACATCCTTGTGGTGCAGCCGGACTTTCCCGCCAAGACGCTGAAGGAGCTCATCGAGCTCGCCAGATCAAAGCCCGGCGAATTGAGTTTCGCCAGTGTCGGTTTCGGCGGCGCATCATTCCTGGAAACCGAAATGCTCATGAAGCAGACCGGCATCAAGCTCAACCACGTCCCTTACACCGGCGGCGGCGATGCCACGCTCTCGGTGCTCGCCGGTCATACGCAGATGTATTTCGGGATCATGGGCACGGTGCTTGAGCACATCCGGTCAGGAAAGCTCCGTGCGCTCGCGGTCGCATCCTCGGTGCGTTCACCGAAGTTGCCGGACGTGCCGACCGTCGCCGAGGCCGCGGGCCTCGCCCGGTTCGACGCCGAAGATTGCCAGTGGACTGGCGTGCTGGCGCCGGCCGGATTGCCGAAGCCGGTCCTCGACAAGCTCTACGTCAATCTGGCTCAGACGTTGAAATCCGATGCCGTGCAGAAGCGCCTGGACGAAGCCGGCTTCGTCCCGGTGGCCAGCACGCCCGACGAATTCACCGCGATGATGGCGAGGGAAATTCCGAAATGGGCCGCGCTGCTCAAGGATGTATCCGACAAGCGGTAGCGATTGCGTTCGCTCTGCTCACGACGTTTGCGTCAGCTCAAGCGCAAAGCGACTGGCCGTCGCGGCCGCTGCGGATCGTCGTGCCGGCCAGCGCCGGCGGCGTCAACGACGCGGTGGCACGCCTTCTCGGCGAGGGCCTGTCGAAGCGGCTTGGACAGCCCGTCGTGCCGGAAAACATTGCCGGCGCCGGCAGCGTGATCGGCACCGCCGCTGTCGCGAAGGCGGCGCCTGATGGCTACACGCTGTTGCTCGCCGCAATTGCGCCGCTCGGCATCATACCGCACGTGCGTCAGGTGCCTTACGTGGTCGCGCGCGACCTCGCGCCCGTCGGTCTGGTCGCAACACAGCCGCACCTGCTGCTGGTCAACCCTGACAAGATGCCGGTCAACACGCTGCCTGAGTTTGTCCAGCGGCTGAAGGACAATCCCGGCAAGCACAACTACGCCTCATCGGGTGCGGGTCAGCTCAATCAGCTCGAGATGGAGCTGCTGATGCTCAAGACCGGCACCCGGATGACGCATGTTCCCTACAAGAGCAGCGGTGACCAGGCGACGGCACTGATTGGCGGCCATGTCGATTGCGCCGTGTTCGGCATCACCGCGGCGTTGCCTTACATCAAGGCCGGCACGGTGCGGCCGATCGCGGTGATGACGGCGGAGCGTTACCCTGATCTGCCGAAGCTTCCGGCGGTGCGGGAGCTGGTGCCGGATTTTGGCGGTGTGTTCTCCTGGCATGGTCTCCTGGCGCCGGCGGCTACGCCCCGGCCGATCGTGAGCAAGCTCCATGCGGCGATGGCTGACTATCTGCACTCGGCGCAAGGCATCGAGCAGATGAAGACGATCGGCGCCGAGGCGGTTGGCTCGTCCCCCGAGCAGTTCGGCGAGCTGATCCGAAAGGAAAGCGCATTGTGGGCCGATGTCATCAGCCGCGCTCGGCTCCAGATTCAATGAGACGCGGTTGCCGCGGGGATGTTTGACGCTCTGATATGATGCGCCGCGGCTCCGAAGATATCCGCTCTACGGATCGAGCTCGGTGTCCCAGTAGAGATAGTCGAGCCAGCTGTCGTGCAGATAGTTCGGCGGGAACAGCCGGCCGTTGCGATGCAGATGCTGCACCGAAGGCTGCATCGGCATCTGCGACGGCCACATCTTGGCTTCGGCCGGCGTGAGGTTGCCCTTACGAAGATTGCAGGGCGAGCAGGCCGCGACCACGTTGGCCCAGGTGGTCTGGCCGCCGCGCGAGCGCGGGATCAGATGGTCGAAGGTGAGGTCGTCGCGCGAGCCGCAGTACTGGCAGGAAAAGCGGTCGCGCAGGAATACATTGAATCGCGTAAAGGCCGGGTGCGAGGAGGGCTTCACGTAGGTCTTGAGCGAGACCACGCTCGGCAGCCGCATCTCGATGGTCGGGCTGCGCACCGCGTGGTCATATTCTTCGACGATGTTCACGCGTTCCAGGAACACCGCCTTGATCGTGTCCTGCCAGGACCACAGCGACAGCGGGTAGTAGCTCAACGGACGGAAGTCCGCGTTCAGCACGAGGGCTGGAAACCCATTCCCGGGATTGACGTGCACGTTCAAATGCGGGTCCCTCCGCACCCAAGTACGCATCAGGTCGCCGCACGCCGCAGCGGCGGCACGCGCACAGTGTACAGGGAGCATGACCGCATTGTGAAGCGCGCGAAAAGCGCGGTTCCAGGCAATTTTTCATGGTCGTCACCGCCACAATTGGCGCGCGGTCAGCGCATCAGGCCGAATCGCTTGGCCAGGAATTCGCCGCCATGACGCAGGCCTTCCTGGTCGATGCCGTGGCCGACGCCGGGCGACATGTGCCATTCGACCGGGACCTCCAATGCCGCAAGGTCCTGCGCGCTCTGGAACAGCGCCTGCGGCGGGATCAGCGGATCCTGGTCGCCATGCACCAGCAACACCGGCGGGCGGCCCTTGATCTCGCTCTGGACCGCGGTGGGTTCGGCGCCTTCGGGCAGCACGAACAGCCCGGAATAGCCGACGATTGCGGCGGGTGGCACCGCGCGGCGCAGCCCGACATGCAGCGACATCATGGTGCCCTGGCTGAAGCCGACCAGCGCGAGCGCCTGCGGCGGTAGCTTGTGGCGTGTCAGCTCAGCGTCGAGAAAGCGCTCCAGAACGGGAGCGGCCTTGCGTGCGCCGTTCCAGCGCTCGTCCTGGGCGCGGGTGAACAGGTCGAACCATTGCCGGCCGGTCGGCGCCTGGCCGCAGGGCTCGGGCGCATGCGGCGACACGAACGCGGTGTCCGGCAGGAACGGCTGCCAGGCGCGGCCGATCTCGATCAGGTCGTTGCCGTCGGCGCCGTAGCCATGAAGGAAAACCACCAGGCGCTTTGCTTGTCCGCGCGCCGCAAGCCGCGGTCCGTCGAGTTCACCGGCCATATTTCTCAACACTCACTTCTTTCGCGGACGCGCCGCTCCGTTGGCTTTCTTGGTTACTTTCGCAGTTACCTTCTTGGCCATCCGCTTTGCCTTCACGGGCGGCCAAATTGGCCTCACAGGTACTTCTGGCTTCACCGGCGTCGGCGCCATGACGCCTTCCCGACGCTTCACCACATGATAGTAGGCCCAGAACAGATGCGCAGCCACGCCGCGCCATGGCCGCCACGGCTCGGCGAGCCGGATCATCTCCTTGGTGTCCGGCCGCTCCTTCAGATCGAGCACAAGCTTGACGGCTTCCTGCACAGCGAGGTCGCCGGCCGGCCAGGCGTCGGCATTGCCGAGACAGAACAACAGATAAATGTCGGCGGTCCACGGCCCGATGCCGTGCAACGCGGTCAGCGCGGCATGCGCCTCGTCGGCCTCCATGGCCGCAACCTTGTCGAGATCGATGTCGCCGTCGGCGATGGCCTTGCCGATCGCCTTGATCGATTTGATCTTGGCCATCGACAGGCCGAGCCGCTTGAGCTTGTCGGTGCGCGCAAGCCGCACCGTGTCGTGATGGAACGGATCGAACGCGGCGAACAGCCGGTCCCGCATCGCCGCCGCGCTCGCGGTCGACACCTGCTGGCCGCAGACGATCGCGCAGAGCCCGGGATAGCCGCCCTCGCGGCGGCGCAGCGCCGGCATCCCGGTCTTTTCCAGGATCGGCGCAAGCCGCGGGTCCTGCTGGACCAGCACGGTCATGCCGGCCGCAAGATCGGCTTCGGAGCGGAGAAACGACATGGGCGTTGAATTGCGGCGTTCAGTCGGGGCGTTCACTTTGGCGGCTCACTTGAGCGTCCGGTCGGGATGTTGGCAAGATGGGTCTATGCATTTGTGGCCGCAGCAATAATGACGCAACCCGTTTTCCGCTTTGCGCCGAGCCCCAACGGCCACCTGCATCTCGGCCACGCGCTTTCGGCGCTGCTCAACTTCGACATGGCGCGCGCCGCCTCCGGCCGGTTCCTCCTGCGGATAGAGGATATCGACGCCACGCGCTGCCGGCCCGAGTTCGAGGAGGCGATCGTCGAGGACCTCACCTGGCTCGGCCTCGAATGGGAGCAGCCGGTGCGCCGGCAGTCGGCGCATTTCGGTGAGTACCACGCGGCGCTCGACAGGCTCGATGCGCGGCGCCTGACGTTTCCGGCCTTCGAGAGCCGCGCCGAGATCGCCCGGATGGTGGCCGACCGCGACGTCCGCGAGCGCTGGCCGCGCGATCCCGACGGCGTGCCGGTCTATCCGGGCGCGGCGCGGCAGATGCGCCACGACGAGCGGGAGTCGCGCATCGCGAACGGCGAGCCTTACGCGATCCGGCTCGACATGGAGCGGGCCCTGGAATGGACCGGTCCCCTGACATGGACCGAGACCGGCGCGGGGCCGCAAGGCGAGACCGGCGAGCTCATGGCCGATCCCGTCGCCTGGGGCGACGTGATCGTCGGCCGCAAGGAGACGCCGACCAGCTATCACCTCTCGGTCGTGCTCGATGACGCGCTGCAGGGCGTCACCCACGTGGTGCGCGGCCAGGACCTGTTCTGGGCGACCAGCGTGCATCGTCTGCTGCAGTCGCTGCTCGATCTGCCGGCGCCGGCCTATCATCATCACCGGCTTATGTTGGATAACGACGGGCGCAAGCTGTCCAAGTCGACGCTCGCCACCGGGCTCCGCGAATTGCGGGCGGCGGGCGCTTCGCCTGCGGATATCCGCAGGCTGGTGGGACTTGCCGCATAGCCGTGCGGGTTGCACCGTGCCATCCTGATTCACAGGGGGATTATGGCGAAGGCCAAGCGCAAGAAATCCGCGAGGAAACGTGCCGGAAAACGGCGCGCGGTCCCGCGCCGGCGCTCCGCCACCGAGGTGGCGCTCGCCTCGCTGGCGCACGAGATCCGCACGCCTCTCACCGGCATCCTGGCGCTGGCCGAGCTGCTGCACACCTCCGACCTGCCGGAGCGCGAGCGGCGCTGGGCCGAGACCATCCGCGGCGCGGCCGATCATCTGGCGCGGCTGACCGCCTTCGTGGTCGACGCCGCCAAGGTCGACGCCGCGGGCCTTGCACTGCGCGGCGAAAGCTTCTCGCCGCGCGACCTCGCCCGCTCGGTCGCGGGCCTGCTTGCGGTGCGCGCCGAGGCCAAGGGCCTCGAGACCGCAAGCGGCATCGACGAGCAGATGCCGCAGCGGCTCAAGGGCGACGTGGTGCGGCTGCGCAGCGCGCTGGAAAACCTGATCGACAACGCCGTGAAGTTCACCGAGCACGGCCGCGTGACGTTCGCCGTGTCGTCGGCGCGCGTCGCGAAGGGCCGCACGCGGCTGAACTTCGCGGTGACCGACAGCGGCATCGGCATCTCGGCCGTGGAGCTGAAGCGGCTGTTCCAGCCGTTCGCCCAGGCCAATCCCGATATCGCGCGGCGCTACGGCGGTACGGGGCTCGGCCTCGTGTTCGTCAAGCGCATCGCGCAGGCGATGGGCGGCGACCTCAAGGTCACGAGCAAGCCCGGCCGCGGCAGCACGTTCCGCATGACCGTGGTGATGGAGAACGGGCCTCCCGCCGTGCAAGGCTCGGCCGCAATCGTGTTGCCGAGCCTTCGCGTGCTGTGCGTCGAGGACAATCCTTACGGCCGCGTCGTGCTCGGCACCATCCTGCGCGAGCTCGGCCACAAGGTGAGCTTCACCGGCCGCGGCGACGTCGCTGTCGAGAGCGTGGCGCGCGGCGAGCACGACATCGTGCTGATGGATGTCGCGCTTGCCGGCATCGACGGCATCGAAACCACGCGGCGCATCCGCGCGCTGCCCGCGCCCGCGGGACGCATTCCGATCATCGGCGTGTCGGGAAAGACCGAAGCCGGCGACGAAACCGCGGCGCGCTCAGCCGGAATGGACAGCTACCTGCACAAGCCGGTGACGCCGGCCGAGCTGCACGCGGCTCTGCAGGCCGCGATGCGCCAGGCGGTCTAGGCCCCGCTGCCGAGCTGCACGGCAAGCATTGAATTCAGGTTGCTGATCCATCCGGGGATCAGGAAGGCATCGACCAGCCACCAGATCGCCAGCACGAAGAAGCCCAGGAAGCCGACATAGACGACCATCAACGCGGCGCTGACCATGCACAACAGCAGCTGGGCAACCGCGCTCCCCGTTCGTCCTGCGTAGAACCGGTGGCCTCCGACGAAGCCCAGAAACCACCAAAGCAGGTAAGCGACGACGGCCGACTTCTTGTTCGCTTCGTACAACATCATCGCGCGAGCGTCGCCGCTCACCGGACCATTTGGCGTTACCTGTTGCATGTCACGCCCCCGCCGCTTCGCAGTCGTTAAAGACTGCAGTTGCCAAGGTGTGCGAGTCAAGGTTGTGCGGCGACGAGAGCATCGCCACACACCAACGTCCGGGCCGCGATGCGCGTCAGCGGCGCCTGATCAGCCTGACGATCAGCAGCAGGATCACGGCGCCGATGGTGGCGTTGATGATGCTGGTCACGATCGGGCTGATGACGTGGATCGCAATTCCGAGCCGCGGCAGGAGCCATCCGGCGATGAAGGCGCCGACGATGCCGATCACGATGTCGCCGATCAGGCCGAAGCCCGCGCCGCGCACGATCAGGCCCGCGAGCCAGCCCGCGATCGCACCCACGATCAGGATGATGAGGATTGCCTCGAGACTCATAATGACCTCCCGGCATTGCTTCGGCGGACGTCGCCGATGTGCGCCGGGCGGAAGCCTATCGTTTGACAGTCCGGCTGTCAGCCGTTGCCGGAGCGACTTTCAACAATCCGCACCAGGTCGGTCATGATGCGGTTGAGCTCGAAATCCTTCGGCGTATAGACCGCGGCGACGCCGGCCTGCTCGAGCTCCTCGGCGTCTTCCGGCGGAATGATACCGCCGACCACGACCGGCACGTCGTCGATGCCGGCCTCGCGCAGCCGGCTGAGCACGTCCTTCACCAGCGGCAGATGGCTACCCGACAGGATGGAGAGCCCGACCACGTGAGCCTTCTGCGCCCGCGCGGCCTCGACGATCTCCTCTGGCGTCAGCCGGATGCCCTGATAGACCACCTGCATGCCGGCATCGCGCGCCCGCACGGCGATCTGCTCGGCGCCGTTGGAATGGCCGTCGAGGCCGGGCTTGCCCACCAAGAAGGTGAGACGGCGGCCGAGCTTGCGCGACACGCGGTCGACGTCGGCGCGGATGCCGTCGAGCCCGCCGACGTCGTTGCGCATCGCGCTGCCCACGCCGGTCGGCGCGCGGTATTCGCCGAAGCTGTCGCGCAAGGTCCAGCCCCATTCGCCGGTGGTGACGCCGGCTTTCGCGCAGGCGATGGACGCCGGCATGATGTTGGTGCCGTCTTTCGCCGCGCGCTTGAGATCGGCGAGTGCCGCCGCGACCGCCTTGGCGTCGCGCGCGGCGCGCCACGCCTTCAGCCGCTCGATCTGATCGACCTCGGCCTCGGCGGACACCGTCATGATCGCCTCGACGCCGCCGGTGAGCGGCGAGGGCTCGCTTTCAAGGTACTTGTTGACGCCGACCACGACCTGGTCGCCGCGCTCGATGGCTTCGAGCCGTGCGGTGTTGGAGTCGACGAGCTGCCGCTTCATGTAGCCGCTTTCGACCGCGGCGACAGCGCCGCCCATCTCCTCGATGCGCTGGAGCTCTTCCTTCGCCTCGCGCTTGAGCTCATCGACCTTGCGCGTCACTTCCGCGGAGCCGTCGAACAGATCGCCGTATTCCAGCAAATCGGTCTCGTAGGCCAGGATCTGCTGCATGCGCAGCGACCACTGCTGGTCCCAGGGACGCGGCAGGCCGAGCGCCTCGTTCCAGGCCGGAAGCTGCACCGCGCGGGCGCGTGCGTTCTTCGACAGCGTCACGGCCAGCATCTCGATCAGGATGCGCGCGACGTTGTTCTCGGGCTGCGGCTCGGTGAGGCCCAGCGAATTCACCTGCACGCCGTAACGAAACAGCCGCTGCTTGGGATCGGTGACGCCGTAGCGCTCGCGGGTGATCTCGTCCCACAACTCGGTGAAGGCGCGCATCTTGCAGATCTCGGTGACGAAGCGCAGCCCCGCATTGACGAAGAACGAGATGCGGCCGACCACCTCGCCGAACTTCTCCTGCGTCACCTCGCCGGACTTCTTCACCGTGTCGAGCACCGCGATCGCGGTGGCGAGCGCAAACGCCAGCTCCTGTACCGGCGTCGCACCTGCTTCCTGCAGATGGTAGGAGCAGATGTTCATCGGATTCCATTTCGGCAGCTCGGTCGTGGTGAAGATCGCCACGTCCTTGATCAGCCGCATGGAAGGCGCCGGCGGAAACACGTAGGTGCCGCGCGACAGATACTCCTTGATGATGTCGTTCTGGATCGTGCCCTGCAGGGCCGTGCGCGGCGCGCCCTGCTCGTCGGCGACCGCGATGTAGAGCGCCATCAGCCACGCCGCGGTGGCGTTGATGGTCATCGAGGTGTTCATCGAGCCGAGCGGTATGTTGTCGAACAGCGCGCGCATGTCGCCGAGGTGGCAGACCGGCACGCCCACTTTGCCGACCTCGCCCTTCGACAGCACGTGATCG
>CAKZHN010000350.1 GCA_936924235.1 uncultured Rhodoplanes sp. | reverse complement strand
AGAAGGAGAACACCACGATCGTCGAGGGTGCGGGCAAGAAGAAGGACATCGAGGCTCGCGTCACCCAGATCAAGGCTCAGATCGAGGAGACGACTTCGGACTACGACCGTGAGAAGCTCCAGGAGCGTCTTGCCAAACTCGCCGGTGGCGTCGCTGTCATCCGTGTTGGCGGCGCGACGGAGGTCGAGGTCAAGGAGCGGAAGGACCGCGTCGACGACGCGCTCCATGCCACGCGGGCTGCCGTCGAAGAGGGCATCCTTCCAGGCGGCGGGGTCGCGCTGTTGCGGGCGATGAAGAGCCTGCAGGGCATTAGTCCCTCAAACCCTGACCAGAAGGTCGGCGTGGATATCGTGCGCCGCGCCATCCAGGTGCCGGCCCGCCAGATCGTGCAGAACGCCGGTGGAGATGGCTCTCTGGTGGTCGGCAAGCTCATCGAGAACGACAAATACGCCTGGGGCTTCAACGCGGCGACTGGGGAGTATCAGGACCTGGTGAGCGCCGGCGTGATCGATCCAGCCAAGGTGGTGCGAACTGCGCTGGAAGATGCGGCGTCCGTGGCAAGCCTGTTGATCACGACGGAAGCTCTCGTGGCGGATAAGCCGAAGAAAGAGGCGCCTACCTCGGCGGCCTCTTCGGGAGGAATGGACTACTGAGGCATGTTGCGGGGAGTCCGGCTCGGGACGGACTCCCTGTTGCAATCAAAAGGGGCTGGGAATGGCTAACGTGATTCAGGTGCCGCCGGATTTGTCGGATCTCGATAGAGTGCATGCATTCGTGACCAGCGCTGTCGTTGTGGATGGACCGCCGCCGTTGCGTGCCCTTGTGGCGCTGCACTGGGCGGAGTTGCTGCACAAGGTGAAGCCTCCGATCGAAGAGATGAACTGACGCGCAGCTCGGGAGCAAAAAGATGGTTGACTCTCTACAAGAAAAGCAAGGCTTCGACATCGTCATCAATGGCGAAAGCCGCTTTTTCGCGGACCTCGAATTAAGCGCCATCGCCAGTGCCGGCTTCCACAAGGAGAGCTATCCGGCGGACAAGGTGCAGATCCGAACGCGTGCGGATGGAACACTTCGGACGGTCTTGGGACACGCTCGGCTGGAGTAGGGCGCATGACTTCAAAACGACAACGGGCGAGACCGGACGCTTTACGCCTGATGCTGCGCCAAGCCTCGGGCCGCCGCGTTTCAAAATTCAGCTTGAACGGCAGAGAAAAGAGGCGGACGCGCGCGCTTCCTTCTTTGCCGAGGCTAAGCTGTCTCGACGTGCCCGCTGGGGCGGCTGAACCTCAGAAGCAAAGCGGCCGCCGGCTCTAGCGCATGCAAACAACCAGCTCATAGCGGCTGAAGAGGTCGGTCGGCCTCTTTTGCGGAGGGCTACCTTGGTGTATCGGTTTTGCATGGCGGCTGAGTGATCATTCAAAGGCGAATCGGGCTTTTTAAACGATGGGTGAAAGCGCAGATCAATACCGTCGCTACGCACAGGAATGCGTCGATAGGGCGAAGCGTCTGCCGACGGAGCGACGGCCTGAGTTATTGGCGCGGGCGAACCGGTATTTAGAGCTGGCGCTGAAGGCGGTTTCCGCGGAGCTTCGGCAGAAAATCCCTACGAAGTCGAGTCCGGAAACCATCCGCCTCTTGCCACAGGATGAGCAGCCGCCAGCCTACAAGAGGCTCGCTCTTGAGTATCGCTTAATGGCCGCCGCCGCATGTTCTGAAGGCGCGCGGTTGACCTTCATCGAAAGCGCGCAAGCAATGGAGCGCTTGGCAAGGTCGATGGAGCCTCTGAACCAAGAAGCGAGTGAGAGCGGTCAAGGACGGACGCATTCTCGATAGCCGGCTTTTTCATTTGAAATAGCGAATCGCTCAGCGCCTCGCATAAAATTCTCGATGCAGACAGAGGCGGGCTTCCGGGGGGTGGCTTGTCGATGTCGCGGCAGAAGCCCTGCGCTGACCCCGTAACGCGGGGCTTTTGCTTGAAGTGGGAACGACGATGACTCAAGATAGCGCTCGTTGTCCAAGTGCATGAAAGACTGGTTGCGCTTGTTTCAAATGCGCCCGGCGGGTTTGAATGTTTCGAATGCTCTTCCTGCGGTAAGGAAGTCGCTTGGACCTGCTGCTAGGAGAACATCCTCGATGACGACGTGTTCCAAAAGAAAGCCCAGCGGGCGAACGCCGGGCTTTCCCCTCTGGCTTCGGCTTGCGTTGGAACAAGTCGGGTCGCAAGAACAGGGTAATGAAGATAGAGTTCCGGTGACTAGTACGGTACACGTCCCCCCGTGGTCGCTCGCCAGGCAGCGCATTTAAAACAAGCGGCTGGGGATGCGGGAGTTAAATGCTCAAGTTGCTCTACGTGTTATTCCGATGGTCGCGCGATGGAGGCTCGATAGAGTGGTGCGCGCAAATGGACTTCATCATGTGTATCCCTCCAGCCCTTCGCCCCTCACACCTGAAGAGTGCCGTATAAAGGCGGCAGAGTGCCGAGACATGGCCGCGCGCACTCTCCAGGCCGATCACCGCATCATGTTGGAGCATATCGCGCAGACCTGGGAGCGCGTGTCCGCAAACATGATACGGGTACACTGACCCTATCGGGGTCTGCGCTGACACTCTGCGAACGCTGCATTGACAATACCCTCGACCCTTTCAATTTTAAATCACTGCCGTTGGCATCACGGCATCTAGCAATTTACTCACTGGCCGCATGAATCGCCTGTAACATAGTTCGGTGCGCCATATGACATCTGACAAAATACGCGGCCTCTCTATCATTTGACGTTGGGCTCCTCTTCATCAGTTCCTACATTCGATTCATCATCGACAGCGGGACCCGCCAGGCGTCGATGGCTGAGAGACAGCGTGCGCTCCCGCCTGTGACCCAGGGAGACGCCGTGCTCAGGATTATTCACCCGGATTGCTGCGACGTGCCTACGTGGCTCGTGAAGGTCGAGATCGGTGACGTCGCCGACCAGCACACATTCGAATGCAAGGTGTGTGACGCCACGGTAAGGCGGACCGCAGTGCACGAAAGAGGGATGCTCAATGCCAGACATGTCGAACCAGCGCTGGGACTCTGAAGCGGATACCGCCCTTCGCGAGCTTGCTGGAAAGGGTTTCATCTGCGGAAGCTCGCGTTGAGGCTCCGCCGCTCTGAGAGCAGCATCAAGAAGCGCGCGCACCTCCTGGACGTCCAGGTGCCGGGTAGCCCGCGATCTACTTTTCGTTTTCGGTAGGCTCAGGATTGGCCACGAGCAACATCTGGGCTTGCCTCGGCTCAGGCAGGACAACTGGCCGGAGCCTTAGTTGAAGATCCGGACGGTCTTCCGCTTGTGCCTTAGTAGCCCAGGTTTGTAACCCGTGTACCTAGGACCAGAGGCCGCTGCGACACGCCGCAGCGGCCTCATTAGATCGGAACGCGCCTAAGGGGTTGGTGTTGAGTCGGTTGACGGACTACGCGTTCGACATCCTCAAGTTGGGCAAGCAGGATCTGAGGACGCTTCCGCTACTGGAGCGCAAGCTTGCCCTGGAGATGGTTCTCAAGAATGCGAAGGCGCTTGGCATTCTCTACTCGGAGCATCAAACCGGATTTGCCAAGGAGTTGTTCGACGGCGCCTGTAAGATGAACCTAGAAGGGCTCATCGCCAAAGTCCCGACCCAGCGGCAATTACTCCCGCGTTGGTTACGGCGGCGAGTGGGAAAAATTCGCATAGCCTTGATTTGAGATCTCTGATGCAACCGATCCCAGAAAGTTGGAAAAGGCAACGCCCCTTCAGCTAGACAACCAGCCGTCGACTCTGCCCGATATCAAAGTCGCAATTAAACGTGCTCAATAATCAAATGGCCTGCACCATTCCCAATCATATCGAAGTCCGCTTTCTGATAGTCCCCTACAAATCTAATGACTGAGGTATGAGTGGGGTCGAGATTATCGACAAACTTGAGAGAGGTGACGTGGTTGGTGGTGTCGTCTTTATAACTCCATTTTGTGGAGCCGATCAGGAAGTCTTCAAGCTCGATCATATCCCCGTTGGTAAAACCGGCTATATCGCCTTTGAATTCCCTTGCCCCGCTCAGATCCAGCTCGCCGCCCGTGCCGAAGAATTGCACGTGCGTGCTGGACGCTTCGTGAAACTCGATTGTGCCGCCGCCTCGGATGATCGCAAGGCCGCCCTTGACGGGTCCCAGCGCATAGATCGTCCCGCCATTTGCAACAAGAGTGCCTTGATCGATGGTCGTATCCTTGAGCACGAGCGTCGAGCCGAGCGACGCCGTCACCGTGCTGCCGCTGCCGATCGTGACGCCGTCCAGCGTGCTCGGCGCTCCTGTCGCCTTGATCGATCCATCCAATGTCGTGGTGAGCTTGCCGCCCGTGACCGACGTTCCGTCGAGGATCACGGCGCCGCCGGCATCCGCATTGAGGACTCCGCCGCCGACATTGATCGTGCTGTCCTTCAGCAGCAGCGTCGCGCCGCCGCTTGCGGTGACCATGCCTTTGGCGTTTACGGTCGCATTGCTGATCGTTTCGGACGATGACCAAGGAGCGGCCGACGCGTTCAGCATGGCGCCCTTGCCGAGGTTCAGCACACCTTTGGATATTCCGCCTCCGGCGAGATCGATGACGGCGCCCGCGGCCATCGTCACGGTGCCGGTTGCCGTATCGGTAAACGCCCCAGCAATCTTGAACGTCGCGTTGCTTCCGACCCTGATCGTACCGGCGCTGGTTCCATCCGGGCCCGTTCCGTTTTCCACCGCGAATGTCCCGGCAGTGATGTTAAGCGTGGCGCCCGCCGCGGTCTGCAGATCATAAACCGTGTGGGATTTGTCGACGTTGACCTTGTAGGTCCCTCCCGCGGACAGCGATGCCGTCATCAGCGCCGAATCCGGAAGGCCGTTCGGAGTCCACCTGTTTGCATTGTCCCAGTTTCCGTTGACGGCCGACGCCCAGGCCTCATGCGCAAGCACGTTCTCGGGCAAGATGATTTGCGAGCCATCACTGAGAAGCGATGGGTCGATGATTAGCTTGTCGCCGGCCAACGGATCGAAACCGACCAGCTTTATGCCGGTGAGATCGACCTTCGCGGGCGTCGGTAAATACGGGTCGGACCGGATGATGACCACGTCGGCATTCGCGCTGCCGGTGATCACAAGATTGGTGCGGAGCCCATCGTGGCCCGACGCATTGAACTGATTGATGCTCAGGCGGACCGTGGTGGCGCCGTCGGTGTCAAACACCAGATCGGTAATGTTATGCGGCGCCACGTAGCTGAAATCGCGATAGCCGCTGCCGGTGACCTTGATGGTCTCGTGCTGACCAGGCAGCGCCGAATAGACGCCCATGCTGCCGAAGGTCACGCCCTCGGGCGCGGTCGGCGCGGCAGCATAGACGAACACGTTCTCGGTGTCGTAGCCGCCGGTGAAATTGTAGGTGTCGGCCGAGCCCGCGATGAAGGTGGTGTGGCTTCGGTTGGAGACCGCGGTCGAGTCGATGTTCGGCGCGATGATGGTGGCGTCGCCGAGCCCGGCCAGCGTGTTGATGAAGACGCTGTCGCCCGGGCCATTCTGACTCGGCTCGGTCCACGACGAAAACTGCAACTGGCTCGCATCGAGCGTGCCGGAAACGTCGTCGATGATCTGAAGGATATTCAGATCGCTGCCCACAGCGGCGGATACGGTCATGTTTTTGGCCAGCGAGCCTGCGCCGAACTGACTCCACAGGAACTCGGCCGTGGAGTTGCCGTCGAGTTGGAGGCTCGAGATGTTGGTAAAGTGCGAGGTCGAATAGGAGGCGTTGGCGCCCTGATCGAAAGTATAGAATCTGACGCCGCCGTCGACCTCGAAGATGCCGATGCCGTTGGCGCTGTTGGCGGTGTCGTGGTCGACCAGCGAGTTGTTGTTGAAGACGAAGGTGTTGGTCGAATGGCCGCCGAGCATCTCGGCGTATGCGTGCGCGATGAACGTCAGCGGCACCTGGGACTGACTGCCATCGAGGATCAATTTGTCCTTGGCGGTGTCGAAATCGATGAACTGCAAGGCGCTGATATCGATGGTCGTCGTGTCCGGGACGATGGCGATGGTTTGCGGATTCGGATTGAAGCGGATGCTCAGATCGGGGGCAATACCGCCGGAGTAGAGCTGGCTGGCGTTGATATCGATCCGCATCGGCCCGCCCGACGTCGTGAAGTCGATGTTGCTGATGTCGGTCAGCGTGGCCTTGGTGAAATCGATTTCGCCGCCGTTGCCGGTGATCTCGATCGTGTTGGTCTCGCCAGGCGCGGCCGAGCCGGCCGCGGTGCTTGCGCCGCCCGCGAACACGTCGCCAGCGACGTTCTGCGCGCTGTTCAGCACGAACACGTCGTTGCCCAGTCCTGCAACGTAGTGCGAGTCGGTCGCCGTGCCTGTGTCAATGGTCTTGTCTATATTGGGGCCGGTGATCGTCACCGCGGCGACCGCGGCCGAGGCGTCGATCGTGAAATTTTCCTTGTCGGACGACCAGGTGCCGCTGAAATGCAGGCCGCTCAGATCGAACGTCGTCGGCACACCTACCGTGCCGTCGTAGACAGTGATGTTGTCGAACTGGTCGTCGGCCGTCACGAGCAGGCCGGGTGCGACTTGGCCCGGCCCGAACTGGCTGCCGGACAGGGAGACTGTCGTGCTGGCGTTGCCGACCAGGGCCGGGGAATGTGTCGCAAATTCGAGATCGGTGATGTCTAGGAGCGTGGCGCCGCGCAGGTCGAGGCTGCCCCCAAATCCGGTCACCTCGATAGTGTTGCGCTCGCCTGGGTCGACCGGGCCTGCGCTTAAGCCATGGCCGGCGAAGGTGTCGCCGTGGACGTCGGCGGCCGACGGGTCGAGCTCGAACGTGTCGTCCCCGCCGCCGCCGGCGAAACTCGAGCCTTCGCCGCTGCCCACGATCACGGTGTCGTCGCCGATACCGCCGGTGAACGTGACCTGCCCGGAGCCGGCTGTGATGGTGTCGCCCAGACCGTTGCCGGTGATCGTGTCGTTGCCGCTCGTCGCTATGTAGCTGGTCTGGCCAGTGACGTTGAGGTCGACGGTCTGCGATTGGCTAGTGCCGAAATAGTCCTTCACGTAGTGCACGGTGAACGGAGTGCCTAGCATTTGCACGGAAATCGGCAGCTTGTTGGTGACGAGCGGAATGAGATCGGTGGCTGCGCCGAACGGAAGGTTGAGCAGTGGCCCAGCGGTGTTGTCGTCGCCATCGATATTGAGATCGAGCGACAGCGCGGTGAGGGTGGCACCGCCATTGATCTTGAAGCCGGTCACCGACTGGTAGGTGCCGGTCAGCGTATAGGTCGGCGTCACGGTGAAATCGCCGGCGCCGGTCGGCGTGTCGAACTGGAAGCTGTCGCCCAGGCTGCCGGTGAGATCCTGGTCGTGGCTGGACAGGTCCTGGCCGTACGAGTCCAGTCCCGAGCCGAACGATGTATGCAGTGCGGTGTTGACCAAGCTTGGTGTAAACGAGATTTCATGGCCGAGCTGAATGCCGGCGCTCGCGATCAGGTCGAGCAGGGTCCAGCTCAGAAAATTTTCGTCATCGCCGCCGAGATGTCCCGACAGCACCGACAGGGCCGGGAAGAACTCCGCCAGCATTTGCACGACGCTGAGATTCATCTGGAAGAAGTTTGGCCCGCTTCCCGCGATCGAAACCGTGGACCCGCTCGATTGCAAAGCGTCCCAGCCGACCTGTTCGCCCGGCTGCTGACCGTCCTGCGTTGGCTGGTCAGGCACATCCTGCGGCAGTCCAAGGGAGCCGGTGAGGCCCGGGAAAAGTCCATCCAGCGAAATATCGGCATCGTCCGGGCTGATGCTGAACAGATTGAGCGAGTGCACGCCGGTATCGAAAAGCACCCACGGGTCGTCGACGAAGTCGCTCTGGTCGAATCCAAAGAGGCCGAGCAGACTCGCGTGCGCGCTGTTGACGTCGAAATAGAAATGATAGTTGAGGTCGACGCTGAACGCGTCTTGCGAGTAATCGGCCGCATGCGTGACCATCGTGCTGCTGCCGGTATTGAATCCAAACTGCGACGTATCCCAACTCGGAGTCGTATTGATAAACAGCGGATTGCCATCGCCGTCGACAACAGGCGCGCTGATGTCAGGGACGTTGACGGCATAGCCCAGGTCGATGCTGCCGGTGTTCAGCGTCAGGCTTGCCACTAAATCCGCAAAGGCGATGACGTGGAAGTTGGCGCCGACGTCGAGGAAGTCGTTGTCGAGCCCGAACGTGCCGAGGTCTATCGTCTGGTTGTCATCAACGTCGATCTTCGGCAGCAAATGCCAAGACGTCTGATAAACGCCGGGGATGTCCATCCCGAGCATATTGATGCCCGGATCGGTAAAAATGATTTTGCTCATGCTCAAAGAACCATCATTGAAAGAGGCAGTTGGTCCGTCTCAAAATCGTACGGTAGAGAGAATGTCTTTCGACACATCCAGCTCCCCCGCGCCTGCCACCCGAGTAGCAAGCAGTTGAGAATCCTGTCTTGCTCTTTTGCGAAGGAACTCTTCGCCTTTGACGCAAATTCATATGCAGATTGCGCGGCGCGGTGTATCGTGTGTGCCGGGCGATATGTTGAAACTCAGATTTGCGACCTCACAGTTGTCAACGTCCCTCAGCGACAAAGATCGCGTTGAGGCATTTCATCGTTTTCTCAGTTCTTTTTACACGCACGTCGAGCTTGACCATCTCAAGGATCACCCGTTGGCGGTTGATTTGACCGCCGCAGTCTCGGGCAGGTTTCATCTGGGCGTGTTCGACGGGTCGATGGAACGTTTCGCGCGGACGAGACGGGCTGTCGCCAGCGCCCCCAACGACGATTTCGTTATCGGCATCAATGCCGGCGAAGCTGCGCTCGAACACACGCAAGCAGGGCGCGATGTGGTTCTGTCATCGGGTGGAGCGGTGCTTTGCACCAATGGCGAACCTGGCACTGTACGGGCGAAGTACGTCAACAGCTGGGTTTTTCTCGGCATGCCGCGCCAGCTTCTCCTCGATATATGCCCCGGGGCGGAACATCTTCTCGGCCGCGAATTCAGCCCCGATAACCCGGCTCTCCGCCACCTGACGCAATATGCTCAGTTTCTTTTGAAAACTGAGCAGCCTCACGTTGATCCGTCTTTGACGGAGCATATCGATCACACGTTGGCAGATTTGATTTCAATGATGATCGGCTACGAATATTCGACCTTGCCTCTTGCGAGGCTTGGCGGCGAACAAGCCGGCCAATTGCGCGAGCTCATCCGACTTATACGCGCCAACTACCGCAATGCGGATTTCGCGCTCGACGACGTAGCGCGCCAGTTGGGCGTGTCCGCAAGGCACGTTCAATATATTCTGAAGGCATCGGGCGAAACCTTCGTCGAGCGGGTCCTCGAGTTGCGTCTCCAACACGCGCGGCGTCTTCTGATCAGCGCCAGTCACCGGACATTGAAAATCAGCGACATCGCCTTCATGGCGGGCTTTGGCGATGTGGGGCACTTCAACCGACAATTTCGAGCTCGGTTCGGTATAACGCCGAGCGAATTACGCGTAGGAGCAACGGGTTGAAAAACGCACACCCGGCTCTTACTTGGCCGAGGTGTCTCGCCGCCGCGAATGGTTATTAGGAAAAGGAAACACGGATGCGCTCCTGGCAAGAATGCGTCGGCGACGGGTCATTCGGTGACAGCTAGTGCTGCTTCGCCCACGTCGCCTTCCGCTACGGAAGCGGACTTTGGAGTTCTCGGTCGGCGATCCGGTCATTCCAACCGCGACGCCGGTCAGCTTCAGAAAAGGCAGCAAAATCGGGCCTTAACTAATTCCGCACTAAATCCCGAAGTGCGGAGCTTTAGAGATAAACGGGCCAAGAGAGAGAATTTCGGGCTGGCGGGCCAACCGGGAAGTGCGGAGGTCTGCGCGGAAAAGTCGATGACCGTTGCGCTTTTTGTGAGGCCCACCGTCCGGCAGAGAATGTGGGCGCAGCTGGGCTGGCGGAGGGAGACGTACCGTAATCCAACGTTCTCCACTTTTGCGCAAAAAAACGCTCTGCTTCGCGGAGCGGGCTCAGCTTGCCCTTCGGCGAGGCGGGAGCGGCTGGGAGGGCCGGCAGCTTTCCACGGTACTAAGGGAGGGACGCCTCTGCCTTCAGGTCCTTCCTTGCGGCCCCTTAGCCTCAATCGGGCTTGCGGTCGCTGCACACTTGCGGTCGGAGGGACCTTGCCAGGGCCCCTCTCGCGCCTGTATCGGCTCAATTCAAAGACCCCTCGCCACGGGGGGAGCGAGGGGTCTAGCGGGTAACGGGCAGACCTGACCCACTGCCCGCGCCAGCAGATCAAGGGTTAGTTCAATTCTCCCGCCAGCGCTTTATCGAATGCCACACGACTGAGTGACGGAGGAGTATCCTGTGGATACCGGAATGCTCAGGGCTGTATGCCTCGGTCTGGCGGGGGTTAGCACCGCGCCCCCGACAGGCGGGAGGGGGACCAACAATACGTCAAGTACTCTCGGCGAGCCGAGTGTCACCGGTGGCCGAAAAAATGCGCGCCAGCCTACTTGCGGTTAGCATGAAGCCACGCGCTATTTTTGATATCAAACGACACTCACCAAAAATACACCGTCCAACGTCATCATAATGAAGTGCGGGGTTGATCTCCTGTACGGCCTACAGGGACTGGCTGGCGTGCCCGGAAGCATCGCCAGCCAGTCCCACTGCAAGCAGGCATTTTGTTTACTTGCTGGTTGGATGGTTGCTCTAGCTTTTTATGGCTTGGACCGCTTCCTGATGCATTGATGCGATGGACCTGTCGCCTATGGCAACTTTGGATCGTTAGCGGCCTGCAGGTTCCGATTTTCTTTGCTTACGAGGAGCTTGGCTTGAGCCGCAAACCACGGCGCATCCAGGTACTTGAAGCCGATAGGCATTTGGAACACGCCAGACTTTGAACAGCGGTCGAGCGAGTGCTGACAGCGCTGCATGCATCGCTCCGGTGCGCTGGAAGTGACGCATTGAGACATACACAGGCCATAAGGCTCATCGCACGCCGCGAAGACTTCGGCGGTGATCAAAAACGAAACTGCTATGCCTAGGAAAATCGAATATCCCATCATTCTCTCCCAGCAGGGCAGCTTGCTACCGCCAAACTGGCCGATGCGCTCTACAGAACTGGGTCTTTGGTAAAGTGCTGGGCATCCGACACTGGAATTTATCAAATGATAATTTTTTGATTTGAGAGCGGGATTATTTCCAGAGACTAGCGATCGCAACGGGCCTTCATAAAAGAGCTCGCTTGTTGAAGCCGTTTCACGCCTGTCAGGTGGTCGAGCCACCCGCCAGAACTTCGGCCATTTGTGCCAACACCATCGCAATGACCTCACGACCGCGCTGCGTCGCGATTGACTGCGACGGCCGGGTCACCCGGTTGTAACGGATAAGCCCCCGTGCTCGCAGAGCTCGCAACGTGTCTCCATCGCTCACACGCACGGCGCGTTCGCCCGAGGCGTGCTGAATCAGGAGCGCCTTCATTGCACGCGTGAGCCGCACGCCGTCGACAACTGTGATCGGACCTAATGCCTTCGTCCTCAACAGATCCCCCATAGCCTGCACTAAGCTATCGGCTTTCCGAGGCAGGCTCATCAAGGGGGTGAATTCAATACGGGAGCGATCGTGGCGCAGCGGCAACGTTGGTTCCTAGGGTGGTCCTCCACGGCCTTTGGATCTGACACCAGCTAGCGGAGTGCCATGGTATCCGCTTGCCCAACAGCGGTGGCGATGACATCTTTAGTTTTCATAAGAAAGTGCAAGCGGATTTTGCCGCTCATAGCCTTCTGGAGAACTCAATGTCAGATCAACAACAGAAAATCATCAAACTGCTGCAGACGGCTCAAATGCTGGCTGACGATCTGCAGGAAGCGGTGCTGTCGAACCTGATCGAGCGGGCAATCGAGCATGCCAAGCATGAGGTCTTTCCGCTGGACCTGAAGCAAGCGCGATACTTTCGTGATTAGCTCTCAGCTTTGGTCCGACCTAGCCGATTAGCGTTCAGAGAAGCGATCAATCTTCCATTGGCCTTTTGGATATTTCCAAGCTGGCGGGAACGATATCTGGGCGGCAGGTTTGTGATGAGTCGCCATCCTCACTGCTCATCTGGCCCGGAGACATTTTTTATTGGGCGATGCGCAAGTTCGAGAGGTTTGTGCAGATCTGCTGGAAGGTTGACATCTGTCCAAATTTCGATGGACCGAGAGATACTGTTCCCGTCCAGTGATCCACTGCAAGGCCAGCCGCTACAGTAGCTATCGCCAAGCCGAGCAGGAGTAGCCCAACAAAAATCCCCCATCGATTCTCTTCCATGGTTCGCTTCTTTAACCGCATCGGCAGTTGAGTTTTGCAGCAGAAAAACACATCGGAGCCGTTCCCGTTCCGCCAATCCCGGGCCAAGCCGGCAAGGGGCTTCGATACTCCGGCGGAAATAGGAGCGAGTGACCTGACCATTAGGAGATCACCCGCCACTATCTTCGCTTCGACAGGGGCACTCGGCCGATCATGAAGTAGAGTTAGTCAAATACCGGCATTGCTCTAGGTATTTGTCCCGAATGGTGCGGCGGCAGTGGCCTGATAGCCTTGGGTATCTCGTGGGCCTGAAGAAATGCGTCCGTCACCTCTCAAATCCATCACACCGCAAGAGTGCTACGAGCACGCTTCGGAGTGCCGCGATATGGCCAAGCGCGCGGCCGAGGCCGGTCACCGCATAATGCTGGAGCATATCGCAGAAACATGGGAACGGATTTGCGCGAACATGCCCACGCTTCACTAGAAGTGTCGAAGACTGCTTTGCTCGGCGTGCCGCAAGAGCTGATCACAAAATAACAGCTGTTTCGCGGCATGTGGCGGAAGCCGTAGCTCGCGCCGCGCCATCCACCAGCGGGCAGATGCCATCAGTGTCTTTGGGGTGCATGAACGGCACCTTCCATCTACCGCCACATTGCGTCAGATCGAAACGGCGAGACATGGGTCAAGAACCTTCTCGCCATATAGTTCCTTTTTGCAAGGACCTCTCCAGCTCATCATCCTCGCCATGGACGCAAGCGTCGATAGATCAAAGTTCGCTTCGGAAGACTGAGCACAGCTAGATAGCACACTCCGCTGCGTCGTTTGATAAAGATCATGTTGCGCGGTGGCAACAGCCGCCGCGGATGTGGATTGATCCACCTCCCAAGCCCTTCCTTTTTATCAAACGCTATTGGGAAGACGCCGAAGTGTTGGTCAGGATAGCCGCTCAAGTGGGGAGACGTTTCATCTATGAAAAGGCTACTGACTGTTCTCGTGTTTGCTGCTGCTTCCGTGCCGGCCTCGGCTGCGGACATGCCCGTGAAGGCGGCACCGCTTCCTGCAGC
>CAKZHN010000349.1 GCA_936924235.1 uncultured Rhodoplanes sp. | reverse complement strand
TCGGCGACCAGGACACCTGGGCGGCCACGTGGCGTATCCACCGCGACATCGTTCCGTAAGCGGGATGATCGCGCATCTTGATGCGTGAAAATCTAGCCCCCGGCGGCTTCGGCCGCCGGGGGTTTGTCTTTGTGTGTCCTGTTTGAAAGCGAGCGTCCCATGGATGTGGCCATCGATATGTCGCAGGGGCGGCCACGCTACGATCTGGCCCATGACCTGCGAGTCGAGCGGATTGCGTTCGCGGCCAAGGTGCGGTCGGCTCGGGCCATCCTTGGCCTGAGCCAGGATCAGTTCGCCCGGCGGATCGGGCTGACGCAGAAGTCAGTGCACCGCATCGAGCAGGGAACCGTCGAGCCCAAGCTCCAGACCATCCTGAAGATCCAGCGGTTCTGGACCGAGCAGGGCATCGCCTTTGAGGACCTGCGGAGCGGCGGCTTCCGGCTGGCCGTCGGCAGCGACGTGCTGCTCAGAGGCCGCGAGGCGTCGGATGCGCCGGCCGCATTGACCGCCATCGACTAGAATCGGCGTCCGCAGGCGTCCGGGGGTCCCTGGGCCGGGCCCCAGGGCGACTCACGACCTTGTCTATCGCCGCCGCAGTCGGTAATTCGCCTCTCGACCGTATCCGTCCCGAGAGGCGTCTTGGCCAAATCCATCAAAAATCTGCTCGCCGAGGCGCTGAGCCTGCTCCAGGCCGGCAATCTCGCGAAGGCCGCCGAGCTTTACCGGACGGTTCTGGCGGGCGAGCCGAATCAGTTCGATGCGCTGCACATGCTCGGCGCGGTCGAGGCCCAACTCGGCCGGCTCGATGAGGGCGAGCGGCTGCTGGCGCGTGCGGTCGCGGCGGCGCCGCGCCAGGCGCCGGCCCACCTCAACCGCGGCGCCGTGCTGGAGCGACTCGGGCGCTTCGAGGAGGCGGTCGCAAGTTACGACCAGGCGATCGCGCTGCAGCCCGGCTATCTCCAGGCGCACTTCAATCGCGGCAACGCGCTCGATGCGCTCGGCCGGCCCGCCGAGGCGCTCGAGAGCTACGACCAGACGCTGGCGCTCAATCCCAACGTGCCCGAGGCGCACTACAACCGCGGCCGCGCGCTCGAGGCGCTGAAGCGGCCGGACGAGGCGCTGGCAGACTACGACCGCGCGATCGCGATCAATCCGAACTTTGCCGAGGCGCTGGGCAGCCGCGGCAACCTGCTGCGCGATCTCGGCCGCCATGACGACGCGCTGCTGACCTACGCCCGGGCCTCGGTCATCGCGCCGGGCTACGCGCCGATCCAGCTCAACCGCGGCGTCACTCTGCATCGCATGAAACGCTGGGCCGAGGCGGTGCAGAGCTACGACCGCGCCATCGCGATCGATCCGCAATACGCCGAAGCGCACGCCAACCGCGGCAGCGCGCTGCACGAGCTCCGCCGCTTCGACGAGGCGCTGGCAAGCTACGACCGCGCGCTAGCGGTTGTGCCGGGCCTCGCCGGCGCCCACACGAGCCGCAGCGCCGTGCTGCTCGCGCTCAAGCGCCACGAGGAGGCGCTGGCCAGCGCCGATCGCGCCATCGCGATCGACCCGCAGAACGCCGAAGCCCATTGCAACCGCGGCAGCGCCTTGCGCGAGCTGGGCCGTGTGCCGAACGCGCTGGCAAGCTATGACCGCGCGCTGGCGATCGCGCCGGAATTCGCCGACGCCCATGCGCACCGCGGCGTGACCCTGCTGCAGCTCCGGCTCTACGACGCCGCGCTCGCAAGCTATGACCGTGCGTTGGCCATCGATCCCAATTCCGCCGAGAGCATGGCCGGGCGGGGCAGGGCGCTGAAAGGCCTCGGCCGCGCCGCCGAGGCGCTGGCGTGCTTCGAGCAGGCGCTGGCGCAGAGCCCCGACAACCCGTCCTATCTCACCGACCGGGCCGGCGCGCTGCAGGAGCTGCGGCGCTTCGACGATGCGCTCACAGGCTACGAGCGCGCGCTTTCGATCGATCCGGACTTCGTCAACGCGCACTACGATCTCGCCACGCTGTGCCTGCGCCTCGGCGACCTGCCGCGCGGCTTTCGCGAGTACGAGTGGCGCTGGAAGGTCGCCAATCTGAAATTCTTCACCGGTCAGTTCACGGGACAGCCTTGGCTCGGCCGCGAAGACCTCTCAGGCAAGACCATCGTGCTGTTCGCCGACCAGGGCCTGGGCGACACCATCCAGTTCTGCCGTTACGCGAAGCTTGCGGCGGCGGCCGGCGCGCGCGTCATCCTGCAGGTCCAGAAGGGCCTGGTCGCGCTCCTCATCGGCACGCCCGGCGTCGAGCGGGTGATCGCCACGGGAGAGCCGCTGCCCGAGCACGATTTCCATTGCCCGCTGTGCAGCCTGCCGCTCGCCTTCGGCACAACGCTCGACACCATCCCGGCGGACACGCCGTACCTGACGGCGCCACCGGACCGGCTCGAACATTGGCGAGCGCGTCTCGGAGGGTCCGCGGGTATTCGCGTCGGGCTCAACTGGGCCGGCAATGCGACCTACCAGGGCGATGCCGAGCGCTCGATCCTGTTGCCGCCGCTGCTGCCATTGCTTGCCAACACCGGCGTGAGCTTCGTCGGCCTGCAGAACGGCCTGCGCGATGGCGACGCGGAGCTCATCCGCGCGAACCCGCAGCTCGACCACATCGGCGACCAGATCACGCCGTTCGAGGACACCGCGGCGGCCATCGCCCTGATGGACGTGGTGATCTCGAGCGACACCGCGATGGTGCATCTCGCCGGTGCGCTCGGGCGGCCGGTCTGGATCCTGCTGCCGCATCTTCCCGACTGGCGCTGGCTGCTCCAGGGCGACACGAGCCCGTGGTATCCGACGGCGCGGCTGTTCCGCCAGCCGCGTCCCGGCGATTGGGACAGCGTTGTCGCAGAGGTGTCGCGCGAGCTTGCGTGCGCCGCGGCGTCAGGCGGCGCCGGCGCGTAGCGAGATCTTCGCCTCGCAGGCGGCGATGAACGCGCCGATCCGGCCGACGGTCTCATCGCCGTTGAGGATCGGCGCGTGGCCCTGGTCGGGCACCACCACGGCCTCGAGCGACGGATGCCGCGTGCGCATCGCGGTCAGCGTCTCCTCGGACAGGAGGTCGGAATTCGCCCCGCGCAGCACCATCAGCGGCATGCGGCCGAGCGCGTCGAACTCCGCCCACAGCGGCGGGATCGGCCGGTTGAAGTCGATGCCGGCGAGCGTCTTGGCGAGTTGCACATCGTAGGTCGGATCGAGGCCGCGCTTGCCCGGCTTGAAGGTGCGGCGCGCATAGGCGAGCCAGTCGGCGTCGGACAGCCGGGTGAACTGCTGGCCGAACAGCCGGCGCAGGATGTCGGCGGCCTCCTCGAAGCTGCGTGGCCGCGGCAATTTCCCGACATAGCTCTTGATGCGCACCAGGCCCGCGGGCTCGATCACCGGGCCGATATCGTTGAGCACCGCGCCCGCGATCGCCACGGGACGCGCGGCCGCGAGCAGCATGGTCAGGATGCCGCCGCGCGAGGTGCCGACGAACACCGCAGGCGGGATGCCGAGCGCGGTCAGCACGGTGAGCACGTCGCCGAGCTCGACGGCGAGGCTGTAGTTCTGCGGATTCTTGTCGTAGTCCGACAGGCCGCGCCCGCGGTAGTCGAACGCATAGACCCGGCGCGGCGCCTCGGGATTTCCGGCGAGCGCGCGGGCCAGATCGTCGAAGTCCTCGGCGGTGCGGGTGAGCCCCGGCAGGCAGACCACTGGGACGCCCGGCGCGAGCCGCGGCCCATGCACACGGACGTGCAGCTTCAATCCGTCGGAGGCGACGACATAGATGCTCTCGCCGTTGTCAGGCAGGGCGTTGATCGCCGGTCTGGCTTCTGCTGTCGCGATTTCCACGGTGGTCCAGCCTCAAGATTGTTGCACGTCCCCGACATCTGACCGCAGCAACTCTTCGGGATCAACGGGGCGATGACCCATCTTGAGTTCGCCGGAATCTCCCCACCACCGATCACGAGGTCGATCCCAATACAATTCGACGCCATTTTGATCGGGGTCCCGCAGATAAAGCGACTGGCTGACACCATGGTCCACCGCGTTATCCAGCGTGATACCCGCGGTCCTCAGTCGAAGATAGGCGGCTCGCAACTCGGCTTTGGTGGCGTAGACGATTGCGAGATGAAACAGCCCGGTCGTGCCTTTTGCCGGCGGCGAGCCGCCGAAACTCTCCCAGGTGTTGATGCAGATGTCGTGGTGATAGTCGCCGTAAGCCAGGAATGCAGCCTCGTCGCCGATCCGCTTGGTGATTTTGAAACCCAGAACTCCTTCGTAGAAGGCGAGCGAGCGGTTCAAATCCGCGACCTTGAGGTTGATGTGGCCAATTCGCGCCCCGGCAGAAGACCCCAATGATCCGGCGCCACCGCTATGAGCAGGCTTTGGCATACGCTTCAGTCCTGTGATTGGGAGCTCTTCGAATGCACCGGTCTGCTCCGAAACCATCCAACATAGAAATATCTTAAGATATATCTTATTCTTCGTGAAGGCCCTGATTCAGTTGGGAAATTGGAAATTCTCTAAAAATTCGGCTGCCCGCCGCGATCATCGGGATCGCGCCGACGCACGACCGCCGCTCTCGGCCGGATTGCGTCCGCCATCCATCGAAGCGTGGGAGCGTTCGGAGTGTAGCGGTCGTCCGTGCCGCTGTTTTTGAGCGGCGCCTAGTTCTCGGCGCCGCCGCGCTTGAGGTCGGCTTCGATCGCAAGCCTGTTGCTGCTGCCGAAGCGCACGCGATAGACCTGCATGTTCTCCATCACGCGCTGCACGTAGTTGCGCGTCTCGGCGAACGGGATGCGCTCCACCCAGTCGATCGGATCGACCTTGGGATCGCGCGGATCGCCGTATTTGGCGACCCATTCCTTCACCCGGCCGCGGCCGGCGTTGTAGCCCGCAAAGGTCATGATGTAGGAGCCGCGATAGTCCTTGATCAGGTCGCCGAGCTCGGCCGCGCCGAACTGCACATTGTACGACTGATCGGGGCTCAGCAGTCGCTTCTGGTCGTAGGTGGCGCCGAACTTGCCGGCGATGTACTTGCCGGCCGCCGGCGTGACCTGCATCAGCCCATAGGCGTTGGCGCTGGAGACGGTCTTCGGATTGAACCAGCTCTCCTGCCGCGCGATGCCGTAGACGATCGACGGCTCGACCGGCGGGCCGATCGGCGTGTACTCAGGCACGCCGAGCGTCGGGAAGGCGGCGTGGTCGAGCGGCAGGCCGCGGGCCAACGCGAGCTTGCCGACCAGCAGCATGCCGCGCGCATCCTTGTACTTGGAGGCCAGCTCGCCGAGCAGCACCAGCGTGCCGAGGTCGTTCGACTTGTCGCCGGAGTCCGCCAGCATCGCCCAGGCGAGATCGCGGGCCTCGACGGTGTAAAGCAGCTCCACGGCGCGCACGATGTCGGACTGCATCGCCTTGCTGCGCTCGGAGCTCGACAGCGACGGATAGGCGTTGAGCGCGAGCTCGCCTAAGCCCACCTTGGCGCGGGCGATCTGCCCATAATACGCCGTCGGGAAGCGCGCCGCCTCCTGATAGTGCCGGCGGGCCTCCGACATGCGGTTCATGGCCTCGGCGGCGCGGCCGCTCCAATAGCCGCCGCGCGCCAGCGAAATCGGGTTCTCGTTGTTCTCGGAAATCTTGAGGAAATGCGCGTAAGCCGTTTGCGGATCATGCAAATAGCGCAGCGCGATCCAGCCGGCCATGAAGTGGTGCTCGGCGCGGTAGTTCGGGCTGTCCGGCTCGGTGGCGTCGCGCGCCACGATGTAGGCGTTCTGCGCGTCGCCGGCGTCGAGGAGCTTGCGCGCCAGCACGCGGCGCTCCAGCCACCACTCGTCGAGATCGTGGCTCTCGTTGAGCGGCTTGGGGATGGTCTTGATCAGCGCCACCGCCTCGGTGAGCTGGTCGGCGCGGCGGTCCGCCTGGATGCGCGAGAACTTGTAACCGATGTCGTCGCGGGATCCGGCCGGCACCGCGTCGAGCGCTGCCTTGGCCGAACCTTTACCCAGTTGAGCAATACGGGCCTTGGCGATCAGCACCTGGTCGCCGCCGAGCCGCTGCGCGGCGCGCAGCCCCGCTTCGGAGTCGTCCTTTTCGTAGAGGCGGCGGTCCATCCGCGCCTTGTGGTCGGCGCGGGTCAGCATGTCGCTGAAGGCTTCGTAGACCCTGCTTTCGACCTCCTGCGAGAAGCCGTCGTTGCGCCAGCAGTCGCGGATCATGGCCTCGGCGCTCTTGCGGTCGCCGCGGGTGAGCAGGGCCCGCGCATAGGCGAACTTGCCCTTGGCCGACAGCGGCGGCCACTGGCGGAAGTAGGCTTCGACGCTCGAGGCATCCGGACGGTCCTGGAACGCCGTGGCCTCGGCCTTGCGGCGGAGCGTGACGATGCTCGGCCAGTTCGAGTTGGCCGAGATGAACGCCACGTAGCGCGAGAACTCGGAGCCGGAATCGTCGCTCCGCAGGATCACCCATTCCAGGAGCTTCTTGGCGGCCGGATCGGAAATGGTCTTGCGGACTTCGCTGGCTTCCGACTGCTTGCCGGTGCGCACGAGCTCGATCGAGCGCTTGAGCATCGCGACATCGAGCGCCGCCGCCGTCACGATCGTCGAGGCGGCGGGCGGCACCGCCTTGCCATTGCCGAGCGACGAGCTTGCGGTGGTCGAGGGGGTCGCGCTGTCGGCGCTGTCCGCCGCCGGACGCAGTGGCGCGAACGTGCTGGTGGAGACCGGCGACATGAACACATGCCCGGCGCCTGCGACCGGAGGCGAGGCTGCGGGAGCCGATGGTGCAGAAGCAGAAGCTGACGCCGCGGACGCTGCAGGCTTGGCAGCCGGCAGCGGGACTTTGCTCGCCGCAGCTGTCGGCTTGGCCGCCGCTTTGGGCGCGGGCTTGGCTGCCGTTTTGGCCGCAGGCTTCGCCGCAGTTTTGGCGTCAGGCTTCGCTGCAGTCGGCGGCTTCTTCTCGCTCGACGACTTCGCGCTTGAAGACTTCGCGTCAGAAGACTTCGCGTCAGAAGACTTGGGTTTGGTCTTGCTGTCGGTCTGCGTCTGCGAACTGGTGGACGAGGGCGCGTTCGTGGGCGGCGCGGCCACAGCCGGCTGGATCAAAGCGACAGCGCCGACCACAGCGAACGGCCAAAACCTGCCCGGGCGGGTGCGGTGGACCAACGGCTTGTCCCTCCTGCGGCGCGAATCAGCGGATTCAACACCGATAGCTATTGCATTGAAAGGATTGGCGAAAGCCAAAAACTCCGGAAACAAGACGACAGTGGGGCAAACGCCGGAGTTTGTCCCCAACCGCCACGGCTTGGCATCCCGAAACTGAATTCACTATGAACGGCGAAGCCGGCCCGGGTTCCCTGTGGAAGCGGGGTGCCAGTCGCGGCTCTTACATAAGCCGGACCAGGGCGGTATTTCCTGTTATCTTACCTTCATACGGGCGGCCGCCGGGGTCCGCCCGAACCAGTGAATCGAGGACTGCCATGGCTGCCAAGACGAGGTTTCGGGGATCGTTCACCGCGCTCGTCACGCCGTTCAAAAACGGCGCAGTCGATGAAAAGGCGTTCCGTGAGCTGGTCGAGTGGCAGATCGCCGAAGGCACCAACGGCCTCGTGCCGGTCGGCACCACGGGCGAAAGCCCGACGCTCTCCCACAAGGAGCACGAGCAGGTCGTCGAGTGGTGCGTCGACCAGGCCAAGGGCCGGGTTCCGGTGGTGGCCGGCGCCGGCTCCAACTCGACCGCCGAGGCGGTGAGCCTGTCGAAGCACGCCGAGAAGGCCGGCGCCGACGCCGTGCTGATCGTGACGCCGTACTACAACAAGCCGACCCAGGAAGGGCTCTACCAGCACTTCAAGGCGATCAACGACGCGATCGGCATTCCGATCATCATGTACAACATTCCGGCGCGCTCGATCGTCGACATCAACGTCGACACCATGAAGCGGCTCTATGAGCTCAAGAACATCGCCGGTGTGAAGGACGCCACCGCCAACATGGCGCGGGTGTCGCAGCAGCGCGCCGCGATCGGCGAGGACTTCAACCAGCTCTCCGGCGAGGACATCACGGCGCTGGGCTTCAACGCCCATGGCGGCCATGGCTGCATCTCGGTGACGTCGAATGTCGCGCCCAGGCTCTGCTCGGAATTCCAGGCGGCGTGCCTGAAGGGCGACTACGCCACCGCGCTGAAGCTGCAGGACAAGCTCGCCCCGCTGCACCAGAACCTGTTCGTCGAGACGAGCCCGGCGCCGATCAAGTATGCGATGTCGTTGCTCGGGAAGTGCGAGAACTCGGTACGGCTGCCGATGGTGCCGGCATCGCCGAAAGCCGAGGCCGCAGTGCGTGAAGCCATGGTGCATGCCGGCCTGATCAACTGACCGGCGAGCGCATCGGCCGGGCCCGAAGGCACGACGAGCATTTGCAAAACCGATGGGTTGCGTCGCGGCCTTGAGCCGCAACGCAGGCTTGAGTTGTCGGCTTCGACGGAAGTTGCGTTAACCTCCCGTTAACCGTGAGGCACGCGAACGGGAACGACACGCTCAACTCTAAGTTCACTGCGTATGCCGCTGTACTTCTTCCACGTCAAAGGGAGCGACGAGGTCGAGGACAATTCGGGCCTCGCGTTGCGGGACGATTTCGAGGCCCGTGACGAAGCCGTCGAGATGGCCGCGGACCTGGACAAGCACCCGGTCACGGAAAGCCGCTGGCGCGTTGTCGTCGTCAACGATGTCGGCGAGACGATTGCACAGATTCCGATTTCCAGGAGTGCGCGGGGGTGAAGCCGCATGCCCTTCCAGAAAAAAATCGTGCTGCACCTGCCATCGGGTTATGTCCCGCACCTGGAACGCACGGTCGCGCAATTCATCAAAGATGGAGTCCGATGCGTGGTGGTCGTCGGCAAGGACTGCCACCGGGTCGAGGACATCATTGACGACCTCGCGGTCGGCGCTGCCACCCGCCGCTTCATTCTCACGAGCCTGCATCCGGGCGAAACGCTGGAGCAGGCGATCAAGGTGGCGCATTCCTTGACCGGCGATTACGCCGGAGACGCCCAGATCGTCGAGCTCGGCTGAACGCCAGGGCCGCACCTTCTCGGCGCGCCGGCGTTCCATTTTCAGTTGATGCAAATCAATACGGTCGCGCTTTGCGTCCGGCAAACCCGAAGGCAGATTTCCGTCGGGAGCATCTGCAATGGCCACCCAAGGCCGACTCTACCTGATACTGGCCATTCTGGTTGCCACGCTGCTCATCCGCATGCACGGCGCGGCCGCCGCGAGCGGCGACGCCGAGAACGGGCGGCTTGCCGCGCAGGCACGATGCACCGCGTGCCATTCGGTGGAGCGGGAGACCGCGGGCACCGGCAGCTTCGCGCCGGACTTCACCGTGATCGCCAGACGGCGCTCGGCCCTATGGCTGCACGCCTTCCTGCGCGGCCCGCATGTGCTGATGCCGGACTTCGCATTCCAAGGCAGCGGCGAGGACGACCTGGTCGCCTACATCGTCAGCCTGAAGCGCCGCTGAGCGGCGCGATGTCCTCGATGCCTGGCGTGATGCGAAGGGGCAGGGTGGCCGCCGTGAGGATCGTGCAGTGGAGCCTGCGGCACATCTGGATCGTGCTCGCCCTGCACACCGCCCTGGTGCTGGCGTTCACCCTGGCTGCGGTGGGGTGAGACGGGCCGGCTTCAGAAGATGAGCACGATCAGCGCCAGCCCGGACAGGGCCGCGACGGCGATAAACCCGTAGAACTGAAACTGGCTCATGCCGTCAGCTTGGTCGTAAGCCTGCTTATTGTCTGCTGTGTATTGGTTTGGCCGGACTAATACCGAGGGTGGTTTGCATTGGCCTGAGCGTTAAATTTCGGTGCCATTCGATACTGTTGTGTTCGAGAGCCGACGGAACTCCGGCCTCGGCCCGGAGCCCACGGCGGCGGCTTCGCGCGTGGGCAGCATCCTACGTTATCGCAATATGTGCACTTGACGTACACAATGGTTCGCATTATGTTCCCGTCCATCCCCGTTCACTGAGGGCGTCTCCGGAGACGTGCCGTTGGCGGAGCGGGGATTGCGGCGCCTGCATCCGTGCTTCGTAAGCCCGGACCAGGAAGCGCAGTCACCGTCCGTCCCCGATGAGGGGGCCGCCTTGAATGGCTGCGACCCGCTCGGATGAAGGGCAGCGCAAATGCTGCCTGGATAACGTGAGGATATGGTCCTCCGGTCCGGCGAAGAAGTACGGTGGCTGCGTCAAAAATCGCCGCGGTGGAGCGCCGGAAGGCGCGCGTGCCGGTAGCACGGCACGCGGGCACCTTCGCTGAGGTGCCCATTGCTACTTGCGCCGTTTCGGCGCTCCGCCTCCCTCGGGAGGCACGCAAAGACCGGGCGGAAGCCCGGGGACAGGGACAAACGGAACTGGCGATCCGCGAGCATCAGCCGCGCGGAGCCGGAAACACATGTCCGAACATCAAGCGGAGAAACACGTGCTGACTGTGACGCAGAAAACGCCTCGGCGGGCCAGGATTGACCGGCGCGGCGGCTTTTGATCGATTGCAGCCAAATGGCCGCCAAACGCGAATCCAAGATCAAGATCGTCGCCGAAAACCGCAAGGCGCGGTTCAACTATGCGATCGACGAAGTCTTCGAGGCCGGCGTGATGCTGACCGGCAGCGAGGTCAAATCGCTGCGCTCCGGCAAGGCCAGCATCGCGGAAGCCTATGCGGCGACCCGCGACGGTGAGCTTTGGCTGATCAACTCCAATATCACCGAATACAAGCAGGCCGGCCAATTCAATCATTCGCAGAAACGGCCGCGCAAGCTCCTGTTGCACAGGCGGCAGATCAACAAGCTGATGGGCGCGATTGAGCGCGAGGGCATGACGGTCGTGCCACTCAAGATCTATTTCAACGACAAGGGCCGCGCCAAGGTCGAGGTCGCGCTCGCCAAGGGCAAGAAGCTGCACGACAAGCGCGAGACCGAGAAGAAGCGCGACTGGTCGCGCGAGCGCGGCCGGCTGTTGCGCGACAAGGGATAGGCGAGAGCCGGGAGGAGAGCGTCATGAGTGAGCGCCTGATCGGCATGCTGATCTTTCCGCGGCTCACCCAGCTCGACATGACCGGGCCCTACGAGGTGCTGGCGCGGCTGCCGGACACCAAGGTGCATCTCGTCGCGCATAGCCTTGCGCCGGTGAAGACCGACCGCGGCATGGAGATCGTGCCGACCGTGACGCTTGCCGACTGCCCGCCGCTCGACCTGATCATGGTGCCGGGCGGGCCCGGCCAGCAGGACCTGATGGAGGATCAGTCCGTGCTGGAGTTCCTGCAGAAGCAGGCGCGCGGCGCCAAGTATGTGACCTCGGTCTGCACCGGCTCGCTGGTGCTCGGCGCCGCGGGGCTGCTGCAGGGCAAGCGCGCGACCTGTCATTGGGCCGCGATCGATCACCTGAAGCTTCTCGGCGCCATCCCGGTGAGCGAGCGCGTGGTCACCGACGGCAACGTCATCACCGGCGCGGGCGTGGCCTCCGGCATCGACTTCGCGCTTGCGGTCGCGGCGGTGCTCGAAGGCGAGGAGGTGGCGCGGCAGATCCAGCTCCAGATCGAGTACGACCCGGAGCCGCCGTTCAATTCCGGCTCACCGAAGACCGCGCCGGCCGAGCTGACGGCGCTGCTGCGCAGCCGCTTCGCCAAGTTGAACGAGCAGCGCCGCGAGGTCGCGGCCCGCGTCGGCAAGAAGCTCGGCGTGCCGCAGGCGTGATACGGAGGAGGAGCCCATGCCCATTCCGACCAAACTCGACCACTGCGTGATCCACGTGTCGGACTGGCAGCGCTCCAACGCGTTCTATCGCGACGTGATGGGCGCCGAGCTGGTGCAGCGGCAGGCCGGCTGGGCCTACCGGTTCGGCGACAAGCAGCTCAACGTGCACGGCGAGGGCGTGAGGCCCGCCGAGGTGGCGCGGCTGCCGGTGCAGCCCGGAAACAGCGATTTGTGCTTCGAATGGGACGGCCCGATCGACGACGCCATCGCGCATCTGAAGCGGCACAGCATTGCCGTGGAAGCGGGACCGATGAAGCGCTTCGGCGCCAAGGGCGAGGGCACCAGCGTCTACTTCCGCGATCCCGACGGCTCGCTGATGGAATTCATGTCGTACCGGCGCTGAGGCATCGAGAATGGCGCGGCTTCTGGCAGTCGTAAGCGTCGCGGGTCTGGTCCTGTCGTCTGCTGCGGCCCATGCTGCCGACGTGGTGTGGACGGTGTCGAAGAAGGACGGCCGCGCGTTCCTCTCCGGCATGCCGAACGAGTCCGAGGTCGACTACGAATTCTGGGCGCAGTGCCGCGCCGACGGCGCGATCGACGTGGGGGCGGCTGCCGAGAGCCATGTCGGCAAGGGCGGCGGCGAGGCGGTGACGCTGAAGCTCCGCAGCGGCCTCAAGAGCACGACGCTGACCGGCGTGTCGCGGCACAGCGCCAACTTCGAGATGACCGGCGGCGTGGAGATCCGCGCAGTCGTCGCGCGCACGCATCCGGTGTTTGGCGTGCTCGGCAACGGCAGCAAGGTCACGGTGTCGGGGCCGATCAAGCCGGCTGTCTGGCCGACCAAGGGCCTGAAGGCCAAGGTGACGACGTTCCTGAAGGCGTGCGGCCCGTGAGCGTCAGGTCTGGTTCAACGGAGTTGAATCGGACCTTAGCGATCCAGATGCTTGCGCACCGCTGCGAACACCGCGCGGAACATCTTCGGCGTCAGCACGCCGGTGTTGGTGTTGTAGCGCGAGCAGTGATAGCTGCTGAACAGCCTGAACTTGCCCAACTCGGCGGTGGCGCCATGGCTGAACGGCGTGGCCGAGCGCTTGCCGTTCAAGGCTTTGACCGTCGTCTCGTGCGCGATGCGGCCGAGCACCACGATCGCCTCGAGCTTTTTCATCTCGGCGATGCTCGGCACGAGATAATCGCGGCAGGTGTTGATCTCGGCGGGCGTCGGCTTGTTCTCCGGCGGCACGCAGCGCACGCCGTTGGTGATCCGCGCATCGACAAGCTCGAGCCCGTCGTCGGGCCGGGCGTCGAAGGTGCCACGGGCGAAGCCGTGTTCCTTCAGGGTCGCATAGAGCAGGTCACCGGCGTAATCGCCCGTGAACGGCCGTCCGGTGCGGTTCGCGCCGCGCAAGCCCGGCGCGAGGCCGACGATCAGCAGCCTTGCATTGACCGGCCCGAACGACGGCACCGGCGCGTTGAACCAGTCGGGTTCACGCGCCCGCCAGGTTTCACGGAAGGCGACAAGCCGCGGACAGCGCGGGCAGTCGTGGCCGGCTTTCGACGTCGGGCCGGCCATGATCTGCCCAGGTTCTTCGCTGTGCGCCTGCGAGGTTCCCGCGAAGGCC